>LJUR01000172.1:0-8155 GCA_001304105.1 Deltaproteobacteria bacterium SM23_61
TGAAGATGGGGTATTTCATCTCCCCGGGGGTGGAAAAACCGATGACCGTGGTTCACGCTGACAAACGTCTGGTGGTCTCCCGTCATGGGAAAAAGAAGAGCGAGGAATACGGATATTTTTACGAGTCCCTGGCCCCGGAAAAGGCGAACCGCTTCATGGAACCCTTCCTCATCACCATGGTGCCCAGCGAGGTGAAGGAGCTTTCCACCCACGACGGTCAGGAGTTCATCTTTGTCCTGGAAGGGGAGATGAGGGCCCAGGTGGGAGACCAGGTGGAAATCCTCAAGCCCGGCGATGCGGTCTATTACGACTCCAGCAGTCCCCACCTGGTGAAGTGCCACGGGGATAAACCGACGAAAATCCTTGCTGTCCTCTACGCCCGGTCTCAATAGTGGCTAAGTCCATATCGACCTTGTCAGGCGACAGAAAGCCGATTTTTCTTGACAGGGCAGGTAAGTTGGCATAATAAAAATCATTAATAAAATTAATTTGTTGAATATAAGGATGGATGCATCTTTAAGGAGATTCTGACGTAAGGAGCCTGGCTCTTAAAAACGAGGATTGAAAAGCCTTTGCCATCCAGCGGGTCAACCTGGAGAAAGAGGTGGAGGAATGGGGGAAAGCTTGGTTTTCAGGAGTGGAGAACCAGGCTTTTATTTTTTAGGTTCATCTCCAAATTCAATGACCGAATTTTTCATGAAAGCCTGCCAAGGGCCCGGAAGGAAAGTCAGATTGCGCAGCAAGCATCGGCGGGATATCCGCTTTCCATGAACCCCCTGTCGGTCATCCGCAAAGCGCAGAATTCACAGGGAATTCTGAAAAGACCTGCTCTTTGGCTTTCAACGAATTTGGAGATGATTCAATTTTTAAAAAAGGAGGGTTTTCCATGGTCAAGGGAATCGCATTGACTCTCGGTTTAAATTCAGTAAACCCGAAGCATTACGGGGGCTGGTCGGGAGAACTGAATGCCTGCGAAGCGGATGCGGAGGATATGGGCAGCATCGCCAAATCGCGAAAATTCAGGGTGACGAGGCTCCTGACCAAAAAAGCGACCCGCGCACGGGTGACTGCCCAGATCATCAAAGCCGCCAAGACGCTGAAACCCGGGGATATTTTCATGCTGAGCTACTCGGGGCATGGAGGCCAGCTGCCGGACATCAACAACGATGAGCCCGATGTGGAAGATGAGACCTGGTGCCTCTATGATGGTGAATTGGTGGACGACGAACTCTATTCCTTATGGAGAAAATTTGCTCCCGGCGTCCGGATCCTGGTCTTCTCCGACAGCTGCCACAGCGGTACGGTGACCAAACTCGCCTATTACCGGGGCACCGGCAACCTCCGAGGGGGAGCCGTCGGCTCGAAAGAGGTCAAGTACCGGGCCATGCCTCCCGATGTGGCCCTCCGCACCTACCGGCAGAACAAAGCCTTCTACGACCGGATTTTGAAAGCCAAAGTGCCCGAGGAAAAACGGCCCGCCGTCAAAGCCACGATCCTGCTCATCTCCGGTTGCCAGGACAACCAGCTCTCCGTGGACGGGGACTTCAACGGGCTTTTTACCGGCCAGTTGTTGAAGGTATGGAAGAATGGAGCCTTTAAGGGCGATTACAAAAAATTCCACAAGATGATCCTCAAACGGATGCCGCCCGACCAGACCCCCAATTACTTCAAGGTGGGGGCTGCAAACCCGAAATTCGAAGCCCAGAAACCCTTTACCATTTGAGGAAACGGCGGAAGGCCTTTTCGGGAAGCTTGAGTTGTGACCTGGCACCCTGGGTTCTTTATCAACCTCTCCTACCCTCCGAGGGGTTACCTTTTTTTGGCATCCGTTCCAAGAACCTCCGGCGTTCCCAAAGGGAAAAGAGAAGCTGAACGGCTCTTTCGGCGGAAGGAAGGATGACCACGCGGCCGGAGTCATCCAGCTTCTGGGTTATCTTTTCCAGGTCCGGGCCGTAGGCCCAGACGACGATGGGCTTGTCCGGGAAGCGGGCGGCGGCCTCGATGATTTCGTCGGAGACGTCGAAGAACTCTTGGCCGGGGAGCTTAGGGGAGAGGATGAGGCAAAACACGGCGTCTACTTTATCATCCTGCAGCAAAGTCTCAAGGTAGGTTTTGTACATGGGCTTGGCGCCGAACTTCATCACGCTCGTCCACATGTCGATGGGGTTTCCCAGGGGGAGCCAGGAGGAAACCAGAGGGGAGAATTTTTCCAATGCCTGCGAGGAGAGGGGTGAAATCGGGAGTTTCATGTCCACCATCCGGTCCACGGCCATGACTCCTCCGCCTCCCGTATAGGTCAACAAAGCGATTCGATCCCCTTCGGGCAGGGGGAGGCGTGAAAACCCCTTCACCAGGTCGGTCAACACCTCCGAGTCCCGTGCCCGGATGATGCCACTCTGCCTGAAAGCCGCATCGTAAAGAAAATCCTTACCCGCTATGGATCCGCTGTGGGAGGCGGCCTTCTGCCCTCCCATTTCGGTCCGCCCAGTCTTCAGAGCCAAAACAACTTTTTCAGGGGCGACTTTCCTGGCAGCCTGGAAGAACTTTCTTCCCTCCTGGATCCCCTCGATATGCAGGACGATGATCCGGGTCTTCGTGTCCGAGGCGTAGTACTCCAGGACATCGGCAAAATCCACGTCGCAGGTATTGCCGATGTCGATGGCTTTCCCGATGGGGCCGGTGAAGCTGTAAAATCCGGTGAAGAAGATGCCGCTCTGACAGATGGTGGAAACGGGGGAATGGGTTTTAACCAAAGGGATCGACGAGGTGGTGAAGTCGTGAAAGTTGTTGACCACCCCCATGGTGTTGGGGCCCACGATCCGCGCGCCTTTTGCCCTGGCAAGGTCGCGGATTTTATCTTGTAGGACCTTTCCTTCTTTCCCCACATCCGCCAGGCCCTGGGAGATGACGACCAGGGCCTTGATCCCGGCGTTCACGCAGGATTCAACCGCCGGAAGGACCTGGCTTCGGTCCAGGGATATGACCGCGAGGTCGATGGGTTCCTGAATGGCTTCAACAGAAGGATAAGAGCGGATGCCCAGAATCTCCCGGGCGTTGGGGTTGACGGGATAAACCTTGCCCTGGTAGCCATAGAGCTGGAGGCATTCCACGATGTTAAAGGCTCCCGGGCCGGTTTTCCTCGACACCCCGAGGATGGCGAGGGATTTAGGTTCGAAGAAAAGCTTCATCTGATCGATGGTGTTCAATGCGAACCTCCAAGGTTCAGAATTCCTGAATCTTACGACAATCGATGGAATCCCCCGCGCACACCTTTTTCCAAAAGGGAATTCTCATGAATGGTGAAAAAAATCCCCTCCCACCATCCCTCTCACCCAAAGCTGGATGAAGAGGTCAGGGAGAGGGGAGCCTCCAGCCTCCAGCCTCCAACCTCTAACCTCTAACCTCTGACCTAATCTCTATACATCGTCTCGATCTGGTCCTTGAAGGCCTCGTTGATGTATTTCCGTTTGACCTTCATGGTGGGGGTCACTTCGCCGTCTTCCACGAAGAGCTTCTTGGAAAGGATGGTGAATTTCTTCACCGTTTCCACGTTGGCCAGGGTCTTGTTCACCGCGTCCACTTCCTTCTGGATCAGCTTGGTAACCTCCGGGTGCTGGGTCAGGGTGGCGTAGGTGGTATACTGGATCTTGTTGTCCTGGGCGTATTTCACCACGTTGTCTTCATCGATGACGATGATGGCCACGAGATACTTGCGCCGGTCTCCGATGACCACCGCATCGTTGATGTAGGGGCTGAATTTCAGCTGGTTCTCGATGTTCTGCGGGGCGATGTTTTTGCCCCCGGCGGTGATGATCAGATCCTTCTTCCGGTCGGTGATCTTCAAGAACCCTTCCGGATCGAGCAGCCCTACGTCCCCGGAGTGCATCCATCCATCCGGCTCCAGGACCTCCGTCGTGGCCTGGGGATTCTTGAAATACCCTTTGAAGACATTGCCTCCCCGGAAACAGATCTCCCCGTCTTCGGCGATCTTCACCTCCACCCCCGGCAGTGCCTGGCCCACCGTCCCGATCTTCACCCGGTCCCCCTGGTTGGCGCAGGTGACTCCCGTTCCCTCGGTCATCCCGTATCCCTCCCGGAGCGGAATGCCGATGGCCTGGAAGAAGCGGAGAACGTCGGGAGAGATGGGGGCCGCGCCGGAGAAAGCCAGACGGACCCGGTCAAAACCCAGCCTCTCTTTCAGCTTGCGGAAGGTGGCAAAATGGGCCAGCGCATAGGCCAGCCGGAGCGGGGCCGGGACCGGCTGATGGCCGGTGGTGAGGGCGGCATACTTCTTCCCCATTTTGAGGCTTGCCTGGAAGATCATTTTTTTGAACCAGGTGGCGTCCGACATCATGATCATGATCCCGGAGTAGTATTTCTCCCAGACCCGGGGCACGCCGTAGGCCACGGTGGGGGAGATTTCCCGCATGTTGTCGGTCACCGTGTCCGTGCTCTCGATGAAGTTGACAACGGCCCCGTATTTGATGTTCATGAAGATGGTGAAGAGCTGCTCGAAAATATGGCAGAGGGGCAGGAAGGAGAGGAACTCATCCCGGGCTTCGATGGGGTTGCCCTCGGCCATGGCCTGGGCCATCCAGGTGATGTTGGTATGGGTGAGCATGGCTCCTTTGGGCGGGCCCGTGGTGCCCGAAGTGTAGATCAAACGGGCCAGGTCCTGCGGGGCCACCTGCTTCCAGGTCTTTTCGAAAAGGCCCGGATCCTTCTTTTCGAGTTCTTGCCCGAGGGCCAGGAATTCGTCGAAACTCATCACCATGGGGTCCTTGAAGTGCTTCAACCCCTTCAGGTCCCAGACGATGATCTTCTCCAGCCGGGGAAGGTGGGCGCGGAAACGGAGAGCCTTGTCCAGCTGCTCTTCGTTCTCCACGAAGTAGAAGCGGGATTCGGAATGGTCCACCACATACTGGCACTGCTCCCAGCTGTTGGTGGCATAGACCCCGACGGTCGTTCCCCCCGCGTGCATGGTCCCCAGGTCGATGTAAACCCATTCGGGGGAATTTTCCCCGATGACCGAAACGCATTCCCCGGGCTTCAGCCCCAAAGCGAGCAGGGCCATGCAAACTTCCTTCACTCTCCCGGCGTACCCCTTCCAGGAGACGTCGTGCCAGATGCCCAGCTTCTTGTAGCGCAGGGCCACCTCATCCCCGGATAGGTGCACACGGGACTGGAACATCTCCGGTACGGTTTTCCCTTCGGCCGCTGTAACCGTCAACATGCCTTTCCTCCGAAATGGAAATGAGTCCTATCTTGAGTCTTCACCCGGGAATTGAATCCCTCCCCGGCGATTTACTTGAACGGCCCCTGAAATTTGCGTTCTTTGGGGCTGAAGGTGATGGCAAAGCCGTTGAAAGCGATGTGGATAAACCCCTGCTCTCCCAGAAGGGGGCGTTTTCCCTTGCGGAGCCGGTAGTACTTCGTTACCCACTGGCCGGGAGAAACGCGGTACCCCTTGGTTTCAAGATCCTGGAACACCTGGGGCTCGAGGTAGGCGCGGACCGTCTTGACCTCCAGGGTTTGGGAACTGGCGCGTTCATTCTTGATTTTGACTTTCACCGAATTGACCCGCAGGGGGATTTTCTTGGAGCTGCCGGTACCGTAAACCTGGACTTCGAGCTTGAAAAGATAGGGTCCCTCCTTGAAAACCTTTTTCTCGATGATGGTGAAGGCGGAGAGATGGGGGCTGAAAGCCATCTGCCAGAGGAATCCCCCGGCAAGCACCAGGAGGATCATTCTTCCCCGGCGGGTCAGAGAGTTACGCCCTGAGTGGCTTTTGGAGATTCCTTCGGCTTTGCAGGAAAAGCCCAACCGATTCGATTTCAGATCGTCCTCCCTCCGCGATTATGGTGAATTTCGGAAGAAAGTCAAGGAAAATCGGATGTAAATCTTTTTCCGGCCCCCGCCCGCTTTTTCCCTTTCTCTATTTTCCCTGATTTCCGTTGTGGTAGCGGAGCCCGGGCTGGTCGATGGTCACGACAGTATCCGGGGGGACATCGTGGGTGATCCAGGTATTTCCCCCGATGACCGACCGGGCCCCGATCACCACCGGGCCCAGGATGGTGGCGTTGGAGTAGATGGTGACTTCATCCTCCAGCGTGGGATGGCGCTTGCGGCCCCGGATGAGGTTCCCCTCGCTGTCTTTGGGAAAACTGAGCGCCCCCAGGGTAACCCCCTGGTAGATCTTGACCCGGTTCCCGATTTCCGTGGTCTCCCCGATGACCACGCCAGTGCCGTGGTCGATGAAAAAATCATTCCCCAGCGAAGCCCCGGGATGGATGTCGATTCCGGTGATGGAGTGGGCGTATTCGGTCATGATCCGGGGGAGCAGCGGAACTTCCTGAATATGCAGCTCGTGGGCGATCCGGTAAACGGTTATGGCCAGAATGCAGGGGTAGCTGAAGATGATCTCGTCCAGGCTCTTGGCCGCCGGGTCTCCGTCGTAGGCGGCCTGAACATCCCCGGCCAGCATCCGGCGCAGATGGGGGATCTTTCTCAGAAAGGCTAGGGCCTCTTTCTGCCCCCGGTCCAGACAGCGGGTGCAGAGGCTGTTCAAGCGGCGGCACTCATGGCGGATGGAGCGGGCGATCTGGGAGGCCAGCTTCTCGTATACCCGGTTGACCCCGCTTCCGATCTGATAGCTGAGGGAGTAAGTATGAATCTCCTGCTTGCGGTAGTAACCGGGGAAGAGAAGATCCTTGAGCTCCTCCAGAATTTCGGTCACCGATTCCTTGGAGGGGATCAGGGCCGAGTTGAAATGGGAGATCGACCGTTCTTCAGTAACGCTCCCGATGATCTCTTCAATGACCGCGGGAAGCTGGCTGCGGTATCCTTCGACGAAATCGATCTCAATCTCGCATTTCTCGCCGGTGAGGGGGATGTTCTCGGTTTCCATGATTCAGATTTCCTTCCTTTGGGAATGCGCCCGGGACGATGAACGGCCCCGGGGGCATCCCGACTGAGTTAAGGCTGAAACCGCCCGCCCATACCCTGGCTCTTAACCCAGGGACGGGCCGCAAAGAGGAGGAGGAAGAGGATTCCGGAGACCAGCACGATCGTCCCCGAAGGCGGCCAGTCGAAAAAAAATGCGGCCAGGAGTCCGGAAACGGTGGAGACCACGGCCAGGACGGCGGAAAAGGCCAGGGCCTGTTTGAAACTTCGGGCGACCTGGAGGGCCGCGGCGGCGGGAATGATCAGCAGGGCGGAGATGAGAAGAATACCCACCACCTTCATCCCCACCACCACGGTCACCGCCGTCAGGACCGCCAGGAGACCATCGAGCCGCCTCACCCGGACCCCGGACACCCGGGCCGATTCCGGATCAAAGGTGAGGAAGAAAAATTCCTGGTAGAAAAAGGCCACGGTGATCAGCACCGCCAGGGCCAGCAGGAAAGCGACCCACACCTCTCCCGGGGCGATGGCCAGGACGCTGCCGAATAGGTAGCCGAAAAGGTCCAGGTTGAAGCTTCCGGCCAGGCTGACCAGAAAAATCCCCAGGGCCATTCCCAGACTGCTGATGATCCCGATGGCCGTATCCCCGTAGAGCCCGGCCCGCTCCTTCAGCTTCAGGATTCCCAGGGCCGAGAAAATGGCGACTCCCAGCGCGACCGGCAGGGGAGCCACGTAGAGAACCAGTCCCAGGGCTACTCCTCCGAAGGTGACATGGGCAAGGCCGTGGCCGATCATGGCATCCCGCTTGAGGACGAGGAACACCCCCAGGATGGCGCAGGTGACGGAAACGCCCACCCCGGCGAGAAAAGCTCTTTGCATGAAGCCGTAGGATAAGATTTCTTCCATGGGAGTGGTCAATGACGGTGACAGACCAGGTGGTGTTCGCCCTGGAGGAGCTCCTGGACCATCGACGAGCTGCAGAAATCTTCATGGGTTCCGTGGAAAAACAGCCGCTGGTTGAGACAGGCCACTTTGTTCACGTGTTTGGTGATCACTCCGATGTCGTGGGTAATGAGGACGATGGTCAGGCCCTTCTTCTGGTTGAGGGCGGCCAGCATTTCGTAGAAGCGGGCCTGCGTTTCCGCGTCCACCCCGGCGGTGGGTTCGTCGAGGAACAAGACGTCCGGCCCGTTGACGATCGCCCGGGCTATGAATACCCGCTGCTGCTGTCCCCCCGAGAGCTCCCCGATTC
>LJUR01000172.1:8183-12692 GCA_001304105.1 Deltaproteobacteria bacterium SM23_61
TTCATGTCCACCTGTTCCAGCGCCCGGTCGATCAGCGCCTCGTCCTGCCGGCTCAAAAACCGGGGAAAGCGCTTTTGCGAGAGAAGGCCCATGGCCACCACCTCCCGCACCGACGCCGGGAAATAGGGGTCCAGGTGAGTGGCCTTCTGGGGAACGTAGCCGATGCGCCGCCACTGGGAAAACTGGTTCACCTCTTCCCCCAGGATGACCACCCTCCCCTCGGTGGGTTTCAGAATCCCCAGGATGATGCGGATCAAGGTGGTCTTCCCCGAGCCGTTGGGACCGATCACGGCCAGAAAGTCACCGGGGGATATGGCGAAGGAGATATTTTGGAGGACCTCCAGGCCGTTCAAATGAAAGGAAACATTCTCCACCGATATGAGTGGGTCACTTCGGTTCACAGTCCAACCCCTTCCGAAGGTTTTCCAGATTCTTCTCCATCAGTCCCAAAAAAGTAACCTTTTGTTTTAACTGGTCCCGGGTCAGATTCGCCCCGGAATACAGGGCCAGGGTCCGGAGGCCCGCTTCCTGTGCCAGCACCCGGGCCAGTTTGGGGTTAACCATCTCTTCAAAGAAAATGAACTTCACCCCGTGGCGCTTGGCCGCTTGAATGACCTCGGTCAGCCTTTTGGGGCTGGGCTCGGCGTCCGGACTGATCCCGTAAAGGGGGATCTGCTGGAGGCCGTACCTTTTCGCCAGGTAAGCGAAGGCCGAATGCCCCCCCAGGATGATCTGGCGATGGCGGCAGGAAGACAGAGCGGCTGCAAATTTTTTATCCAGCGCCTCCAGCCTGGACCTGTACACCGCCGCATTCGCCCGGTAGTGGGAAGCGCTCGCCGGGTCTTTCTCCGCAAAAGCGGCGGCGATGGCCGCGGTGATTTTCCCGTCCAGGGAAAAATCCAGCCACACATGGGGATCACTGTGTTCCTCGCCGCGGGCATGCCTGTGACCGGGAGAGGATTCCTTAGAAAGATTCCCGGCTTCCAGAAGCTGGAAACTTTTGCTGGCCTCCAAAATTTTCAGGTTGGCGCTCCCCGCGGCTTTCAGGATATCCTTGGCCCATGGTTCCATGGCCCGGCCGATGTAGATGAAAACGTCGGCCTTTTGAATTTTCACCAGGTCGCTGGGTCTGGGCTCCCAGGCATGGGGTTCCGCCCCGGGCGGAAGAAGGAGGTCAACCCGGGCTCTTTCTCCCGCGACGGCCAATGCAAATTCCTGCAGGGGAAAAAGAGTAGTCACTACTTTTAGTTTCGGTTGGACCTGGGCACAAGGAGAATGACCGGGCAGGCAAAAAAGAAAGAGGACTAAGATCGAAGCCCGGCTAAACCCCCGAAGACGGCTGCACCCTTTTTCCCTTAAATGCGTCATCCGATTCAGAAGACCTGTATTTCTTAAAATACCAAAAATTCCACGATATTGTAAAATCCTATCGGTTTTGGAGAGCAGTTTCAAGGGAATTCTCCCCTAAAGCAAACAAACCCATTATTCCATCATTCCATTATTCCAATATTCCAATGCTTTTTAGATTCCATTCTTCCATTCTTCTATATTTTTCCTCTGCGTGCTCTGCGATCTCTGCGGTTAATTTTTTTTGCTTGCCTGGGAAAGGCATAGACAGGAAGTGCAAATTTCTATAAAATGATTTGGTACGTCTCTTGGCGGGCTGAATCCCTCAGGAGATATTTTTTTAAGCGCGGTTAAATGGCAGATCGATCATGGCATCCTGGTTAGAATCCCTGGATACAACCCTTTTCTGCCTCATCAACCAGGCGGGGCAGAACTCTTTCTTCGACTGGTTCATGCCCTTCATGACCGACCTGAATAATTTCACCTATATCCTCGCGATCCTGGGAGCATACATCTTGTGGAGGGAGAGGAGAGGGGGGCTGGTTTTTCTGGTTTTTGTCGGCCTCACGCTGGCCATAACCGACCCATTTTCCAGCCGGCTCCTCAAGGAATGGGTGGGAAGGATTCGTCCCTGCCACGTTCTGGAAGAGGTTCGGCTTTTGAACGGCTGCAATACGGTTTACTCTTTCCCCTCTACTCATGCAACGAATATTTTTGGGGCGGCTTTTTTCCTGGCGCAGATGTTCCGCCGTCTGGCCCCCCTTATCTTCGTAATCGCGGCCGTCGTGGGATATTCCCGCATATACATCGGAGTCCATTACCCCCTGGATGTCATCGGGGGCGCGGCCATCGGATTGCTCATCGCCTGGCCCATGCGCTGGCTGAAGGATAGGGTCATGACACGGTTGAACCTATCGCCGCCCAAAAAAGGTGAGAAGTGAGGAGAACAAAGTTCGGAGCTTGTAGGGCGCGCTGCCGCGCGCCCGTGAGGAGTTAGGAGAATCCGCATCCATCCGTGTCCAAATAAATTCGGAGTTTGTAGGGGCGCGCTGCGGCTCGGCTGAGCTCGCCGAAGTCCGCGCGCCCGTGCAGAGTCCGGAGTCAAAGGCGACAGAGTTCTATTCCTAATTTTAAACCTTATGTGATCCGTGTTTATCCGTGTTCATCCGTGTCCCAATAAACGCCGTAAGGCGCGAGGCGTAAGGCGTAAGGTGTAAAATGTTTTTTACTCTCGGCTCTCCGCTCTAAGCTCTAGGCTGATTTTTTTATCCGTGTTCATCTGTGTCCCATTAAAACAAGGAGAAAAAGATGCGAAGCAACGCCGATATCGTCGTCGACACCCTGGAAAAAGCAGGAACGAAATACGTTTTTGGTTACCCGGGGGGACAGAACGCCCGATTCATCGAGGCCATGCACGGGAGCAAAGTGGAATTCGTCCTGGTGACCCAGGAGGCCTGTGCCGGTTTCATGGCCGATGTGTACGGCCGGCTCACGGGGAAACCGGGGGCCTGTCTCTCGACCCTCGGCCCGGGAGCCACGAACATGACTACAGGGGTGGGAAACGCCTTCCTCGACCGGGTCCCCCTTCTGGCCTTCACCGCGCAGATGGGAAAGGTCTGGAAGGGGCGAACGGTCCAGATGCAAATCGATCATCAAAAGCTCTACGCCCCCATAACCAAGTGGACCGCCGAACTGGAAACCGGGAAAGTCTATGGCATCATGAAAAAGGCCGTGGAAACGGCCCTGGCCGAGCAGCCCGGTCCGGTCCATCTGGACTTTCCCGAAGACCTGGCCGAGGAACTTTCTCCGGAAACCGCAGGCGAATTCAGCCCTGCGCCCCCGGCGATTGCCTCCTTTGACCCCAAGGCCCTCGCCAAGGTGGAAGAACTCCTGCGCAAGGCCAGTCATCCCCTGGTGGCCATCGGCCTGACTATGAACCGGGCCGGGGCGACCCGGGAGCTCCTGGAATTTGTGAATAAACACAAACTGCCGGTGGTAACCACGCTCATGGCCAAAGGCCAGATTCCCGAAGAAGGCTCCCAGCTCGTCGGAGTGGTGGGACGGGCAAGGAGGGACATCGTCGCCGAATATTACCGGCCTGCCGACCTGGTCCTGGCCATCGGCTACGACCCGGTGGAGTTCAACTACGAAGACTGGGTGAGCAAGGACCTTCCGGTGGTCAATCTCAACACGGTCCCCATCGATATTGCCAGCGGGTATTCCGTCCCGTGCCAGGTGATCGGGGACATTCGGGAAATCCTGGAAGGCCTGCTCAGAATGGATCGAATCGAGCATCAGTGGGACCTGAAGGCCCTGCCGGTGCACCGCAAGAAGCTGTACCAGGCCCTGACTCCTCGACAGAAGAATTTCTCCCCCCACCATGCCCTTCTGGCGATGCGTCAGACCCTTCCCAAGGACGGAATTCTGGTGGCCGATGTGGGGGCCCATACCCATATCATCGGTCAGCTCTGGGATACCCGGGGCCCGGGGAACTTCCTGGTGTCCAATGGCTGGTCCTCCATGGGATTCGGCATCCCTGCGGCCATTGCCGCCAAGCTGGTGCAGCCGCAACGGCCGGTGACGGCCGTGGTGGGAGATGGGGGATTCCTCATGAAGGTGGGGGAGATCAACACCGCGGTCCGGCTGAAGCTCCCGGCGGTCTTTGTGGTCTTCCGCGACCGCTACCTCAGCCTGATCAAAGTGAAGCAGAGCCGCAAAGAGTATCACCGGTACGGGGTGGAGCTTTTCGGATCGGGTTACGCTTCGAGTAACAACTTCTTCGGGGCTAAAGTAGTGGTCGCCCGGGAGGAGGAAGAGTTCCGTGAGGCCTTCAAGAAGGGACTGGCCGGGAATCAGCCGGTGGTCATCGAAGCCGTAGTCGACCCGGCAGAATACGACGTAATTATTTAAGCGCTTAGCGCATCATTTTTGCAAATATATCGGTAAGAAAGGAAAAGCCATTTCCCAGGCCGGGTGTAGGGGCGATTCATGAATCGCCCCTACGGATGCAGGCCAAATCCCCTCTTTTCCCGCGCAATATTGCGAAAAAAGGGTGGTCAATTTGAATCCAATGCCCGGGATAAGCATCGAAATTTATTAATCAAGAGCGAAAAAATTATTGACAAAACCCTTATAAAACCGTATAGTAAAGACGATATTAAA
>LJUR01000173.1 GCA_001304105.1 Deltaproteobacteria bacterium SM23_61
GGTGTATCCACTCATGGCTTCGGCGAGGGTCCCGAATCCGGGCTTGTTCCGGTAAGGCCCGGTCTGGCCATAGCCCGAAATGCGCCCGATGATCAATCCTTTGTTGATCTCCCACAGCTCTTGGGAGGAGAAGCCCAGCCGGTCCAGCGTCCCCGGGCGCATATTTTCGAAAAGAATATCCGATTGCTCCACCAGTTGGGCGAGAATCTTCCTGCCATGGGGATGTTTCAAGTTCAAGGTGATGGGCAGCTTGTTCCTGGAAGCCACGAGCCAGAAGGGTTCCATTTCTTTCTCCACCCTTGCCCAATAACGGATGGCATCGGGTACCTCCGTCGGTTCGATCTTGATCACTTCGGCCCCAAAGTCTCCCAGAAGGGTCGCGGCAAAGGGCGCGGCGACCACCGCGCCCAAGTCGATCACCCGAATGCATTTCAGGGGGAGGTCGGATTCTTCAGCCCTTTTCCTCTGTCCGCGCAGAAAATTGTGGATCTCGGATAGGTCCATGAAAAATCTCCTGAAGAGAGGTTGTTTCGGCCTTTACGAATTTGACCGGAAAGCCAAAACCTGAATCAATTTTATAGCAGAAAAGGGGCGAAAAGGGGACCCAAAAAAACAAACCACTCCCTGGCTTTCGCGGGTTGCCGAGAAAATCGAACCGGGGATCAGGGGAAAAGGGAAGGCCGCCAATGGGACCCCTTCACAGAGGAGCCGCCAGGAGGAAGAAAATGCCCGTGACCACTATCCCTGTTCCCCATTGAACCCGGGGGGTCACCTTTTCCTTCAAGTAAAGGGCCGAAAGAGGGAGACCAAAGAGGGGGGCGCAGCTGGTGAGCACCGCCGCCTTGCCGGCCCCGGCATACTGGATGGCCGCCAGGAACAAGAATCCTCCCAGGCCGAAAGAAAGGGCCCCAGTGAAGGCGCCCAGGAATATTTCCCGCACCGCGGGTTTGGGGCAAGGATCGGCTGGTTTCTGGCCCAAGGCCAGAGGAATGAGTACCAGGCAGGCAAGGGGGAGTCGGATTCCGTTGGCCATGACCAGGTTGACGCCCTGGAGGCCCAGTTTCAGAAGGGAGATGGAAAGGGCCCACAAGGCGGAGGCCATCAGGATCCAACCGATTCCCATTCCCCTTCTCTGATGGTCTGGGGAGAAAGGGGAAGCTGGCCCAGGCCCCCTGGGAACGGCAATCAGGAAAATCCCCCCGATCACCATGGCAGTTCCTACGGCCAGAGACCAGGTCATTCGCTCTCCCAGGAATAGCACCGCGACGATAAGGGTCAAGACGGGCATCGAAGATTGGGCCAGGGGGAAGGCCAGGGTGACATTGATCATCTTCAAACCCTGGATGTATACCGTATCCCCCAGGCAAATTCCCAGCACAGCCGACACGACCAAAAAGAGCACCGAAGCCGCGGGCGCCTGGTACAAAGAAGGGATACCGGGATAGAAGGGAATCAAGGCCCAAAGGACAAAGGATGCCCCCAGGCAACGGAGGAGGTTCAGGGTCAGGGGATGGAATCGCGGCGCCAGAGATTTGGTGAAAACGCTGCTCAAGGCCCAAGTGAAGGCACACCCCAGCGCGCTGATCTCCCCGGTCAAAATTTATTCCTTTCTTAGGGAACCCGAGGAAGGCTCGATGGACAGAAAAGGAAAAGGACGAATATTAAATCTTACGGATATCGTTTACAGCCGGAGGTGGCTATTTATCATTCCGCCCTGCACTACATGGAGTACAGGGCAGCCCTGAACCACATAGGGTGCAGGGCAAAGCCCTGAACCTAACATGGTTCAGGGCGCAATCCGAAATCCGCATTCCCCAATTTCGTTGGTGGTCCCAACGGGAATCGAACCCGTGTTTTCGGCGTGAGAGGCCGACGTCCTAGGCCGCTAGACGATGGGACCACATGGATGTTCATTATAATTTTATTGAGAGACCCCCGTCAAGGCGATAAAGCTAAAGGAAAATAAAAAACCTAACCGCAGAGGTCGCAGAGCACGCAGAGGTCAAAATAACCAAAAGCTCGGGGCGGCATGCAGGGCGAAAAGAGGCCCTCCTTCTCAGCCTGCCCGGGAGGCCAAAACTACCAAGGACTTTCACGGAACGATCTCTGCGCTCTCTGCTTCCTCTTCCTTCATCCGCTTGTCTCGATGCGCGGAGGATCGAAAGGCAAAGAGGAGTCCATATTCATAAAATGATTTATATTTTTTGTCTTTACAAAGAAAAAGCTCGGCGGTCTCTACGTACTTTGCGGTTGATTTTTTTCCTCCCCAGAGTGCGCAGAGACTTTTATAATTTCCTAAACAATAAGAAATGCGGAATAAAAGGCCGGAGCGTGGGCATGTTATAATGCCTCACCTCTTATATGACGAAGGTGGCGGATTCAATAAATCAAGGAGATGCTCATGGAATTCAAATGCATCCTGTATAAGAAGGAAGGCGGCAAGGCCACCATCACCCTCAATCGCCCCCGCTCCCTGAATGCCTTGAACCGGGAAATCATCGATGAGCTTTTCACCGCTCTGAGAGAGGCAACGGCGGATCCGGAGGTTAAGGTTCTAATCCTCACCGGTGCCGGGCGAGCCTTCTGTTTTGGCGCCGACGTTTCTGAATTCCGCCACCAAATGGAACCCGGTGATTCTGCCCCCGCCTACCTTCTCTTAATGAAAATCCAGGAAATCATTCGCCTCTTGATCGCCAGCCCCAAACCGGTCATTGCTGCCCTGAATGGTTTCGCCACCGGGCTCGGACTCGACCTGGCTCTGGCCTGCGATCTGCGGATTGCGGCTGAACGGGCGAAGCTGGCCGAGGCCTTCATTTCCATGGGGCTGGTGCCCGACGGCGGGGGGACTTTTTTCCTGCCCAGGCTGGTGGGCCTGGCCAAGGCCGCAGAGATGATCTTTACCGGCGAACCGATGAGCGCCACCGAAGCCGAGCGGATCGGCCTGCTCAACCGGGTGGTTCCTATTGAAGAACTCCCTAAAGCTGTTAATATTCTTGCCGATAAGCTGATTAAAAGTCCCTCTCTGGCTCTCAGCCTGGCCAAGAGGGCCCTCTGGAAAAACCTCGAGGGCAGCCTGGAATCCGCTCTGGAGGAGGAAGCCCGAAATCAGAAAGTCTGTCTGGCCAGTGAAGATCACCGCGAAGCTGTCCGGGCCTTCCTGGAAAAACGAGACCCCCGATTCCGTGGAAATTAGAGTTCCTATCCCCCGGGAAGAGACGAAAACCCCCGTGGGAGTTGACAGAGTGAACATCTTTGGGTATCATAAATTGCCGGTTCTGAACCCCAAGCTGAGAGGCGCCTTATTGAAAAAGGCTTTCCTGATTCTGAGCGGACTTCTTCTTCTGGCTGGCTGCAGCGGACTTCAATACCCGGTTTCCCCCAAATTCTTCTCACCGGCCCAGGCTAAGCCCACTCAGGATCCTTCTGTGCCCCCCGCAGACCGCGGCGGAAGGCCCGATCTCGCGTCCCCCCCCCAAAATTACCCTTTGGCCGGGATTCAGCCGGAAAAGCAGCCATCCTCACCCCCAGAGTCCGAGGTTCCTTTCCGCCTCCCGGAAACAGACTCTTTTTTCCTGGGAGACCAGGCCCACGGTGATTTTCTCTGGCCGCTGGTTTCCCTATCGAGCAACGGGGGTGAAGAGGATCTCGCTGAACCTCTTATCCTGGAAAGGTCATTCGCTCTCCTGAAGGCAGAAAAGGATACCCTTTCGGTCGCTCCTTCTTCCGTCCAGGCTTCTCCGCAAGGACCCCTGCAAGCGGGGGAAAATAATGATTCAGAAGCAAAGCTTTTTCCCTTTCCTAACCCTGATTCTCCAGAAGAGCCGGTTCCGGTCGATCGATGTGGGGACACCCTAACCCTCTATGAAATGGAAGCTACTTCCCCAACCCCTTCCCCCGGGGATACTGCCGGGCAGGAAACCTCCCCCGAGGATCAGGGCGGGGCCAAAATTCTCTCCTCTATTCCTTCCATCCTCAATGAAAAAGTGAAGAGCTTTATCGACCTCTTCCAGACCAAGGCCGACGGTTACTTTACCAGATCTCTGGCCCGTTCCCAGGCTTACGAGGGGATGATGAAGAAAATTCTCCGGGAGAAGAATCTGCCCGAGGAGCTTTTCTACCTGCCCCTGATCGAAAGCGGATATAACCCCTACGCCCAGTCTCGGGCCAAGGCCACCGGGATCTGGCAATTCATGAACCGGACCGGTAAACGCTACGGCCTCAAGGTAAATAAATGGGTGGACGAGCGGAGGGACCCGGAAAAATCCACCTACGCCGCAGCTGAATACCTGAAGGATCTCTATGAAATGTTCAATTGCTGGTACCTAGCCGCGGCCGGCTATAACGCGGGAGAAGGAAAGGTTCTCCAGGCCATGAAGCGGGCCAAGAGCCAGGACTTCTGGGAAATTTCCAAACATCGCTACCTGAAGCGGGAAACCAAGCAATACGTCCCCAGGTTCCTCGCGGCCATGATCATCGCCCAGAACCCCGAGAAATACGGTTTTTCCAACATCGATTACCATCCCCCCCTGGTATACGAAAAAGTGGTCGCACCTCCGGGGACTCGCCTGAATCGAATCGCCCGGGCCGCGGAAATGAGCCTGGAAGAGCTCCGGGCCCTGAATCCCGCCCTGCGGCGGGATAAGACCCCTCCCGAATCGACCTCTTTTGAAATCAATCTTCCGCCGGGAAAGAAAGAAGTCTATGAGAGGAATTTTTCCCGGGTATTCAAACTGGACCCCCGCACCGCCAGGAAACACCGGGTGCGTCGCGGGGACACGCTGTGGCAGATTGCCAAGAAGTACCGGGTGGATTTGCAGGAGATCTGCGAAGGGAATGAGATCTCCCCCAAGACCATCCTCCGGCCCGGTGATACGCTACTCCTTCCCCCCTAGCCCTTTACCCGACCATGATTCTGGTAGAAGAAGCCCTCCGTCTGATCCTGGAAAAGATCCCCCGCCTGGGAACCGAACGGCTACCGATTCTCCAGGCCCGGGGTCGGGTCCTGGCGGAAGACATCCTTTGCTCCCGAAACATCCCGCCCTGGGACAACTCCGCTATGGACGGGTATGCGGTCCGCTGGGAGGATATTCGCGGGGCTTGCCGGGAAAAGCCGGCGGTCCTTCGAGTCCTCGCGGATCTCCCCGCGGGACAGGTCTTCAAGGGGCGGGTAGGTCCGGGCGAGGCGGTCCGCATCATGACCGGAGCGCCCCTTCCTGCCGGGTTTGACACGGTGGTCCAGGTGGAGGATACGGAGAAGGACGGGGATCGGGTGATGATCCTAGTCGCCCCCGAAAAAGGGAAGAACATCCGCTTCTCCGGCGAAGATGTGAAGGCCGGGGAAAAGATCATGGGGGAGGGAGACCTGCTCCGTCCCGCCCATCTCGGCATGCTGGCCTCCCTTCAGCGGTGCACGGTCTCCGTCTACCAGTGCCCCCGGGTGGCCATTCTGTCCACGGGCGATGAGCTCCTGGAGATCGACGACCCCTGGGAAGACGGAAAAATCGTGAACAGCAACAGCTACTCGCTGGCCTCCCTGGTGTCCGAATGCGGGGGCGTCCCCCTGCAACTGGGGATTGCCAGGGACCGGAGGGAAGATCTGGCGGCCAAGATCCAGCAGGGGCTGGCGGCCGATCTCCTGGTGACCTCCGGCGGGGTCTCGGTGGGAGATTACGATCTGGTCAAGAATATGCTGGACGAACTCGGACGGATGAACTTCTGGAAGGTGGCCATGCGTCCCGGCCAGCCGCTGGCTTTCGGCATGCTCTCGGGAAAACCGCTCTTCGGCCTTCCCGGAAACCCCGTTTCTTCCATGGTCTCCTTCGAGCAGTTCGTGCGGCCTTCGATTCTCAAAATGTCCGGGCATAAAAATTTATTCCGCCCCGCCCTCCAGGCGATTTTGCGGGAAGACATCCCCAAAAAAGCCGGGTTGGTCCACTTCATCCGCTGCCGTCTGATTTGCGAAAGGGGCAAAGTCTATGCCACCACCACGGGCGAGCAGGGATCGGGAATTCTCTCCTCCATGGTGAAGGCCCAGGGACTCGTGGTCCTGCCCCGGGAACAGACCCTGGCCCGGGCCGGCGAAGAAGTAAGCGTCATTAACCGCCGAGGTCGCGGAGCACGCGGAGTATTAAAAAAAGGCCCCCTTCCCTC
This sequence comes from Deltaproteobacteria bacterium SM23_61, assembly GCA_001304105.1. GTDB lineage: Bacteria > Desulfobacterota > SM23-61 > SM23-61 > SM23-61 > SM23-61. The sequence continues at coordinate 6,151 of LJUR01000173.1, forward strand.
GATCCCCGGAAGACCGCAAGGCAAAAAGGGGTCCATATCTTTGGAAGGATTTTTGTTCTTTGTCTGTACCAAGAAAAGGCTCGGCGACTTCTGCGTACTCTGCGGGTGATCTTTTTTCCTCCTCGGAGGGCGCAGAGAATTCCATAATTTCCTGAGCAAAAAAAACGTTGCCAGATTCCCCATCCTGAGTTATAAATAAACATCACTCCTTGCTCTCTCGCTTCGCGCGAAGGGCTATCGAACCCACAAGGAGGATTTTCGTTTTGAGACGCTATGAGACTATCTTCATTACCCACCCGGAGCTGACCGAAGAAGATTTTTCGGAACTCCAAGAAAAAATCAACTCCATCCTGACGGGTTTCAAGGGCGAGCTCATCAGGCTCGATGACTGGGGTGTTCGGAAACTGACTTACCAGATCCGCAAGAACACCCGGGGCCGTTTCTTTCTCCTGGATTACGTCGCCGGAACCGATCTGATCCGGGAGCTGGAAAGAAACCTGCGCCTCAGCGAGCGGGTATTGCGCTTCCAGACCGTGAAGATCGACGATCAGGTCTCTCCTGAATCCCTGAAGGCCCTCCAAGAAGCCGCGGGCGCCGAAAAAGCCAAGCCCGCCGACCGGAGCGAGCCTCCGGCAGAGATCAAGGTAGCGGAAGAACCTCCCCAAGAAGGGGGTGAGAAAGCATGAAGCCTCCCGTCCCCAGGAAGAAGCGGCCTTTCCAGCGGCGGAAAGTTTGTGTATTCTGCGCCGACAGCGGAATGAAGATCGATTACAAAGATACCAAGATGCTCAGCCATTTCATGACCGAACGGGGAAAGATCCTTCCTCGCCGCATCTCCGGAAACTGCGCCAAGCATCAGCGCCAACTGACGGCGGCGATTAAGAGAGCGCGGAATATTGCCCTCATGCCTTTTTCGGTGGTCAGCACATAGCCGGACTGAGACCCACCCCCTCGGCTTTTCTCGCCTGGCCGGGTCCGCAGTCCTCCTTGCTCCAGGAAACCCGCAATTTCAGGCCGGGAGGACACCGTCCGGTTCGCCATTGTTACCCTTGAATCGGTGGAGGTTGGTATGAAAGTGATCCTGATTGAAAACGTCCCTTCTCTGGGAAAAGCCGGGGATCTCGCCCAGGTGGCGGAAGGGTATGGGCGCAATTTCCTCATCCCCAAGAAATTAGCCCTGGAGGCCACCCCGAACAACCTTCGCCACCTGGAGCAGCAGAAAGAGTCCTTCCTCCAGAAGGCGACCAAGGAAAAGCAGAAAGCCACGGAGCTGGCCGCCAGGATTGAGCAGCTTCCCTGCACGCTGGCCCGTCCCGCGGGCGAGAGCGAGAAGCTCTTCGGCTCCGTCACGACCCTGGACCTCAGCAAATTTCTCCAAGAACAGGGCCTCTCTCTCGACCGGCGCAAAATTCATCTGCCCAACCCCATCAAAACGCTCGGCAGTTATACGGTGGCCCTGAAGCTCCATCCGGAAGTGACCGCCCAGCTGAAGGTCAATGTGGTCGCCGCGTCTCCGCCGGAGAAAGATCGGGCCTGAGACCCTTTCGGCAGGGGAGATGGAAAAACCATGGATTTGCTGGCGCAGCGCCTTCCTCCACAGAACCTGGAAGCGGAAGTATCCGTCCTGGGGGGAGTTCTCCTCGATAACGAGGCTCTGAACCGGGTCCTGGAGATCATGAAGGAGGGAGACTTCTACCGCGAGTCCCACCGCAAGATCTTTTCGGCCATCCTTGACCTCTACGAAAGGAGCGAGCCCGTTGACCTGATTACCCTGGCCGAGGTCCTCAAGAAACGGGAGGCCCTGGAAGCGGTGGGGGGAATCGAGTACCTCAATTCCCTGGTCAACAGCGTTCCCACCGCCGCCAACATCTCTTACTACGCCAAAATCGTCAAAGAGAAGGCCATTCTCCGGAAGCTCATCAACCGAGCCACGGATATCGTCAGTCAGGTCTACGGCGTATCCGGAGATGTGGACGATTTCCTGGACCAAGCCGAGCGTTCCATCTTTGAAATCTCCGAGGACCGGGTTCGGCCCTCTTTCTTCTCCCTCAAGGACATCATCAAGTCCAGCTTCAAGACCATTGAGAGGCTGTACGAAAAGCGCCAGCTCATCACCGGCGTTCCCACGGGATTCACCAAGCTGGACGAACTCACCTCGGGACTCCAGCCCTCCGATCTGATCATCGTCGCCGGACGGCCTTCCATGGGAAAGACGGCCTTTGCCCTGGATATCGCCGCTCATGCCGCAGTCGAGGGCGGAATTCCATCGGCGATTTTCTCCCTGGAGATGGCCAAGGAACAGCTGGCCCTCCGGATGCTCTGCTCCGAGGCCAAAGTGGATGCCCATCGTCTGCGGGGCGGCTTTCTCAGCGAATCCGACTGGCCCAAGCTCACCCGGGCTGCGGGATCCCTCTCGGAAGCGCCCATCTTCATCGATGACACGCCGGGTCTCAGCGCCCTGGAGATGCGGGCCAAATCCCGCCGCTTAAAGGCCGAACACAAGCTGGGCCTGGTGGTGGTGGACTATCTGCAGCTGATGCGCGGCCGTCTGGATTCCGACACGCGGGAACAGGAGATCTCCGACATCTCCCGTTCGCTGAAAGCCCTGGCCAAGGAACTCCATGTTCCGGTGATCGCCCTTTCGCAGCTGAACCGGCGGGTGGAAGAAAGGGGCGACAAGAGGCCCCAGCTGGCCGACCTGCGGGAATCCGGCGCCATCGAGCAGGATGCCGACGTCATCATCTTTCTCTACCGGGATGAGGTCTACAACAAGTCGGAAGATAATCCCAACAAAGGAAAAGCGGAGATCATCATCGGAAAACAGCGCAATGGTCCAACCGACAAATTCGAACTGACTTTTCTGGACAAGTTCACCTGCTTTGAGAACCTTACCTACCTCCGGGAAGGGGGATAATCTTTTAAGGTATTAAAATAATTGCTTTTTTTGATTTATTCACAGGTGTTTATAAGGTTGTGAATAGAATCAAGCCCGGGAATTGGCCGGCTTGAGGGCAAAGCTATGAAAGAAATATGGAATAAAGTGTTATCCGACGTGGGGGAAAAAATCAGTCAGAAGGCTTTCGATATCTGGCTGAAACCCATAAGGCTGTTAAACCTCAGTGAGGGCCAGATCGAACTGGAGGTGCCCAACAAGTTCTTCAAGGACTGGATCTCTGAGAACTACCAGAATCTGATCCGTGACTCCTTATTCCATCTCACCGGCCAGCAGTACGCGGTTTATTTTGTGGTCAAAGAGGTTTCCGAGGAGAAAGCGGAGAAGGCTAGGGGGACGGAACGAACTGCACCCACCCGGCCGGTGAGACAAACCGTGAAAGAGGATGGCCTTAACCCTAACTATACTTTTGATGCCTTCGTGGTTGGGTCCTGCAATCAATTTGCCCATGCCGCCGCCTTGGCGGTGGCCAACCTGCCCGCCAAGAATTACAATCCCCTTTTCATCTACGGCGGCGTGGGACTTGGGAAAACCCATCTGATTAATGCCATCGGAAACCAGATTCTGGAAAACGATCCTTCGGCGAACATCAGTTACACCTCTTCCGAGAAGTTCACCAATGAACTGATCAACTGCCTGCGGTACGAAAAAATGACCGATTTCCGGAATAAATACCGGAATAAAGATGTCCTCCTTTTGGATGATGTACAGTTCTTAGGCGGGAAAGAAAGAACCCAAGAGGAATTCTTCCACACTTTCAACTCTCTCTATGAGTCTCATCGGCAGATTGTCATCACCAGCGATAAGCTGCCCAAGGAAATCCCCGGGTTAGAGGAGAGGCTCCGCTCCCGGATCAGCTGGGGCCTCATAGCCGATATTCAGCCTCCGGACATAGAAACCAAAGTGGCCATCCTCTGCAAGAAGGCGGAACTATTCAATATTTCCCTTTCCAATGAAGTGGGCCTCTTCCTGGCTTCCAATCTGGGAACCAATATCCGGGAGCTGGAAGGTGCGCTCACCCGTCTTCGGGCCTATTCCTCCCTGACGGGAAGCGAAATCAATGAGGCCATGGCCAAGGAGACTTTGAAGGACATTCTGAACGATCGCCAGAAGATGATCAGCATCGACAACATCCAAAAAACCGTCGCCTCATTCTACAATGTTTCCGTCTCGGACCTCAAATCCTCAAAGAAACTAAAGATTTACGCCCTTCCCCGGCAGGTCGCCATGTACCTCTGCCGCGGCATGACGCAATCCTCTTTCCCCGAAATCGGCGAAAAATTCGGAGGCAAGGATCATTCCACAGTCATTCATGCTGTCCGGCAGATTGAAAAGAGGATCAATCATGACCGGGAATTGAAAAATACCATCGAGACGCTGAAAAATCATCTACAGAAGTGACGGATTTCCCTGTGCATGAATTGGGGATGTTCTAATTTTATTCTTTGCACCTGAAAAAATCCTTATCTTATCCACACTTTCTGTGGGCCTATTTCACCCCTTGAGTAAATTAAACTATTTGAAATCTATCAAATTTTTTTATATAATGGATCTGTGAACATGGCCTACTAATACTACTATAAATATATATTAAAAAAAGAAAAATAGTATTTATAGCGGGGAGAATCAGCATGGAATTTTTAATCGACAAGGAAGAATTTGCCAGAGGTCTCTTTCGTTCTCAGAGCGTGGTGGAGAAAAAAGGAACCATGCCCATTCTTCTGAATGTTCTCATCGAGACGAAAGAAAACGGCATATCGATCACGGCTACAGACCTGGAGATTGGAATCAAAGGCTTCTACCCGGCAAATATCAGGCAACCAGGAAGCATAACTCTGGCGGCAAAAAAACTCTATGAGGTAGTAAAAGAACTTCCCGAAAAAGAAGTTTTCTTCCGTCTGAAGGAAAATCAGTGGGTGGAAATCAGCAGTGGAAAATCTATCTTCAAAATCATGGGGATTTCAGCGGAAACTTTCCCTTCCTTTCCCGCCTATGAGGAAGAAAATTTCATATCCCTCGAATCCGCCCTGCTGAGAGAAATGATCGACAAAACCATCTTTGCGGTTTCCAGCGACGAGTCGCGATACAACCTGACGGGAGTTTTCTGCACCCGGAGGGAGAAGGAAAGCGAGAAAATCCTGCGCATGGTGGCCACGGACGGATACCGTCTATCGCTGATCGATCGGACGATGAAGATGGAGATCGAAGGGCTGGAGAATGGAATCCTCCTGCCCAAGAAGGGCCTCTTGGAACTGACCCGCCTGCTGGAGGAAGAAGGAAATGAGGTCTGGCTGAAGATGAAGAATAATAATTTTATCTTCAAAAAGGACCCGGTGGTTCTCATCATGCGGCTTCTGGATGCGGAATTTCCGGATTATCACCAGGTCATCCCGTCGCAGACCAAACGTTTCATTCGCATGAAGAGAAGTCAGATTCTGGAGTCCCTCAAACGGGTCTCCATTCTCTCCAGCGAGAAAACCAAGGGGGTCAAATTCCATTTTGCCGAAGATCTTCTGGAACTCTCTTCCTACAACCCGGACTTTGGTGAAGCCAAAGAAGAATTTTCCGTAGACTACCAGGGGGAAGAGTTGACCCTGGGTTTTAACTACCGTTTTATCATGGAAGTCCTGAATATCCTGAGCAGCGAGGAGATCCTCTTTGAATTGGAGGATGGCGTCAGCCCGGCGATCATTCGGCCGACCGACGATAGCCAGCATACCTGCGTGGTCATGCCCATGAGAATCTAGAGAGAGGGGAGAAGATTGGCCAGGAAGAACGACAAAGAAAATTCCTCTAACGCGGGTTCCAGCGAATATACCGCCGAGAACATCAAAGTCCTCCAGGGATTGGAAGCCGTGCGCAAGCGCCCGGCCATGTACATCGGCAGTACGGGAATCTCTGGCCTTCATCATCTGATCTATGAAGTCGTCGACAATTCCATCGACGAAGCCCTAGCCGGCTTTTGTAGCAAGATTGACGTGATCATTCACGAAGACCACAGCGTAACCGTGGAAGACAACGGCAGGGGCATTCCCGTTGACCTTCACCGCGAGCAGGGCAAATCCGCAGCGGAAGTCGTCATGACCACCCTGCATGCGGGCGGCAAATTCGACAGCGAAAGTTACCAGTACTCGGGGGGCCTCCACGGAGTGGGGGTTTCCGTGGTGAACGGGCTGTCCGAATTCCTGGAGATGGAGATCTACCGGGACGGAAAAGTCTACTCTCAAAGGTACGAGAGAGGCCTTGCCGTCACTCCTTTTGAGACCATCGGTAACACCAAACGCCGGGGAACGAAGATTAAGTTCCGGCCCGACCCGGAGGTCTTCGAAACCCTCGAATTCAGCTACGACACGCTCTGCCAGAGGCTTCGAGAGCTCAGCTTCCTAAACAGCGGCCTAAAAATAACCGTGGCCGACGAAAGAGCGGACAAAAAGCAGGAGTTTCAGTACAAGGGCGGAATCGTTTCTTTCGTCGAATACCTCAACAAGAACAAGACCACCGTCCATCCCAAACCCATCCACCTGGAGGGAGAGAAGGAGGGAATCCATATCGACATCGCCCTCCAGTACAACGACGGGTACACGGAAAACATCTTCTCCTTTGCCAACAACATCAACACCATCGATGGAGGAACACACCTCATCGGCTTCAAATCCGCCCTGACCCGGACCCTCAACAATTACGCCGCCAACCTCAGTCAGTTCAAGAACCTGAAAGGCAGCCTTTCCGGAGAAGATACCCGCGAAGGCCTGACCGGGGTGATCAGCGTGAAACTGCCCAACCCCCAGTTCGAAGGCCAGACCAAGGCCAAGCTGGGTAACAGTGAAGTGAAGGGGCTCGTCGAAACCCTGGTCAACGAAAGACTGGCCACCTTCTTTGAAGAGAGTCCGTCGGTGGCCAAGCGGATTCTGGAAAAAGTCGTCGATGCCGCACGGGCGCGGGAGGCGGCCCGCAAGGCGCGGGATTTGACCCGCCGGAAAGGCCTCCTGGAAAGCGATTCTCTCCCCGGAAAATTGGCCGATTGCCAGGAAAAAGATCCGCGGGAAAGCGAGCTCTTCATCGTCGAAGGAGATTCCGCCGGCGGCTCGGCCAAGCAGGGAAGGGACCGCAGAGTCCAGGCCATTCTGCCCCTGCGGGGCAAGATCCTCAACGTAGAAAAGGCGCGTTTCGACCAGGTCCTCTCCAGCCAGGAGATTAAGACCCTCATCACCGCCCTGGGAACGGGGGTGGGGAAGGAAGAATACAACCTGGACAGGCTGCGCTACCACCGGGTCATCATCATGACCGACGCCGATGTGGATGGCTCCCATATCCGCACCCTTCTCGCCCCTCTACCGGGTCAAAAAGGGGAAAGAGGAGCCCAAATACCTCCGCAGCGAGGAAGAGCTAGAAGATTATCTTCTCGAGAAAGGGATCGAAAACGTGCGCCTGGTCCTGCCGGGAGAAAAAGGACCGCTCAGCGGGAGGGGCCTTCTGGATATGGTCAGAAAGGTCATCCGCCGGGAGAAGATCCTCCAGCGTCTGGCCAGACGAAAGATGGACCCCGATATCCTCCTGGCCTTCGCCCAGCAGGAATCGTTCAGCAAGAACAGCTTGAAATCCGAAAAAGAAGTGACCCGGGTCATGGAGCAGGTGAAAAGGGCCCTGAAAAAGACCCGGAACATGGTTCTTACAACCTGCGCTGTATTTCTTCCATCAACGGGTCTCGCATGGAGACCAGCCTGGATCTGAAAATGGTCAGCTCGGGCCAATTCGAAGAGCTGCGCAGACTCTCCAGACAGGTCAGCTCTCTGGGTCCGCCGCCCTTCGTCCTCAAAAGCGGCGAATCCTCCCAGCAAGTGGCAGGGCCCTCCGCCCTGGTGGAGGAGATTTTCTCTGCCGGGAAGAAAGGGCTGGAGATCCAGCGCTACAAAGGCCTGGGGGAGATGAACCCGCAGCAACTCTGGGAAACGACCATGAACCCGGAATCGCGCACCCTCCTTCAGGTTCGCCTGGAAGACGCGGTGAAAGCCGATGAGATCTTCACCGTTCTCATGGGAGACCAGGTGGAACCCCGCCGGGACTTCATCCAACGCAATGCCCTGAGCGTGACCAACCTCGATATTTAAGGGGCAAAGAAAAAAACCATGAACCGCCAAGAGCGCACAGAGCGCAGAGAGCATGAAATATTCAAAATATTTTTTGGCCCTGGACCCTGATTCAAAAACTTCTCTGCGAGAGCCGAAGACGTTCATCTCGCCCGCTTCGCTCGGGCCCGCAGAGTGCGCAGAGAAAAAGATCCATTCTTTATATCGGGATTTAAATTGGCCTTTAGCTCTGTGGCCTCTGCGAGAGAAAAAATAAAGGATTCTTATGTCTTCCCAACCCGGAATGAACCAGCTGCCGGTCAAGCTCGAAGAAGAGATGCAGAAGTCCTACATGGACTACGCCATGTCGGTCATCATCGGCCGGGCCCTGCCCGATGCCCGGGACGGACTGAAGCCCGTCCACCGGCGGGTGCTGCATGCCATGAACGAGCTCTCCAACGACTGGAACAAACCCTTCAAAAAGTCGGCCCGAATCGTGGGGGACGTGATCGGTAAATATCACCCCCACGGGGATATGGCGGTGTATGACACCCTGGTGCGCATGGCCCAGGATTTTTCCCTCCGCTATCCCCTGGTGAACGGCCAGGGAAACTTCGGGTCCATCGACGGCGACCCGCCGGCGGCCATGCGGTATACCGAAGTCCGCATGGCGCGCCTGTCCCACGAGCTTCTGGCGGACATCGACAAGCAGACGGTGGACTTTGCCGCGAATTATGACGGCTCCCTGATGGAACCGGTGATCCTTCCGGCCAGGGTCCCCAACCTGTTGGTCAACGGCTCTTCGGGGATCGCCGTGGGCATGGCCACCAACATTCCTCCGCACAACTTGAAGGAAGTGATCGAAGCCACCATTGCGGTCATTCAGAAGCCAGACATCTCCATGGAGGAGTTGATCCAGATCATTCCTGGGCCGGATTTCCCCACGGGAGGGTTCATCCTGGGGAGGGGAGGAATCCGGGAGGCCTACCTGACGGGGAAGGGAATGGTCCAGATGCGGGCGCGGGCCCTGATCGAGAGGCAGAAAAGGACCGACCGCGAGTCCATCGTGATCACCGAGATCCCCTATCAGGTCAACAAGGCCAAACTGTTGGAGCGCATCGCCGAGCTGGTGCAGGACAAGAAAGTCGAGGGAATCGCCGACCTGCGCGACGAATCGGACCGCGAGGGAATGCGGGTGGTCATCGAGCTGAAGCGCGATGCCGCCGCCCAGGTGATTATGAATCAGCTCTTCAAGCACACTCAGATGCAGGCTACCTTCGGGGTCATCCTCCTGGCCATCGTGCGGGGACAGCCCCAGCTTCTCAACCTGAAGGACCTGGTGGAGCAGTTCATCCTCCACCGCAAAGAAGTCGTCACCCGCCGCACCCAGTTCGAGCTGGGCAAGGCCGAAGCTCAGGCCCACATCCTGGAAGGCCTGAAAATCGCCCTGGACAACCTGGACCGGGTCATCGCCCTGATCCGTGGCTCCAAGACCCCCAAGGACGCCAAAGAAGCCCTCATGGCCAAGTTCTCCCTCTCCGAGGTCCAGGCTCAGGCCATTTTGGACATGCGCCTCCAGCGCCTGACCAACCTAGAACGGGAGAAGATCAACGAGGAATACACCGAGGTGATCAAGCTCATTGCCCGGCTGAGGGAAATTCTGGGCAACGAGCGGCTGCTCCTCAACGTGATCGTGGAAGAGCTCCAGGAGATCAAAGAGCGCTACGGAGACGATCGGCGTACCGAGATCATCGAGGAAGTGCAGGAGATCAAGCTCGAAGACCTGATCGTGGAAGAAGACATGGTGGTCACCATCAGCCACACGGGGTACATCAAGCGTAACGCCATCAGCCTGTACCGCAGCCAGAGAAGGGGAGGGCGGGGCAAGATGGGGATGACCCCCAAGGAAGAAGATTTTGTCGAGCACCTCTTCATCGCCTCTACCCTCAGCTACATTCTCTTCTTCACCGACGCGGGAAAGGTGTACTGGCTGAAGGTCCACGAGGTGCCCCAGGCCGGTCGCATGACCCGCGGCAAAGCCATCGTCAACCTTCTGAACCTGTCGGGGGATGAAAAAATCACCGCCATCCTTCCGGTGCGGGCCTTCGAGGAAGGCAAGTATGTGCTGATGGCCACCCGGCAGGGGGTCATCAAAAAGACCGACCTCATGTCCTACAGCCATCCGCGGGTCGGGGGCATCATCGCCCTGTCCCTGGATGAGAAGGACCAGCTCATCTCCGCCTGCCTGACCGACGGGACCAAAGAGATCCTGCTTAGCTCCCGGGAAGGCAAGGCGATCCGCTTTGCAGAAGAGGACGTGCGGGACATGGGCCGCACCGCCCGCGGGGTGAGAGGGATCACCCTGGGGAAGAACGATTCCCTCGTTTCCATGGACATCCTTTCCCCGGGGACGGTCGGATCCTCCATCCTTTCGGTGACCGAAAACGGTTTCGGAAAGCGTTCCCCCGTGGAAGACTACCGCCTCCAGAGCCGCGGTGGCAAAGGGATCATCACCGTCAAAACAACGGCCCGCAACGGAAAACTTGTGGGTACCCAGCAGATCACCGACCAGGATGAAGTCATGCTCATCACCGATCGGGGCAAGATCATCCGCCTGCGGTGCAGCGAGATCCGCCTGAGCAGCCGCAACACCCAAGGGGTCAAGCTCATTGAGCGTGAATCGGGAGAAAGAGTAATGGCCGTGGCCCGCCTCGCCGAGCGGGAAGAGGAAGGGAACGGCCAGGAAGCGGAAGAGGCCCCCGAAGAGGCCTCCGCCGAAGCAGATTCCTGATTCATGGACAGAGAGAGAAAAGGGATCGCGGTCATCGGTGCCGGAAGCTGGGGCACGACCCTGGCCAACCTCCTGGCGGAAAAGGAGGAAGGCGTCCTTCTCTGGGTTTTCGAGGAGGAGCTTTTCCGCATTCTGTCCGAGAAACGTACGAATGAGTTTTTCCTTCCCGGAGTCCGCCTGGCCGATTCCCTCCGCTTCACCCATTCCCTGGAAGAAGCCCTCGCCGGGCGGGAGACCGTCATCTGCGCCGTCCCTTCCCACGCGGTCCGTGAGGTTTTTCTCCAAGCCGGAAAGCACCTCTCCCAGGGAGCCCTTCTGGTCAGCGTCACCAAAGGGCTCGAGGATGGAACCCACTTGCCCATGTCCGGGGTTTTGCAGGAGGTGATCGGGGCAGGGAAGGAAGCGCAAATTGCCGCCCTCTCCGGGCCCAGTTTCGCCCGGGAGGTATGCCGTAGGATTCCCACTGCCGTGGCGGTGGCCGGAACCACTTCCCGGGCCGCGCAAGAGGCCCAGGCCCTTTTTTTCCGCCCCTATTTCCGGGTCTATACCAACCCAGATATGCTGGGAGTCGAGCTTGGGGGAGCCATCAAAAACGTCATGGCCATCGCTGCCGGCGCCTCCGATGGCATGGGGTTCGGTCATAGCTCCCGGGCGGCGCTCGTCACCCGGGGGCTGGCGGAAATGACCCGCCTGGGAATCAGCATGGGCGCCCAGAGGCAGACTTTTTTCGGCCTGGCCGGTATGGGCGACTTGGTTCTGACCTGCACGGGAGACCTCAGCCGGAATCGACAGGTGGGTCTGGAGTTGGGGAGGGGAAAGGGATTGAAGGAGATTTTGGAGAACATGCGCATGGTGGCGGAAGGGGTCCGCACGGCCAAGGCCCTGTGGGAATTGGCTCAAAAACAAAGGGTGGATATGCCCCTTAGCGGAGAAGTCTATAAGATCCTTTATGAGGGTAAAAACCCCCGGGAGGCTGTCCAGGGTTTACTGTCCCGCCTTCCCCGCTCGGAGAGGGAAGATCTGCCTGAGGGCTCTTTATCTTTCTGATTCTGAACTCCCCCCTGCGAATCTATTGTCGTGTCCCGGAAGTAAGCGGACAAAGTCGAACCTTGTTGCCAGAAGCCAAGCGTCGGACCGCTGCGCTTGCCCGAATAAGTGTTGGTTCCTCCGGACCCAACGGGGTTCTTACCGTGGATGCTGCCAGCGGTGGAAGAAGATTCCGCCGCGCCGGATTTTGGTGGCCCGCATCAGAAGGGGGCCGCTTATTTTTCCGGGAGAGGAACAGGAGGGAGACTCTGCAGCAATCGATCGGCGAGCTCCCGGCTGTAAGTTCCGGCAGAGTCGCTGGAGGCCCTTATGGTGCCCTTGGATAACCATACCAACTCGCCTTTTTGCGCCTCGAAGATGCGCAGAACCAGATGGACTTGGGAACTTCCGCGAAAATAAGTGGGCAGCAGCCGATCGCTGAAAGACTTGCCGTCAAAAGCCTCGAAGGATTGACTTCCCAGGTAGGATTTCTGTACCCTGTATTCGGGAAGGATTCCAATCATCAATAGTCGGGCCTTTAAGCGCTCGCAGATCTTTATGCGGGAATCCCGTTCTGATACGAGGAGGACGGGGTTGAGCTTCATTTTCTCCAGGGCCTCCAGGACCTCCGCATCCTTCACCAGGGTGTATCCCTTTTTTTCCAGGGAATCCCGGATGAAGGGATAAAGCTCGGAACCAGCATCCGCCGTTCCCGGGGGCGCGGGGAAAGGAAGAAGAGCCACCGGCTGGTATTCTCTGGGGTCTATTTTAAGGGAAATCGCTGGCTCCAGGGTTACCCGGTAGAAGCACCCCCAGGGGGAGATGAAAAAGATAAGGATCAGGAGGAGGTACGGAATGGACCCGGCGATTCCTCTCAAAGGCTTGCTCCTTGGGCAAAAATTCGATAGAATAAAAACTGCGGCTTTTAAAGCCAGGAATCATTACACCGCACAAAGCGGATCCTGTCAAGGGAACGGAGATCGGTTATGCCCATTTATGAGTACCTTTGCCGGGATTGCGGAAAGGTTTCCAGCTACCTGGTCATGAATATACGCGAGCCGCACCGCCCGCAGTGCAAGCGATGCCAGAGCGGAAAGATGACCCGCCTCATATCACGGGTGGCCCGGGTTCGCTCCGAGGAAAGCCGTCTGGAATCCCTGGCGGACCCGAGCAAATTGGCGGGCCTGGACGAAAACGATCCGGCCAGCATGGCCCGCTGGATGAAACGGATGGGAAAAGAAATGGGGGAAGACCTGGGCGAGGACATAGATTCCATGGTAGATGAGGCCATGGAAGAAGAGATGGCTGGGAATGGAGGGGAATCTGGTAGCAAGGACGGGGAGTTATAGCGAGGCTTGTTGTTTTTTTCTGAAGGATTTGAAGAGACCCTAGAGAGAGGGAATATGCCCATCGCCGGAAACCCGAAGAAGCTGGCCCAGGACGTGGCCCATGGATTTCAGCAGTTCACCCAGGCTTCTCTCCGTCAATACACGGGCGAGGACCTGAGAGTGATCCTCTTCAACCTCAATCTCGTTCTGCGGGAGCTGCGGAGCAAGCAGGTTCCCCTTGAGGATCTTGAAGGGCTTAAGGACAAAAACAACAACATTCGAAGGGTCAATCAAGCGATCAACATCATCCAGTCTTTCGCCGCCACCAAAGGATTCAAGATTTAGCCCCCTGCCGCTCTCAATCTTTTCCTTTCAGATTCTTACACCTTTCATTCTTAAATTTGGTTCATCTCCAAATTTGTTGACCGATTGTTTCATGAAAGCCTGCCAAGGGCCCGGAAGGAAAGGCAGATTGCGCAGCAAGCATCGGCGGGAGACCCGCTTTCCATGAACCCCCTGTCGGTCATCCCCAAAGCGCAGCGGGGGCGGGATACGTGAGGCTCGAAGAAAGAACCAACTCCCCCGCCACCGGTGGGGAGAGATATGCGCCTCATGATTGCAAGCAAGATGACTTTTCTTCCGGGCCCATGAAATCACAGGAAATTCTGAAAAGACCAGCTCTTAGGGATAAAGGGGAGGGGGATGCATTCCGGATTAACCCCCACTAAAGGTTTGAAAATATTCGGAATTTTTTCACAGCTTCCCCCATCAAAGGGGGAGGGTGCAAGAGGGAAAATTCAAATATCTTGGGCTGGATCTTTCTCTGGTAATAAGAAGAGCCCATTGAGAAATACAGCGAATCCATTCCCTAACCGAACCGGATTCTTCGATCAAGGAAGGGGTAATCTCTGCCTTGACAGGCGGCAAAGCAATGATTAGATTTTTTATGCAAGGCAAGGAAAAAGCCTTATTTCCTCTGGAAAAAGGAGGTAGAAAGATGAACAGCCTGGTAAGATGGAGCCCGATGGAGGATTTGATTTTCCGGAGCTTTTTCCGTCGCTCCTGGGATGAAGATGTTTGGGAGGTTTTCGAAAACCTACTTGAAACCAAGGGGCTGGAGAAATATAACTGGACCCCTAAAGTCGAGAGTTATCGCCAGAATGGAAGCTATGTGATCAAGGCCGATCTTCCTGGAGTGGAGGCGAAAGATATTCATGTAGAACTGGAAAACGGATACCTCACGCTGAAAGGCGAACGCAAGGTGGACAAGAAGAGCAAAGACAAGAAGGTGGATCGGAGAGAGGTATTCTACGGATCCTTCGAGCGTTGCATGGCCGTTCCGGAGAATCTGAAGGCGGAAGAAATCAAGGCCAAGTACCATGACGGGGTGCTGGAGATAACCATCCCCGTGGAGGAAAAAGCCCCAGCCAAGAAGATTGAGGTGGAGGAAGTGAAAAACTAACCCCCATGGATGGTGAATTTGCAACCGGGCCGGGCTCAAACCCGGCCTTTTTTTATTGCCTGGGAAATTATAAAAGTCTCCGCTCTCCCAGGCCAAGGATTCCCCCATTTTTCCTGCCATAATTTTCTTGACAAAAATATTTCCCTTGCTCATATTGCCTTTGAAGGAATCGATTGTTTTCTTCTCGTAGCGCCCAAGGGGATTGAACGGGAACCCGAGGGCTCGCCCGAGAATACCGGCAGCGCCTTTCGGAGAGAAGGGTTGATTTTCCCGTCCATGGAAGTCCGAAAAGAGCCCTTCAGGTGGATCGGTGGAATTTGATTTCCGCCCGAATAAGATGCGGGTACAGCCAAGCCATTTCTGCCGGAGATGGGTTATCCATGGAAATAATAACCTTCCCAGGCGGAAGAAGTATTTGTGTTTGCGCTAAGCGACATACTCTATGCACTCTGCGATTTTTATCCATAAGGAAGGGGGGATGAAGAGCCGGATTGAAAGGGAAGGAGAATTTGAAGCGAGAAGTAAAACCATAGAAAAGGGGGTTTTATGAGAAAAGTTCCAAAAAGAAAGGTTGCCATCGTGGGAGCGTTTACCACCCCCTGCCGGGGGCGCTGGTTGTCCAAAACGATCTGGGAACTGGCCCAGTGGGCCGTTTCCGGCGCCCTCCAGGATGCCAAGTTGAAAATGGAACGGGTGGAAGCAGGGGTCATCGGGCTTTACAACGACATCTTCGCCCGAAGCCTCTGGTGCGGGTCAGCAATGGAGGGGCGACCGGTATTTACGCCTTTGGGACGGCCTTTGACATGGTGGCCGGCGGTCGGTATGACCTTGTGTTCTGCGTGGGTGCGGAAAAGGCCACGGACACCTACGACTTCATGAGCGAGACGCAGACTCCCGAAGTGGTCCAGACCATAGCCTGGTCCTGGGATCCCCTCTTCGAGCGGGATCAAGGGGCTACGGCGGCCGATTCTTACGCCGAGGTCATTCTTTCCTACATGGACCAGTATCCCAGCGACCTCAAGATGGCCGTGCGGGGGGAGATTCTGCGTATCATGTGCGAGCAGGCCAAAAACAACCCCAACGCCCAGCGCCGCGATGAGATCGTGACCCCCGAACGGGTGGAACATTCCCCCTGGATCATCGAGCCGGCTTTCAAGAAGCTCGAAACCTGCGTCTATACGGAAGGGGCCTGTTGCCTGATCTTTGCCGCCGAAGGGGTGGCCGAAGAGATCTGCAAAGACTCCGGGCAGCCGCCGGTCTGGATCGAGGGAGTGGGCTTTGCCAACGAACCCTACTGGTGGGGGATCAAGCATCCCCACAAGCTGCCGGGAAGGATTGAATCGGACCACCTGGCGGCCAAGGCGGCCTACGAAATGGCCGGGGTGGGGCCGAAGGACATCAACGTGGTTGAGCTTCACGATGCCTTTCTGCCCCAGCTGGAAATCACCATGGCGGAGATGGGCTTTGTGCCCATGGGACATGCCGATGACCTCATCGAAAAGAAGATCATGGCCCCCCACGGGAAGGTTCTGGTCAATCCCTCCGGTGGACTCATCTACGGCGGGCATTTCGTCGGTGGGAGCAACATGTTCTCAGCCTGGTCAGCCAGGCGGGAGCTGATCCGGAGAGGTTTAGATTATGCCCTGGTCCATGGAACCGGGGCTTCATCGGCCCAGTATGGCGGTGCGGCCGTTCTGAAAAGGGGGGTGATCTGATGGAAAAGGTGATGAGAAGACCGGGGGATTATGTGATCCCTCACGAAGCGATTCCCGAGGTGATGAGCCGGATTACAGTGTTCCCGGAGGATAAATTCGTCTGCGTGGAGCGGACCGAGCCCATGTTCACCACCTACTGGGCCAGCGCTGGGGAGCTTTCGCCCTTCTTCCTGGCGGTGATGAAGGAAAAGAAGATCCTCGGCGCCCGCTGCCCCAAGTGCAAGATGGTCATCTGCCCGCCCTACATGACCCGCTGCCCGGTCTGCCAGAATGACGATTCCAGCCTGGTGAGCCTGGAAACGGGGATCGAGATGCCCCAGGTGGGGTACATGCTGGGGACCCCCCCCATTACCGTCTTTGCCAATGCCAGGTTCGCCCGCTACGCCCCCTTCGGCCGCGGCCGGGTGATCCTGGGAGAGTCCCAGTCGGCGCTGCCCATCCAGGTCTTTACCACCACCGGGTTCCTGAAACCGGGGATCTTCAAGGCGGGGACCAAGGTGAAGATCGTTTTCCGGAAAGTCCGCATGGGGTTCTCCACCGATTATTTCGCCGTGCCCCTGGACGAAGTGCCGGAAAAACTGCGGGACAAGAAGGGACTGGAAGAGACGGCCCTCAAGTGGAAGAGCATGGAGGTCGGAGACCCCCAGGTGACCGACGCCTTCAAGAAGCAGTTCCCCAAAGCCCTCCAGGCGGTCACCAGATTTGTCGGCGCCATCCCCAAAAGCCCCCGTGCCCAGCGAGACGTGGCCAACTGGACCCGGAAGATCCAGGTCAAAACCGGGGGCGGAAAATTCGGCCTGCTCCTGGACAAGCAGAGAATCAAGGTGGTGAGGGGTAAAGTGCCCCGGCCGGACCTGGTCCTGGTGGTGGAGGACCCGACGCATCTGATTGGATGGACCAACGGAGATTCCCTGGTCAACCTGATCCGCATCGGGGGCGCCGGGATCAACAACCTGCAGGACATGGAAACGGTCTTCAAGCTCGACCGTCTCCACCGCTCCATCCGACGGGATGCGGAGGAAAGAGGGAAGAAATAAAAAACCTGACGGGACACAGATGAACACAGATAAACACAGATTATAAAATCGCAAAAGACTTACAGACGAAAGACCCAATGGGACGCGGATGATGGGTTAAGAAAAAAGAAGGGGCGGTTCGCGAACCGCCCCTACCCGGTCTTTCTTCAAAACCTTCCGGTTTCCTCCCGGCTCTCCAATTATATCTCTCCAAGAGTGATGTCCGTCTCCCCCTCCGGCAGAGGAATAATGTAGACGGGTTTGCGGATCCGGTGAAGGTCGAAAATCCGGTCATCCCTTTTTCCCCCGGCTCATGAAGAGGTTCAATTGCTGGAGCAGCCGCTGGTCCCTTTCTTTGATTTTCCTTTTGGCGACTGCCGAAGGATAGGAATAAAACCCCTCCCCGGTTTTCACTCCCAGCTTTCCCGCTTGAACCAACTTTTCAAGGACCGGAGGGGGGCTTTGGGCGGCGCTCAGGTCGGGAAAGAGATTCTGGGCCAGCCGGTAAAAAGTGTCCAGCCCCCCGAAGTCGCTGGTTTCCAGGGGGCCCAGGTTGGCCAGGCGAAAACCGTACCCGGTTTTGGCCACGTTGTCGATGTCTTCCGCCGTGGCTACGCCGTTTTCGAGGCAGTAGAGGGCCTCGCGCCAAAAGGCCATCTGCAGGCGATTAAAGAGGAAGCCGGGAACTTCTCTCAGAACCCGAACCGGTCTCTTCCCGAGCTTGAGAAGGAGACGGTAACAGAGTTCGGCGGTTTCGTCCGAAGTCTTTTCCCCGCGCACTATTTCCACCACCGGGATAATGGTCGGGGGGTTGATCCAGTGGACAATGATCGTTTTCTCCGGCCGTTGGGTAACGGAGCCGATCTGGGTGATGCTCAGTCCGGAAGTGTTCGATGCCAGGATGGCGTGGAAAGGGGCAAATCGGTCCAGCTTGACAAAGGTCTCTTTCTTGAGGTCCATGATTTCCGGAACGGCTTCCAGGACGAAATCCGCCTTGCTCACCGCTTCTTCTAAATGGGTCGTGACCGCGATCCTCTCCAGGGCAGCTTTTTTCTCCTTCGGGCGGATCATCCCGTGCTCGATGAAGGTATCCAGATTGGCGCCGATTCTGGCCAAAGCAGACTTGAGGATCTTTTCATCGAGGTCGTAAAGGAAGACGGGGTA
>LJUR01000174.1 GCA_001304105.1 Deltaproteobacteria bacterium SM23_61
GCGCAGCAAGCATCGGCGGGATATCCGCTTTCCATGAACCCCCTGTCGGTCATCCGCAAAGCGCAGCGGGGGCGGAATACGTGGGCCTCGAAGAAATAACAGACTCCCCCGCCACCGGTGGGGAGAGATAGGCGCCTCATGATTGCAAGCAAGATGATTTTCCTTCCGGGCCCATAAAATCACAGGACATTCTGAAAAAACCAGGTCTTTACCTTTCAACGAATTTGGAGATGAACCCTAAATAATAATGTTTATTTTCTTGTCTGCGGGTACAATAAAAAGAAGAAATACAAATCTCACTCCGGAGGAGAAACGATGAAAATCAGCGAATACTTCAGGACCGCCAAAGGGCGGGGAGTCATTGCCACCGCGGATTCGAGCGGCAAGGTGGACGTGGCCATTTACGCCGTTCCCCATGTGATCGATGATCAAAACGTGGCCTTCATCATGGCCGATAAACTGACCCATACCAACCTGCAGTCCAACCCCCACGCGGCCTACCTTTTTACCGAGGAGGAAGAAAAATTCAAGGGCGTACGGCTCTTCCTTACCAAAACCGGGGAAGAGAAGGATCCCCAGAAGGTGGACGCCTTTCGCCGCAAGGAATATCCCCATTTGAAAGGGAAAGATTTCCTGGTCTACTTCCGGGTGGATAAAGTTTTGCCCCTGATCGGCGCCGGGGCCGAATATATTCCATGGATTAAGCTTTTCTTAAGGGAGGAAACCCTTAGCGAATTTTTTCGGCCCCTGGACATGATTAAGGCCCCCCGACTTTCCCTCACCTGAATTTTTTCACCCCTTCAGGGGGGAGGGGGGATTTCTAGCAGGGCCTTGATGCGGAGGATACCCATGAGTTCCAGATCCGGAAAGTTTTTGCAAGTCGTCCTTGCGCTCATCATCTGCGGCACCCTTCTGGCCCAGCCCGGGTGCACCCAGGAAGCGAAGAAGGAAAGACATTGGAGCAGGGCAGAGAAATATTTTGCCGCCGATAAATTCAAAGAGGCCATCATCGAATACCGCAACTTTTTGAAGCTGGCCCCCGGCGATGCCAAGGGGCATTACCGGCTGGGACTCTCTTACCTGCGGACCGGGCAGGTCCGGGAGGCCTTCCCCGTGCTGGCAAAAAGCGTGGAACTGGACCCCGCACAGGTCGACGCCCGGGTCCAGCTGGGAAACATCTACCTTCTGGGCCGGGACCCCAAGAAAGCCCGGGAACAGGCGGAAAAAGCCCTGGCCAAGGACCCCCAGAATTCTTCCGCCCTGCTGCTGATGAGCTCCGTCCAGGGAGCGGAGAACGATCTGGATGGGGCGATTGCCCAGGCCCGGAAAGCCATCGAGCGGGACCCCAAAAAAGTGGAGGCCTACCTCCATCTGGCCAATCTATACCTTAGGAAAAAGGACCCGGCCCGGGCGGAAATCACCCTAAAGCAGGCCGTCCAGGCCAATCCCCAATCCACCCGCGCGCGGTACGCCCTGGGCGAATTCTACCGGAGGACGGGCAAGCAGGCTCTGGCCGAAGCCCAATTCGTGGAAGTGACCAAAATCGCCCCCAAAGAAGTGGGCTCCTGGATCTCCCTGGGCAACTATTACGCGTCCCTGAGACGTCCGGAGGAGGCGGAGAAACAGTTCAAGAAAGCCATCGAGATTGAGCCCAAGAAGATCTCCTCCATCCTCCACCTGGGAGACTTCTACCTGGCCCAGGGAAAAAAGGATCAGGCCCTCGAGACCTACCAGAAGGCCGCCGACGTGGATTCCAAGAGCATCCTGCCCCGGGCCAAGATCGCCGAGGTCTACCTGGGCCAGAACAAGATTGACAAGGCGTCCGCGGCGGTCGATGAGATTTTCAAGATCAACCCCAAGAGCTCCGAGGGTAACTTCCTCAAGGGCCGGCTGCACCTGGCCAAGAGGGAATTCAACGAAGCCGTCGCCACCTTCCAGGTGTTTCTCAAGGATCATCCCAAGTCTGCGCCGGCCCATTATTTTCTGGCCCTTGGCCACCTGGGAAACAAAGACCTCCAGCAGGGAAAGAGCGCTCTGGCGGAGGCCGTGAAGCTGAACCCCCGCTGGAGCGAGCCGAGATTTTTGCGGGCGGACCTCAACCTGCGATCGGGAGCCTTTGACCTGGCCATCGAAGACGCCCGGCAGATCCTGAAGAACGCCCCGCGATCCTACCGGGCCCATCTGCTAATGGGGTTGGCCTACCTGGGTCAACGGGACATGGCGAAAGCCTCCAAATCTTTCGAGGAAGCCATCCGCATCGATCCCCGGAACCCGACGGGTTATTTCCACATGGGAAGGCTCCTCCTGGCCCAGAGAAAGGGGAAGGAAGGCCTGGCCCAGCTGGAAAAGGCCCTCTCCCTCCAGCCGAATTACCTGGAGGCCCTCCACCTGGTCGCCGCCTACTACGTGAGCAAGAAAGAAACCAGCAAGGCCATCGAACGGGTCGAGGCCCAGATCAAGGCCTCTCCGCAGAATCCTTTCCTGTACAACATGGCCGGAGGTCTCTACGAGCTCGAAAAGGATGCGGGCAAGGCGGAAGCCAGCTTCCGCAAGGCCATCGAGATCAACCCCAAAGTTCCCCAGTTCTACAGCGCCCTGGGGGGATTTTACCTGCGGCAGAAGAAAGTGGATAAAGCCATCGGCGAATACAAGGCTGCCCTCGACAAGAACCCCAATTCCCTGGCCGCCCACATGTCCCTGGGGATGATCTACGACTCCCAGGGGAAATTGGACCAGGCCAAGGACCATTACCGGAAGGCGCTGAAGATCGACCCCCGCTTTCCCCCGGCGGCAAACAACCTGGCCTACCTGTACGCGGAGAAGGGAGAGAACCTGGACGAAGCCTTGACCCTGGCCCAGGGGGCCAAGGAACGCGTCCCCGATGATCCCCACATCTCCGACACCCTGGGATGGGTGTATTACAAGAAGAACATCTATGGTCGGGCGGTCACCTATCTGCAGGAGGCCGCGGAAAAGGCCCCCAACAACGCCGTCATCCGCTATCATCTGGGGATGGCCCATTTCAAGAATGGAGACAAGGCCGGCGCCGGGAAAGAGTTGAAGAAGGCCCTGGAACTCAACCCCAGTTTTCCCGGGTTCGAAGAAGCCCAAAAGACCCTCCAGAGCCTAAAGTGACCGGCATTAAGTGTTTAGTGTTCAGTGTTTAGTGTTTAGTGTTTAGTATTCAGTGGCCAGGAATCAGGACTCAGGAATCAGGACGCAGGACGCAACATACAGCGGTCGGCGGTCAGCGGTCGGTGGTCAACAGTCGGCGATCGGCGGTCAGTTATCAGCTTTTCAACGAATAACGTATAACTTATAACGGATAACGTTCTTTCCTATGAGCTATGAGCTCTGAGCAGTGAAGTGCTCCTCGAGTGCGCCTTGGCGCACGCTCCTCAAGTCACGCCCAAGCGTGACGCTCCTCAAGCGTAGCCCTTGAGCCTAATATGGTTCAGGGGGCAGCGGTCTTTATGTACAGCGCTCCTCTCAAAATACCTAAATACCTAAGCCTGACCCCATTTTCCCGGCAACCGGCAACGTGCAACTGGCAACTTTTGTGGCCTTTGCCTCAAGGCCGAAGGCCGCTCCTCAAGTCACGCGTCAGCGTGACGATCCTCGAGTGAAGCCGAAGGCGGAACGCTCCTCGAAGGTATAACGTTTTTTCCTATGAGCTATGAGCTACGAGCTATGAGCAGTTAAGTAATCTACCCTACCGGCCGATATAAAAAATGGGTAATTATCTTGCGAAGAAGGAAGATGCTTCCGGGGTAAAATGGCAAGTTTTTTCATTCGCATCGATTTTTTGGCAAAGGGGTGACCTTTTAGGGCAATCCTTCGTTGACAAAATGGGTTACCATCCCGGATCATAAGTAAAAGACAAATAAAAACAGATGGTTGTATATATCCCCTGTCTCCAGTTTAAAAGGAACAACATTTGCATAAGATCCAAATTGGCCAATTAGGCTTTCCTCATCCAGCGGTAATGGGGCTCATGAAATCTCCAGGGGCAACCTCCGCCCAAGGGGGGGAGAAAACGGGAGAGTGAGAATTCCCCGGAGGCCCCCATGGATCCCAGCAGCAAAAAAAAGATAGAGAGGAATATGGAACCAACAGGCCCGGCAGCCGGCAGCCTTCCCGGCAAAGAAATGATCTCCGCCGAAAGCCCATCGCCGGATTCCGCGAACCGGGAATTCATTCTTTTCAGCAAGGTACAGGGGGCCCTGCGGCACATTCCCGATTTTTCTGAGACCTGCAAAGCCATCCTGAACGCGGTGATGGACGAGCTCGAGGCGGAAAACTGCTCGGTCATGCTCCAGGACCCCGGCACCGGGGAATTATCCGTCCTGGCTGCCCGGGGAAAAGGAGAAAAGGGCAGCGTCTATTATTCCGATTCCTCTTACAAGGGCGGGCAATTCAAGCCCGGCGAGGGCATTGCCGGCTGGGTCTTGAAAGAAGGCCAGGCCATGATGGTCAATGACGTGAAGGATGAGCCCCGCTTCGTGAGCGTGAAGGAAGGGCTCAACCCGAAAGTGAGGTCGCTCATCTGTTTCCCCATCCGGGAGAAAGACCAGGTGGTGGGGGTTTTCAACCTCAGCCATTCGCGCAAAGGGGCCTTTGACGAAGGGAAGAAGATGGCCCTTTCTTACATCTCCACCCAGGTGGGCGCCGCCCTGAACTCGGCCCGCTTTTTCCTGAAGATCCGGGATATGAACCGCTTCCTGAAGGATGCCGGGGAGGGTTCGACCAGACCCATCTCCCCCCCGGCTTCTTCCTCTCCTTCCTCCACCTTTGTGGAAGTGGGAGAAATGATGGCCCAGGACAGCGGGATCTTCCTCTACGCCAGCGAAAAGATGCACCGGGTGAAGGTGATGATCGATCAGGTGGCCAACACGGATGTCACCATCTTCATCCGCGGGGAAAGCGGGGTCGGGAAGGAGGTCGTCGCCAGGTCCATCCACCAGAATTCCGTCCGCCGGGACAAGCCCTTCGTAAAGGTCAACTGCGCGGCCCTGCCGCCGGAACTCCTGGAGAGCGAGCTCTTCGGGTATGAGAAGGGGGCTTTCACCGGAGCGTACCGGCAGAAGCCGGGCAAGTTCGAGCTGGCTCACGGGGGAACCATCTTTCTGGACGAGATCGGGGACATCAGCCCGTCTCTGCAGGCCAAGCTCCTCCAGGTCCTGCAGGACCGGGAGTTTTCCCGGCTGGGGGGCAAGAAGGACGTGAAGGTCGATGTGCGGGTCCTGGTGGCCACGAACCGCAACATCGAGGAAGCGGTGCTGGAAGGCCGGTTCCGCGAAGATCTCTACTACCGGCTCAACGTGGTCAATATCTCCATTCCTCCCCTCCGGGAGCGGAAAGAAGAAATTCCCCTTTTCGTGGAGTACTTCCTGAACAAATTCGCCCAGAAATACCAGAAAAAACCAAAACCGGCCGGAGAAGCGTTGATGAAGGCCCTCATATCCCACGGGTGGCCGGGGAACATCCGCGAGCTGCAGAACGTGATCCAGCGTTATGTGGTGCTGGGCAACGAAGAAGAGCTCATCGAAGATCTGGGGGGCTCGACGGAACAGGAAGCAATCCCGCTGGACCTCCGGGAAGAACCCCCTCTGCTTCCCAAGAAACCTTCCCTCAGGCAGGTGAACAAGGACGCCGCCCGCCGGGCCGAAGCCGGGATCATCCTGAAGGCCCTGGAGATGACCCACTTCAACCGCAAGAAGGCGGCCCAGCTCCTGAACGTGAGTTACAAGAGCCTCCTCTACAAGATCAAAGAATGCGGCCTCCAGAAACACCTCCGTTCCGAAGGCCCCTGACGCTCACCATCTCTTTTCTTTCCCATCAATAAAAAAAGGGGTCGTCTCCAAATTCGGCGACCGGATCTTTCATGAAAGCCTGCCAAGGGCCCGGAAGGAAAGCTCCCGCTCCGAGCGGGACGCAGCAAGCAGCGGCGGGATATCCGCTTTCCATGAACTTCCTGTTGGTCATCCGCAAAGCACAGCGGGAGCGGGATACGTGAGCCTCGAATAAAAAACCGACTTCCCCGCAAAAAAAATTTTTATGATTGACCATTTACGGTAAAAAAGGGAAAATTATTGTCACTTTTTCCCCATAATATTCTTTTATTTTCTCTAGAATAGGCTCCATAAAATTAGGTATTCTGTTCCATAATCTCAAAAAAATAATAATTTCAACAATAAATTCATTAATAACCCCCCTTACTCCTCTTGGCACCCGGATTGCAAAATTGGAATACCCCATGGAGACAATTTACCAAGTTTTCTTCTCCGATTCCCCCAAGATGGAAAAACTCAACACCGTCATCGGCGAGATCGCCAATGTGGATGTACCGGTTTTGATCAAGGGGGAGAGCGGAACGGGAAAAGAAATCCTGGCCCAGGCCATTCACCTGAGGTCCCGTCGGCAGGACAAGCCCTTGATCAAGGTGAATTGTGCAGCCATCCCCAAGACCCTCCTGGAAAGCGAGCTCTTCGGGTTTGACCGGGGAGCTTTCACCGGAGCGAACCTGAAGAAGCCGGGCAAGTTCGAGCTGGCCAACGGCGGCACGGTCATCCTGAGCGACATCGGGGAGATCGATATCTCCATCCAGGCCAAGCTCCTCCAGGTTCTGCAGGACGGGGAGTTCTCCCGTCTGGGGGGGGAGGGGGATATCAAGGTGGACACCCGGGTCATCACCACCACCAAGGATGACCTGGAAAAGTCCATCTCCCAGGGCCGATTCCGGGAAGACCTCTACTTCCGCATCAATGTCATCAGCCTTACCGCCCCGCCCCTGCGGGAGAGGAAGGAGCAAATTCTACCCCTGGCCCGCTTTTTTTACGAAACCAACCGGCAGAAGTACGGTAAGCTCGCTCCGCCGCTCTCCCCCAGAACGCTCCAGTATTTCAAGGAATACGACTGGCCGGGAAATGTCCGCGAACTGGAGAACCTGGTAAAAAGGATCATCCTCTTCGGGGAAGAAGAGGTGATCCGGGGACCCCTGAAAAATCATTCCCTGGCCCGGTTCGTTCCCGCCGTGCGCCCGGAATTGCAGCCGGACGAGCCCCTGAAGACGATAAAGAGTCTCACCCTCAAGAGGGTCGGGAAGGAAGCGGCCGAGTTTGCCGAAAGGGAGTTCATCGATCGGGCCCTCCGGGAAACCCATTGGAACCGGAAGGAAGCCGCCAAGGTTCTCCAGATCAGCTACAAGGCTCTGCTGTACAAGATCAAGAAGTACCGTTTGAACGAAACCAAGAACATCCGTAGGCTCAGGGAGGAGTTAGGATGGCCTATCCAGCTGGGGGATCGATAGTCGAAAGCGGGGTGGACCGGATTCTGACCCGGGAGGTCTTTCTCCACTTCCTCGACCTGGAGGTGAAGCGTTCCCGGCGGTATCAGAATTTTTTCAGCGTTCTGGTTTTGAAGCTGGATGAACTGCCGAACCAGGACAACGGAGTCGGGCTTCAGGCCTGCCGGGGGAGGCTGACCCGCCTGCTGGCCGAGGAGATGAGAGACAGCGACATCCTGGGGGCCGTCGGGGAAAAGACGCTGGCCGTCATCCTCCCCTACGCGGACCTGATGGCCGGGGGAAATACCCGGTCCCGGTTCGAGAGCAGCCTGCACTTCTACGATTTCAGCCGGGATGGCTTCCGGGTGGTGATCGAGCAGTTCTGCTTCCCCAAAGATGGGACGGACACTTCGGACCTGTTCCGGAAGGTTGTGGGAATCGATATTTTAAGCCAGAGATAGGAGAGGACATGAAAAAGAGCATCATGATCATCGGGGTGATCTGGGCCATTGCGGTTGTCCTCTATCCCTTGGCGGCTTACTGCCAGGGAGAGAAAGAGGCCCTTTCCAGGAAGCAGGCGCAGGCCGAAGTCCAGGCCGACAGCAGCCAGTACGTGATCGGACCGGAGGATAGCCTCTACATCCTACATCCACGTGTGGAAGGAGGAAAGCCTCTCCCGCACGGTCCCGGTGAGGATCGACGGAAAAATTTCCCTCCCCCTCATCGATGAAATCCAGGCCGCGGGACTGACCCCCCTGCAGCTGAAGGAGAGCCTGGTCAAGCGGTTCCGGGAGTTTGTGGATATCCCCAACGTCTCGGTGATCGTCATGGAGGCGAACAGCTTCAAGGTCTTCGTCTCCGGAGAGGTGAGGAACCCGGGGGTGGTTCGCCTGCGCAGCGAGACTTCCATCCTCCAGCTCATTCCCATGGTGGGGGGGTTCAGCGAGTGGGCCAACCAGAGGAAGATCCTGGTGATCCGCAAGGAGGGAGGGAAAGAGAAACGCCTCACGGTGAACTACAAGAGGGTCGTGGCCGGGAAGGATCCCAACTTTATCATGAAGTCCGGCGATACGGTCATCGTACCCTGAGGCGCGCAACCGAAAGTTTTTTCACCCCCTCCCTACCCTCCCCCCTCGAGGGGGAGGGAAAGGGTGGGGGGGAGGAGTGAAGATCATGATGGGGCGAAAAAAATCTGAATGGGTGAAAATGACGGTTTTGGGCCTGTTTCTGGCGGCGGTCCCCTCCATGGCCTGGGCGGACTGGGTCGATGCGCTGAGGAAATTCAAGCCGCGCATCTCGGTGCAGGAAGAATACACCAGCAACATCGACCTCACCAGCGAAAATGAGAGGGAAGACTTCATCACCACGGTCTCCCCGGGATTGGGTTTCAGCGCCACGGAGAACCGGCAGGCCAAAATCGGCCTGGACCTGGATTATTCCCTGGGCCTGGTCTTCTACGCCCACAATTCGGAAGATAACTACGTGAGCCACACGGGAACGCTGAACACCTGGTATTCCTTCGGCCACCGCTGGACGCTGCGGGTCTGGGATCGTTATATTCGTTCCCAGGATCCGGTTGAGGAATATGTGGCCATCGAGGTCCAGCCCGGAGTCTACTACCCGGGGACCCAGAGGGGAAGGTACACGTATGAAAGGAATATTGTTGAACCCTCCCTGACCTACCAGTTCGGGAAGGAAGACCGCTTGGAACTCATCTACCGGAACAATTACTATGAAACCGAGAATCCCGTCGGTGAAGACAGTCTGGGACACACCGCGATCCCCCGGCTCACCTACTGGTTCAACATCCACAACGGGGTCATCCTGGAATACACGTACCTGAACGTCGATTACGACTTCCAGCCGGACCTGACCGGAAACCGGGGTCGGGGGCGTTATACCTACCGCTTCAACCCCAAGACTTCCATCTTTGTTGATTATATCTACGACTCGATCGATTACGATCCCCCCGGCGTCGATTTTTCCGTGCACAACCCGAGCGTGGGAATCACCCATGCCTTCACTCCCACCCTGAATGCCCGGTTGCAGGTGGGGTATTTCTGGCGGGACCCGGAGGAGGGAGAGACCACGGAGGGGCTGAGCGTGGATGCCGGGATCACCCAGCGCACCCGGAGGCTGACCCTCGACTTGGCCGTTCAAGGCGGGTACCACTACGATTTCTTCAGCTACGAGACGCTCGGTTTCTACCGGTACTACCGGGGAGTCGCTTCCCTCAGCTACCAATTGGCCCAGCGGCTTTCCTTCTCCCTCATCGGCACCGTGGAGAGGGACGAATATGTCGATATCGACCGGAAAGACTGGTTCTACCGGGGAGGCCCCACACTTTCCTACCAGCCCTGGAGGTGGCTGACCGCTTCCCTGGGAGGGACCTACGGCCAGCGCGAGTCGGACCAGGATCTCAATGATTACGAAGAGTGGCGGGCTTTCTTCCGCCTGACCGCAGCGGCATGGTAAAAAACCGTTAATCGTTATTGGTTATTCGTTATTGGGAAAAAAGGAAAGGAGCGGAGAGCGGAGAGCGTGGAGCGAAGAGAACGGAAAATATGAGCCATCATCTATGAGCTTTGAGCGTTCGACAATGTTTTTCTTTTCCCCAGCACCCTGCACCCTGCACCCTTTTTGGAGGTGAGGTTGAGTTCATGATCAATCCCGGCAAGCCTTTCAACGTTCACGACTACCTGGAGGTCTTCCTCCGGCGGATCTACTATTTCATCATTCCCTTCGTTCTCATCGTCGCCGGGGCCGGCGTCTACGCCTTCATGGTCCCCAAGGAGTACCGGGCCACGACCCTCATCCTGGTGACCCCCCAGAAGGTTCCCGAGGATTTCGTCCGGCCCACGGTCACCGCCCGGATCGAGGACCGTCTCCAGTCCATCGGCCAGGAGATCATGAGCCGCACCCGGCTGGAGCAGGTCATCGACCAATTCAAGCTCTACCAGAGCGAAAGCAGGTCCATGGCCCGGGAAGAAATCGTGGAGCTCATGCAGAAGAACATCCAGGTGCAGCTGCCCGGAAAAGCCAGAGAGGGTTTCTTTACGATCTCCTACATCGGGAAAGACCCCAAGGTCGTGACCTTGGTGACCAACAAGCTGGCCTCGCTCTTCATCGAGGAAAACCTGAAGCTGCGGGAGCAGCAGGCCGAGGGTACCTCCGAGTTCCTGTCCATCGAGTTGAAGGCCACCAAGACCAAGCTGGAAGAGCAGGAAAGGGTCATCACCGCCTACAAGCAGAGATACATGGGGGAGCTGCCGGAACAGCGGGAGGCGAACCTCCGGGTGCTGGACCAGCTGCAGATGCAGTCCCAGAGGATCGGGGATAGCATCAAGGCGGCCCAGGACCGGAAGATTCTCATCCAGAAGCAGCTTTCGGACTTCGAGATCCTGGTGAGCACGGCCGCCAAGGCCCAGGCCGCGCAGGAAACGGCCGACTCGGCTTTGCCCCCGGTCCCGGTTCCCGCCCCGGCCATGAAGGTCAGGAATCCCCACCAGGCCCAGCTCGAGCAGATGAAGAGCCACCTGGCCGACCTCCAGGCCAGGTACACGGAGAAACATCCGGATATCGTGATCACCCGGAAAAAGATCGCCGACCTGGAAGCCAAGAGCGCCGAGTTCGAGGCCAACCGGGAAAAGGAGGAGATCTCCGCCAAGGAGACGGCCGCGGTCAGAGAAAAGGCCCCGGCGAAACCTTCCGGCAAGAGGCGGGAGATTCGGCTCGACCCCCGCCTGATGCCTCGTTACAAAGAGCTGGAAAACCAGGTGATCGCCGCCGACCTGGAGATCCAGCGGCTGCAACAGGAAGACGCCAAAATCAGAAGCCAGATTGACCGGTACCGCGAGAGGATCGAGAACACCCCGGCGCGGGAGCAGGGCCTGGCGGTCCTGACCCGGGACTACAACAACACCCGCGATTCCTACGCCTCTCTCCTGAAGAAGAGCCAGGAGGCGAAGCAGGCGGAGAACCTGGAGCGGCGCCAGAAGGGCGAGCAGTTCAAGGTCATCGACCCGGCCCGGATCCCGGAGAAGCCCTACCGGCCGGACATCACCAAGATCCTCCTCATCGGGCTGTTTCTCGGATTGTTCAGCGGCGCGGCGGCGGCCTTCTTCCGGGGGCAGATGGATCGGTCCTTCCGGGACGGGGGAGACCTGCAGCTGGCTCTGGGGTTCAAGGTCCTGGCCAACATTCCCCGGATCGGGTCGAAAGTGAGCTGAAGACATGTACCTGCGCCACTTCGGATTAAAAGAAAAACCCTTTGAGATCACCGTGGACCCCCGGTTTCTCTACCTGAGCGAAACCCACAAGGAGGCCCTGGCCCACCTGGTGTACGCGGTGCAGGAGAAAAAGGGGTTTGCGGTCATCACCGGCGATGCCGGCACGGGGAAGACCACCCTGGTCCAGAGTCTGCTCGACCGTCTGGACGAGAACACCCACACCGCTTTCATCTTCAACCCCAGCCTGGAGAACAACAGCGAATTTCTCCGCTCCATCTGCGAGGACCTGGAGATCCAGGGGGAGAAGGGAAACAAGGTGGACTGCCTCACCCGGCTGAATCAATTCCTGCTCGATTGTTTCGCCCGGAAAGAGAACGTGGTGGTGATCATCGATGAGGCCCACACCCTGAGCCCCGAACTCCTGGAAGAGGTCCGTCTGCTCACCAACCTGGAGACCCCCAGCCATAAACTTCTCCAGGTCATGCTCCTGGGGCAGCCGGAGCTGGACAGAATGCTCAGCCTGCCTCAGTTCCTGGCGCTCAAGCAGCGGATCAACGTGCGCTACCGCCTCCAGCCCCTGAGCCAGAAAGAGACGGGGGAATACATCATCCGAAGGCTGAAGGTGGCCGGGGCCCGGTCGACCCATCTCTTTACCGCCGGTGCCCTGAAGAAAGTGTACCAGTACTCCCGGGGGATCCCCCGGGTGATCAACATCGTCTGCGATAACGCCCTGACCAACGGGTATGCCGAGGAGGAAAAGAACATCGATGCCGGAGTCATCCGGGAGGCCATATCCGACCTGGAGGGAGAATCGTCCGAAAACTGGAGCAGGATGATTTTGCTGGCCGGCGGTGCGGCGGCCCTCATTTTTTTCCTGGGAGCCCTTTACTTCTACGGGCCCCCCGAAATGTGGGAAATCCTTGAGTCCTCTCTGGGGAGGGTCTGGCAGTTTGGAAAGACGGCCTGGAAAGGATTCGGAGTTTTGCATGACCTTTTCCGCCCCTTATTATGATCTTTGTCTCTCCCTACTTCCTTTCCTTCCCCCTTGACGGGGGAGGGGGAGGCCCTGCACCACGTTGGGTGCAGGACAAAGCCCTGAACCTCATATGGTTCAGGGGTGGGGTGATGGATTGCTATGCACCACTTCCTTTCCCTCCCCCTTGACGGGGGAGGGGGAGGGTGGGGGTGATTGATGGCTATGCATTGCAGGGATTAGATGAGCGAGCAGTTCTCCACTTTCTTTCCCTCCCCCTTGATGGGGGAGGGGGAGGGTGGGGGTGATGGATGGCTGTGCACAATGATTAGAAAAGAAGGGGTAATACATTGAGCAAGATCCACCGGGCATTGGAGAAAGCGCAGAGGGAAAGGGAAGGGGGAGGAGTACCCGGAAGCGAAAGGGAGGTCGTCTCCTTCATCCCCAGGATGAAAGAGCAGAGGGCGCCACAAACCCCCGGACCGCGGGTCAGGGAGAAGGTGATCTCGCACCAGAACCTGGTGACCTATTACGATCGTGACTCGGTGGCCTCCGAGCAGTTCCGCAAGCTGCGCACCCAGCTCCTCCGCCTCCGCATCCCTCACCCGCCGAGGACCATCCTGGTGACCAGCGCCACCGCCGGGGAAGGGAAGACCTTTGTCGCCGCCAACCTGGCGGCCGGCATCGCCCACGAATTCCATGCCCATTCCCTGCTGGTGGACTGCGACCTGCGGAATCCATGCCTGGGCAGGTGGTTCGGCATTCACAACGGCTACGGGCTCAGCGATTATCTGGTGGGGGAAAAGGAGATCCCCGACCTGCTGATCAAGACCGAGGTGGAGAGGCTGAAGATCCTCCTGGGAGGAACCCTTCAGGACAATCCCACGGAGTTGATCGGGTCGGCGCGGATGGAGGCCCTGATCCGGGAGCTGAAGGAGCGCTACAGCGACCGGTACATCATCTTCGATTCCACTCCGCTCCTGGCCACGTCCGAGCCCGAGGTCCTGTCCAGGTTCGTGGACGGGATCATTCTCGTGGTGCGGGCCGGGGTGACCCCGAGGGAGACGATCAAACAGGCCGTCTCCTCCCTGGAAAAGGATAAGATCCTGGGAACGGTGCTCAACGACCTGCAGTTCAAGTCTTCGGGCCTCACCAGCCGGTACTTCGGTTCG
>LJUR01000175.1 GCA_001304105.1 Deltaproteobacteria bacterium SM23_61
ATACGAGGTGAGGAAAGGGAAGAAGGTGAAAATAAGGACGAGAAGATAGGAAAGGGGTGTAGGGTGTAGGGTGTAGGGTGTAGGGTGTAGGGTGTAGGGTGTAGGGTGCAGGGCGCAGGGTGCAGGGGACAGGGTACAAAAGAAAATAACTGAAAAAGGGCTATTAAGAGTATTTGCCTTGCGCCTTGCGCCTTACGCCTTCTTTTTGGGATTAAATTTCTTTAATTTCTCCGCGGCACTCCTTAAGGTTTCCATCTTCTTGGGAAAGGCGAAGCGCACTTTCGTTTTTCCCAGCTCCGGACGGCTGTAGAAGCAGCTCCCCGGAACCGTGGCCACCCCGATCTTCTCCACCAGGTGGAAGGAACAGGCCACATCGTCCCTGAATTCGAAGTGGGCCACGTCGGTCATGATGTAATAGGCCCCCCGGGGACGATAGACCCGGAAACCTCCCTCTTCCAACACCTTCAACAGGTAATCCTTTCGCTCCCGGTATTCCTCGGCCAGAGTCTGGTAGTAGCTCTCTTTCATGCGCAGGGCCGCAACTGCCCCCTCCTGCAGGGGATGGGCCGCCCCCACCGTAAGGAAGTCGTGGACCTTGCGGATCGAGGCGGTCAAATGGGCCGGGGCCAGGATATAGCCCACCCGCCAGCCGGTGAGACTGTAGGTCTTGGAGATGGAGTTGATGGTAATGGTCTGCTCCCGCATCCCTGGAAGGGAGGCGATGCTGACGTGCTCCGCCCCATCGTAAATGATGTGCTCGTAGATCTCGTCGGTGACCGGCACCACGCCCCACTTCTGGCAGAGGTCGGCAATGAACTGGAGCTCCTCCCGGGAGAAGACCTTTCCGGTGGGGTTATTGGGCGTGTTGAGGACGATGGCCTTGGTCTTGTTGCTGAAGGCCTTGACCAGCGCCTTCTCGTCAAAATGCCAGTCCGGTTCATGGAGGGTGATGTATTTCGGAGTGGCCCCGCAGAGGATGGTGTCCGGCCCGTAGTTCTCGTAGAAAGGCTCGAAGACGATGACCTCCTCCCCGGGATTGACGATGGCCATGAGGGAAGCGATCATCCCCTCCGTTGCCCCGCAGCAGATCGTCACTTCCTTTTCCGGGTCCATCTTTATGCCGTTGTAGCGGGCGAACTTTTCCACGATGGCCTGGCGGAGATTGGGCGTCCCCCAGGTGATGGCATACTGGTTGTAATCCTCCCGGATGGCCCGGACGGCCGCTTCCTTGATCTCCTCGGGAGCGGCAAAATCGGGAAACCCCTGGGCCAGGTTCACCCCCTTGTGGCGGATGCAGACCCGGGTCATGTCCCGGATGACCGATTCGGTAAAGCTGAGCGCTTTCTGGGACGAGAATTCTTTCATGATCTTCCATCTCCTCAAAATTCGGAAAACGCAAGTTGAAGTAATATATAAAAAAATCAGCGGCCCCGTCAACCTCATTTCTGGTCTCGCCCACCCTCAGTTTTCTGCGGTCGTTGGGGGTCAGGCTGAAGGGTTTCGGATCATCAGGCTCGGCGGGTTCATCGTTTTCTAAACGCCTTCCCCCTATCCTCCGCAAAGAGAGGCCTGCGAGAAAATTGCTCCAGAGGAACGACCGGGCGAAACCCTCTCCCCTCGCGAATCTCCCCGATACAGGCCCGGCCCGAGGAAAGAATAACCGCCTTAGGATGATGATCCGAAACCCTTCAGCCTGCCCCCCATGTTTTAGCCCATCAAATTTCCGAGCTCTTCTTGGGCATTGGTTCTTTGTTTAAAACCCGGCGGTGGCAAGCAATTCCGTTCAAGGCCCGCCGGGAAGAAATCGTTTTGCTCCTCCTCCGAGTTTTGTTAATATAAATATGAGGATTTTTGATGAGGAAACCGAAGATTCATTCTCGTGCCCCATTTCCTTCTCTCCTTCTTTGCCTATTCTTATTCACCCAGTTTTCCTGGGCCTTATCAGATGAAGAGATTCGGAACTATCAGGCTTTCTTGAGCAACCGGATAGCAGGAGAAAGGATGGCCTACTGGGCAGAAAAGTTCCTGGGTGTTCCCTATGACCGGGACCCGCAGGGGCTCTACGTCACCCGCGCCGCCATCGTAGCCGACGATGCGGTGGACTGCATGTACCTGACCTTCCGGGCGGTGGAGCTGGCTTTGAGCCGTTCGCCGGAAGAGGCAATCCACGTCGCCCTGGACAAGCGGTTTCACACCCGGGGAATCCTGCGGGACGGCAAAGTCGTGAATTACGACGATCGCTTCCAGTACGGCGAGGACATGATCCGGAGCGGCAAGTGGGGGAGAGAAATCACCAGCCAGATCGGTCGGACCGCCCGAATCCGGGGTTCCCGAAATTATGATTTCTTTGAGGTCCTTCCCCCCCATGAAATGGCCCGTAAGCAAGGAAAGTTGCGGAGCGGGGACATCCTCTTCTTTTTTAAGGCTCCGGAAAAACGGGTGGTGGAAGAAGGGGTTGGGCACATGGGGATCGTGAAGCTGGAGGGGAAGGATTCGGAAAGGAAAATCTTCCTGATCCACGCCAGCGGGTCCAAGAGTTCCGGCGGATCGGTGAAAAAAGTTCCCTTGGTTAATTATCTTTCCTCGATGCCCTTCGTGGGGGTGAAGGTCACCAGGTTTGAATGAAAAAAGCAGCGGGGAGCGGGGAGCAGAGAGTTTAATGGGCCGGTTTTAGCTCCACGCTCCAAGCTCCCTGCTCCCTGCTTTTTTCAATCCATCGGAGAAAACCCTGATGAAAATCGATGAACTCTGCATTAACATCCTCCGCATGCTCTCCGTGGACATGGTTCAAGAGGCCAACTCGGGACATCCCGGGCTGCCTATGGGGGCCGCTCCCATGGCCTATGTTCTCTGGACGAAATTCCTGAAGCACAACCCGCAAAACCCCCAGTGGCCGGACCGGGACCGGTTCATCCTCTCCGCCGGTCACGGTTCAGCACTTCTCTATGCCCTCCTCCATCTCACCGGATATCTGCCGCTGGAAGAACTTAAGCGCTTTCGCCAATGGGGGAGCCAAACGCCGGGGCACCCCGAGTACCGGGAGACTCCCGGGGTGGAATGCACTACCGGACCGCTTGGGCAGGGTTTCGCCATGGGCGTGGGGATGGCCATGGCCGAACGCTTCCTGGCCTCTCATTTCAACCGCCCCGGGCATGAGATCGTGGATCATTTCACCTACGGGCTGGTCAGCGACGGCGACCTCATGGAAGGGGTGGCCGCCGAAGCGGCCTCCCTGGCAGGTCACCTGAAGCTGGGAAAGTTAATCTACCTCTACGATAATAATTCCATCACCCTGGCGGGCGAAACCAGACTGGTCTTTACCGAGGATGTGGCCAGGCGTTTCGAGGCTTACGGATGGCATGTCCAGGCAGTGCAAGAGGGAAATGACCCGAAAGAAATCGGGCAAGCGATCCAAAAGGCGCAGGAACAAAAATCGCGCCCCTCCCTCATTTCGGTGAAGACCCACATCGGCTACGGAAGCCCCCGCAAGCAGGATACCTTTGAAGCCCACGGGTCGCCTCTGGGAGTGGAAGAAGTCGCCGCGACCAAGAAGAACCTGGGTTGGCCGTTGGAGCCCAAATTTTTCGTTCCCCAAGAAGTGCGGGCTCATTTCAAGGAGGTCATCGCCCGGGGGACAAGCCTTGGAAAAGAATGGAAGGAAAAGCTGGAATCATATCACACCTCTTTTCCAGCGCTGCAAAAGGAATGGGGACAGTGGATGAATCTGGAACTTCCCGCGGGATGGGAAAAAGACATTCCTTTTTTCCCGCCGGACGCCAAGGGCCTGGCCACCCGCGCCGCGGGCAGTAAGATCATGAATGCCCTGGCTCCCCATGTCCCCTTCCTGATCGGGGGCTCGGCCGACCTGAATCCCTCTACCAACACGGTCCTGAAAGGCCGGGGGAATTTCCAGCCCCCCCGCACGGAAGAACCCCCAATCCAGGGCGCCGAGCCGGGGCCATGGAGCTTTGCCGGAGCTAACATCCACTTCGGGGTCCGCGAGCATGCCATGGGCTCCATCCTGAACGGGATGGCCCTCCACGGCGGGGTTCTCCCCTATGGGAGCACTTTCCTGGTCTTCTCCGACTACATGCGGCCGGCGATCCGCCTGGCTGCCCTGATGAAACTCCGGGTGATCTATGTGTTCACCCATGACTCCGTCGCCCTGGGAGAGGACGGCCCCACCCATCAACCGGTGGAGCATATTGCCGCCCTCCGCGCTATTCCCGGCCTCACCGTCATCCGGCCCGCCGATGCCAATGAGGCCGGGGAGGCTTGGAAGGTCGCCATCCAGCACGAAGAGGGGCCGATCGCGTTGCTCATGACCCGGCAGGCCGTGCCGGTCATCGACCGAACCCGGTTTGCGCCCGCGGAAGGACTTCACCGGGGGGCCTATATTCTCGCCGAATCGCCTGCCGACCGGCCCGATGTTCTTATCCTGGCCACCGGGTCAGAAATTCAGCCCGCCCTGGCGGCATTTCAAAAGCTCGGGGAAGAAGGCATTTCGGCCCGTTTGGTGAGCATGCCTTCCTGGGAGCTTTTCGAGAAGCAACCGGAAGAATACAAACTCCAAGTCATTCCCCGGGAAACCCTGCTGAGGGTCTCCATCGAGGCGGGCGCCACCCAGGGCTGGCATAAATACGTGGGGCCCGGGGGAGAAGTAATGGGAATCGACCGCTTCGGAGCATCGGCCCCGGCCAAAGCTCTCCTTGAAAAATTCGGGTTTACGGCGGAAAATATTGTTGGCAGGGTCAAAGCGCTTCTTGGCTCTGCCGCAAACAAAAAAGGCTAATGGGACACAGATAAACACAGATGAACACAGATTTCCTATTCGAAAAAGAACCAAGACAAAAGATTGCAACGAACGCGGATAAACAATAATTTTTTGCTCTTTAAATTCTTATCTGTGTTTATCTGTGTTCATCTGTGTCCAATTGTGTATTCTCTGTGTCCTCTGGCCTCTGTGGTGAATAAATAAGGAGAACAAATGAAAACGAACCCGATCCGAAACCTCTTGGAAATCAATGAAAGCGTCTGGCTGGACAATCTGAGCCGGAACCTGATCCGCTCCGGCGAACTCCAGCGGCTGATCGACGAAGACGGCGTGACCGGGGTCACCTCCAACCCCTCCATATTCCAAAAATCGATTTCGGGCTCCAAAGACTACGACGAATCTATCCTCCGCCTCCTCGAGCAGGGGGTGCGGGATGAAAAGGAGCTTTTCCTGGGTTTGGCGATGGAAGACGTCTCCCGGGCTGCCCAGTTGTTCTGGCCGGCGTACCTTCGCAGCAGCGGCCTCGACGGGTTTATCAGTATCGAGGTATCGCCCGACCTGGCGCACGACACAGAGAAAACCGTGGCCGAGGCCAAAAGACTCTTTTCCGCCATCGGCAGGAAGAACATCCTCATCAAGGTTCCCGGGACGAGGGAAGGGCTTCCGGCGATCGAAGAATTGACCGGCGAAGGGGTGAACGTAAATGTCACCCTTCTCTTCTCGGTCAGCCGGTATGAAGAAATCGCCGATGCCTACCTGCACGGGCTGGAGAAAAGGGTCCGCCAAGGAAAGCCCATCGATGAAGTGGTTTCGGTAGCCAGCTTCTTCGTGAGCCGGGTGGACACCCTGGTGGATAAGCTTTTGGAATCCCGCCTGGCGGCTGCGGCTTCCGAGGGGGAAAGGCAGAAAATCAAATCGCTCATGGGCAAGGCCGCCGTGGCCAATGCCAAGCTGGCCTACAAAAAATACCGGGAGATCTTCTTCAAAGAAAAGCGTTTCCGGGCCCTCCCCAAGGCCCGCATCCAGAGAATCCTGTGGGGGAGTACGGGTACCAAGAACCCCGCCTACAGCGACGTGAAATACGTGGACGAACTGATCGGCCGCGATTCGATCAACACGTTGCCGGAGGCCACATTGAAAGCCTACCTCGACCACGGTCTGACCCGGCTCACCATCGATAAGGGAGTCCATGAGGCCGAAAGCATTTTTCTGGAGCTGAAGGAAGTGGGCATCGATATCGATCGGGTTACTGAAGATCTGGAAAAAGAGGGCGTGAAGCTATTTTCCGATTCCTTCTTCGCCCTCCTGAAGGAGATCGCCCAGAAGAGGGATGCCTTTCTGACGGCAAAACTTTAATCCTACTGTTGTTTTCCGAAAATAGGCTGTCAAAGCTGGACCCTGGCGCCAGGAGCCGGGTGCCGGACCGCTGCGCTTACCAAAATAGGCGATGGCTAAACTGTTTCATTCCGAATTCCGCCCTGCACTACGTGGAGTGCAGGGCTGCCCTGAACCCCACGTGGTTCAGGGCGCAACCCGCAATCGCCTGATTGTCTTCACCCGCTACCCGGAGCCCGGAGAATCCAAGACCCGCTTGATCCCCGCCCTCGGCCCCCAGGGAGCGGCTGATCTCCACCAGAAGATGACTGAGCACACCCTGTCCTGGGCCCGGAGGTGGAAGGGACACTGCGCGGGCTCGCTGGAAGTCCATTTCACGGGAAAGAGCGAGGAGTCTTTTCAAGAATGGCTCGGCCCGGACCTTTCCTTCCGTCCCCAATCCGAGGGAGATCTGGGCGCCCGTATGCATCAAGCCTTTCGTCAGGCCTTTAGGGAAGGGGCAGAGAAAGTGGTCATCGTGGGGACCGACTGCCCGGGGCTTAACGAAAACTTGACCCAGGAGGCTTTTGCCAGGCTTGAACAAGGGGATGTGGTTTTGGGCCCGGCCAAAGACGGCGGATATTATCTAATCGGTTTGCCAAGGCCGGTGGAGGAACTCTTCCGAAGAATTCCCTGGGGAACCGGCGAAGTTCTGGCGAAAACTCTGGAGACCGCTCAGCGACTGGGTCTTCGCGTATCCCTTCTGGAGACGCTGGATGATGTGGACCGCCCGGAAGACCTGCCCATCTGGGAGAAATTCTCATCCGCCCCTTCCCTCCCCTCCCCCCTCATCTCCATCATCATCCCCACCCTGAACGAGGAAGACAACATCGCCGCCTGCCTGGGGAGCCGTGGTACCTCCCCCAACACGGAAATGATCGTCGTGGACGGAGGAAGCCGGGACCGAACGGTGGAAATCGCCCGCTCCTGCGGAATAAAGGTGATCCAATCGGGCCCGGGCCGAGCCCGGCAAATGAATGCCGGCGCAGAATCGGCCACGGGTGAATTGCTCCTCTTTCTCCACGCCGATACGCGCCTGCCCCGGGGTTTTGCTCACTCCGTCCGCCAGACTTTATCCCTGCCCGGTACTGTGGCCGGCGCCTTCGAGTTTCGCCTGGATACCACCTCTCCGGGATTACGTCTCGTCGAACGGGTGACCAACTGGCGATCCCGCTTTCTGCAACTACCCTACGGAGACCAGGCGATCTTTGTCCGGTCCAGCCTTTTCCGCGAAGTCGGAGGATTTCCAGACCTTCCGATTATGGAAGATTTTGCCTTCATCCGGAGTCTGAAGAAGAAGAAAAGCGGGCG
>LJUR01000176.1 GCA_001304105.1 Deltaproteobacteria bacterium SM23_61
CCAAGGGAGTAAATAGCCAGCCGTCTGCGGTCCGCGGTCGGCGGTCGATGAAAAGGGAGAGAAGGATATGGAGGCAGAACCTTACCAGGATATCCAGTACGAAAAGGACAAGGCGACCGGCATCGTCATGGTCACCCTGAATACTCCCAAACGGAAAAACGCCATGAGCCCCTTGACCTTTCTCGAACTATTCTGGGCGGTGGAGGCCATGGAGAAGGACGAGGGGGCCCGGGTGATGATCCTGACCGGGGCCAAAGACCCCGATTCCAACGACCCCACCAGGGAAGCATTCAGCAGCGGAGGTTATTTCAACCTGGCGGCCATGGCCAAAATGCGGGAGGGGTTCAAAGACCAGATCGATTTCACCGACATCGCCCAGAAGAAGCTCACCCTGAAGATGTGGCAGTTCGACAAGCCGGTCATCGCCGCGGTGAATGGACTGGCCGTTGGGGGGGCTTTAACCCTGTGCCTTTCCTGCGCCGATCTGATCTATGTTTCGGAGCACGCCTGGGCCCAATTGCCCTTTGTGAACATCGGGATTATCCCGGAACTCGCCTCCAGCTATCTCCTGCCCCGCCTCCTGGGATTCCAGCGGGCCAAGGAGATCATGTACTTCGGGGAGCGGATCACCGCGCAGCAGATGTTCGAACTGGGGCTGGTCAACAAAGTTTTGCCCCACGACCGGTTGCTTCCCTATGCCCGGGAGATGGCTTTGAAGCTGATTCCTCCCGGGGGAGCCTGGATGGCGATCCGAATGGTCAAAAGAGCCCTTCACCAGCCCCTGCTGAAAGAGATCACCGAAGCGCTGGACAGGGAAAACGAAGGCCTCAACCAGGCCTTCGGGACCGAGGATTTCCGTGAAGCGCTCAAGGCCAGGATGGAAAAAAGGCCGCCTGTTTTCCGCGGAAAATAGCCCAGCCTCGGGCAGACCATTCAAGGAAAAAGCTATTTCAGGGGTTCTTTGGACAACACGATATCGTCGATCCAGACGGTTCCTGTTCCGTTGATCACGATGTTGAGGGTGACCTTGGTTGGTTTCTGGCCTTTCTGAAACATGAAGGGGGTCTGAATCGTCCTCCAGGATGACTTGCCTTGGACGGCGTCATTCATGCCCCGGGAAAAATATTGTCCCCCACCTACATGGGCCCACATCTCCAGAAAAGCCGTACCCTGAAGCTCGCTTTTGACCCTGGCTCTGTAAACCAGTCTGGCATCCTGTATGTCCGGACCGGTCACTTCCGCCAGGCAGACCGTGGTGGGCCATTTCGTGGTGATCTTGATCGAAGCATTCCCCTCTGCTTTCACTCCCGAATCGCTTTGAATCTTCAGCCCGATGGCCGAGGCATCATCCAGGCTGATCCTTTTCAATTCCTGAGCCGAGGCCGAGCCCCCCATGAGCAGCAATGCGCCCAGAACCAACAGAAATCCCTTCATCTCGAGCTCCTCCTTTCCCCACTCTCCCTTTCTTCCTTAAAAAGGGCCAATTTTTTTATCTATTTTACTTATATCCCCCCGAAGGGGTCCAGCGTTTTTGGAAGAGGAACCTCCGTCCGGACTTTTTTCTTTCCTCCGCCTTTGGGTCTGAAAAGCCACACAGGCCAATTTATTTCTTGCAGTGAGAGAGATTTTCAGCTAAAGGAAAAATAATCAAAGATGCGACTACCAATAAGGAAGGAGGATTGGGGATATGAAAAAGGGAATCCTCGCGGTAGTTGGTATCCTGATCATTCTGGTGATCATTTTTCTTCTTCAATCAGCGCCGATTGATCCCGCGGCGTACACTCCTCCCAAAGCGCCCGGGTTAACCGGGGTGCTGGCGCCCAACAATCTTTTGCAGAAAGCGGAACTTCTGGCCCGGGGGAAGATCTACGGCCCGGAAGAGGTGGCCGTGGACAGCCAGAGGCGGGTTTACGGCGGGACCCAGGACGGGAAGATCCTGCGCCTGCTGCCGGATGGCAAGCTGGAGGTCTTCGCCGAAACCAAGGGACGGCCTCTGGGGCTCCAGTTTGACAAGAATGAAAACCTGATTGTCTGCGATGCCTATAAGGGTTTGCTCTCCATCGATCCCCAGAAAACGATCAAGGTTCTGGCCGCCTCGGCGGAGGGGGGGCCTTTCAAGTTCACCGATGCCCTGGATATTTCCAGCGGCGGTGTCATCTACTTTACCGACGCAAGCTCAAAATACCGGCAGGATGAATACCTATACGACCTGCTGGAGTCCAAGCCCCACGGCCGTTTCATGAGTTACGACCCGGTCACAGGGCAGGTAAAGGTTCTCTTAAAGGGACTCTACTTTGCCAACGGGGTGGCTTTGTCGGCGCAGGAAGATTTTGTCCTGGTGAACGAGACTTATCGGTACCGGATCATTCGTTACTGGCTGAAAGGACCCAAGGCGGGAACCCACGAGGTCTTTATCGACAACCTCCCCGGCTTTCCCGACAACATTTCCAGCAACCGGAAAGGCACTTTCTGGCTGGCTCTGTTTACGGTCCGAAACGATATCGTGGACAAACTACACCCCTATCCATTCCTTAAAGAACAGATGTCCAAACTTCCCAAAGCCTTCTGGCCCAAAGCCAAACCGTACGGATTGGTTCTGGCCCTGGATGAAACCGGAAAGATCACCCTGAGTCTCCATGAACCCACAGGGAAGCACCTGAAGGAGATCACCTCCGCCCGCGAATACGGCGGCTATCTCTACCTGGGCAGCCTGCACAACGACCGGATCGGGAAATATAAACTCCCAGGGTAGATGCATGGGGGCGATTGATGAACCGCTCCTGCGCAAAAAGGGGTCCCATCATCTATATATTGTGCGATCGGCATCCGGTCTCTGGCTTTTACCGGGGCCCATCTGCCGTTTCGGACTTGGTCCCTCGGATTTATTTCTCCGTTTCGGCATCCGCCAATGCTATGGCTTTATCAAAAACCCCCATGGCAAAGTCGATCTCGCTCTTGGTGATGGTCAGGGGAGGAGCCAGCATGATCACGCTGACCGATCCGGCAAGACAGTAAACCCCTTCCTTCATGGCTTCGGCCAGGACCTTCATTTTGGCCGTGGGTGGGCGAGGCCCTTCCACCAGGCCGTCGTGGAGGGGTTCCCTGGTTTTTCGATTTTTGACCAGCTCCATTCCCACAAACAGACCTTTGCCGCGCACGTCGCCGACGCTGGGATGCTTATCCATGAGCTCCAACGCCCTCTTCTTCAGGTACTCCCCCATCTCCTCCGAGCGCTGGATCAACCCATCGGCCCGGTAGGCT
The DNA here is from genome assembly GCA_001304105.1 of Deltaproteobacteria bacterium SM23_61. Classification (GTDB taxonomy): domain Bacteria; phylum Desulfobacterota; class SM23-61; order SM23-61; family SM23-61; genus SM23-61. The sequence continues at coordinate 3,262 of LJUR01000176.1, forward strand.
TCAATCGTGGCGATTCCTGCGGCCATGGCCAGGGTGTGCCCGCTGTAGGTGTGCCCATGTACCCACGGATTGTTCTCGAACTTCTCCGCCAGCCAGGGGCGGATGCTGGTAGCTCCCAGGGGTACGTACCCACTGCTGATTCCCTTGGCCATGGTGATCACATCCGGCACCACACCCCAGTGCTCGATGGCGAACCATTTTCCCGTGCGCCCGAACCCGCTCATCACCTCGTCGCACATCATGGCCATCTCATACTTGTCGCAGATCTCGCGAATCTTCTGGAAATATCCGTCGGGAGGCACCACGATCCCGTTGGACCCCACGACGGGCTCGGCGATGAAACCGGCCACCCGCCTCGCCCCTCCCTCGAACCGTACCACGTCCTCCACATGCTTTGCGCATTGCAAGTCGCAGCTGGGATAGGTGAGGCCGAAGGGGCAACGGTAGCAGTAGGGATCCAGGCAGTGAATGACGCTGGGAATCGCCGGCTCCGCCGCCCAGTTGCGATAGTCATTGGAGAGGGCCATGGCCCCCAGGGTGGAACCATGGTAGGTCCGCCAGCGGGCGATGATTTTCTCCTTCCCCATGGCCATCCGCGCCACCTTGATGGCCCCTTCGTTGGCCTCCGCTCCGCTCGTGGAGAAGAAGGTCTTTCGGATGTCTCCCGGAGTGATCTCGGCGATCAATTTGGCCAGTTTGGCCTTCGCTTCGGTGGCAAAAGGAGAGGCGGCGGTCGGGAGCCTTGCCGCCTGCCGGGAAATGGCCTCGACGACCCTGGGGTCCGCATGTCCGAGGTTGCTGAAGACGAACATGGAACTGAAATCCAGGTATTTCTTCCCCGAGGGATCATAGAAATAGTTTCCCTTGGCGGAATCGATGATGACCGGATTCAGTCCCTTCTGGGGAACCCAAGGATAAAGAACAAAATCTCTCTCCAGTTTCCGGATCGTATCCTCGTCGAGTTTCGCTGATCCCATGACCGCCTCCTTGAATCGTGATTTTCTGAGGAATTAAGTCTTTCGCAGAATGAAAACAATTTTTAGACTTTGTCTGAAAAATTAGGTGATGAATGCCTTTTTAAAAACGGTTCCCAGATGGTCCGGCCAGACATGATTTCTTGGCCTTTTTCACGATCTTCCCTTTTGACCGGCCAGGCGGCGAACCGCGTACTTGTAGCACTTTTCAAGAACCATTTCAACCTTGGCCGAGGCGGGTAACGATTCCAGGATCGCCTCCCGCTGTGAGAATCGGTGAGTTCCTCAGCTTTTCAGCATGATGCGCGCGTCCCCCACAACGGCCCGGGACGCTGTGGCGAATACCGGGTTCAAATCGATCGATTCCATACGGGGAAAAATATCCATGACCAGAGAGGAAAACACCAGGAGCAGCCGGACCAGTTCCCCCATGTGGACCGGTTCTTTGCCGCGGTAGCCTTCCAGCAGGCGGCGGGCTTTGAGGCTTTGGACCATGGACTTCACATCCCTCTCTTCCAGGGGAGCCATCCGGAGGGCCACGTCTTTATATATTTCCACCCCCGTCCCGCCCATTCCCAAAAGAACCACCGGCCCGAATTGAAAGTCCACCCTCGCCCCCACGATCAATTCCAGGCCAGAAAGGGTCTCTTCCAAGAGCATGCCGGCAAACCCATCGATCCCGCTGAAGCGCAGAAAGGTCTCTTCGATCTTCCGGGGAGAGTCGAGCCCCACGGCCACTCCTTTGACCTCCGTCTTGTGGACCACCCGGGGAGAGATAACCTTTCCCACCACCGGGTACCCGATCTTTTCCGCAAAGCCGATTGCTTCCTCCAACTTTCGGGCCCAGCAGAAACGGGGCGTATCCATACCCGCCAGGGAAAAAAAACGCTTGGCTTCCGGTTCCATTACCCAGCCATGTTTGCCGGCGTCTACAAGAATGCGCTTCATTTCCTGGCTTACCATCGCTGGAACCTCCGCAGGGATTCGGCCATCTGGACGGCTTCTTCGATCGAGCGGGCCACCGGCAGCCGGTTCAGCTGAAATCCCTCTATGAGCATGCTGTATTTTTCCACGTGGGGCACGTAGGCGACCATGGGCTTGCCCTCCTGCCGGTACACCATGCTCAGGCGCGCCCCCAGGTCGGAGGTGACTCCCGGCAGGTAGGGGAGCAGCAGGAGCAGGAGGCAATCCACTTCATCCCGCCGGCTTAAAAATCTGGCCGCCTGGACAAAATCGTCATCCACTGCGCTGCCGGTCAAATCGACGGGATTCCCAAAGGAGGCAATGCCCTGGATTTTTTCCGAGACCTGTTTGCCGAGTTCTTCCCGCATCTTGTCGGAGAAGGGGGGCGCAGCCATTCCTCTCGATAGGCAGGCGTCCACGGCCTGGGCCCCGTGTCCGCCGCTTCCGGTGAGGACGGCCATCCTCCCCTCGATCGGCTTGCGGTAACAGCTTAGCGCTTCACAGGCGGAAATCATTTCCGACTCGTCCCGGGCTTCCACCAGGCCATACTGGGAAAGGACGGCGGAGAAGACCTCGTAGTCCCCGGCCAGCGAAGCGGTGTGGCTGGAGACCGCCCGGCTCCCTCCCGTCGTCTTTCCGGACTTCAGGACGATCACCGGTTTGGGACAGCGGGCCGCGGCCAGGACAAACTTCCTCCCCTCGTTCTCCCCGAACCCCTCCACATAGAAAGCAATGACCTCGGTGCCCGGGTCCTGGGCGAAATAATTCAACAGGTCTATTTCCCGCAGCAGGGCTTTATTCCCGATGCTCACCGCCGTGGAGAGTCCGACCCCCTCGCCCCAGAAACGGATGAGGTGATCCACCAGGATGCCCCCGCTTTGGCTGACCAGGGCCACCTTTCCCGGTTCCGGCTTCACGATCCTCTCGCTGGGGATGAACAAGGTGTCCACCGAGGGGGGAGAATAGATTCCAATGCAGTTGGGGCCGATGAAGGGGAAATCCGCTTTGATGGCCATGGAGATCAGGGAATCCTGTAGGTCTTTTTTCCCCACCTCGGCAAAGCCCCCGGAGATCACCACTGCGCCCCCGGCCCCCGCCCGAATACAATCGCCCATCATGTCCGGTACGGTTTCCGCCCGCGTGGCGATCACCGCCAGGTCCACCTTCTCGGGAACCTCCGAAATCCGGGGGTACACCTTTTCCCCCTGGTAAAAGCCCCCCTTTTCGTTTACCGCGAAGACCTCTACCTGCTGCCGCAGGTTGTTTTTGTTGTAAATGACATTGGCCGGGTGTCTCTCGTTGCTCAGGGAGACCCCGATGACCGCCAGGGTCCGGGGCTTAAACATGGGTTTCAAGTTCATAGCAAACCTCGATGCAAAATTTCCCCTCACTTTTTTCATCAAATTTCGAATCGCGGCTCAGACATCCATGTTAAAATGGTTCAATCCAAAAGGCCACGGAAAAGTGAAACCGGAGGCCATCGTCTTCCCGCAATGCGGGGGCTGCGGTCTCTATTCTCAGGCCCGGCCGATCGATTCGGAGGAATTATGAAATCCAGAGGAAGCGGGGTCCTTCTTCACATCACATCTCTTCCTTCACCCCATGGGATCGGGGATCTCGGTCCTTCGGCCTACCAGTTTGCCGATTTTCTCGCCCTGGCCAAGCAGAGCTACTGGCAGATTCTTCCTTTGACTCCCATCCGCCCCGTCGGCGGAAACTCGCCTTACTTCGGTCGGTCCGCCTTCGCCGGAAACCCCCTGCTCATCAGCCCGGAGCTTCTGGCCAAGGACGGATTATTAACCCAAGGGGATATTTCTTCTCCCCCGGTCTCATCCGATTCTTATGTCGATTTTCCCGCTGTCATCTCCTACAAGGAGAAGCTCTTCGACCGGGCCTTCAACCGCTTCCGGAAGAAGAAGCCGGGCAGGGATTTTCAGGACTTCTGCTCCCGCAATGTCTTCTGGCTGGAGGACTACTGCCGCTTCGTGGCCATCCACTCTCACTTCGGAGGAAAGGCCTGGGGCGAATGGCCGCCGGAGATACGGGACCGGGACCCGGAGGCCCTGAAGGCCCTGGACCGGGAGCTCGCCCCTCTCCGGGAGAGGGAACAATTCCTCCAGTACACCTTTTTCCAGCAGTGGTCGGCCTTGAAGAATTACTGTAATCAGCGGGGCATCCGAATGATCGGCGACCTTCCGATTTACGTCAACTATGATAGCGCAGACGTGTGGCTCCACCCGGAGATCTTCAAGC
>LJUR01000177.1 GCA_001304105.1 Deltaproteobacteria bacterium SM23_61
ACCTGCTTGATGGCCATTACATTGGCTCCCGGGAGGATTTCGGAGATTTGCCTGACCATCTCCTCGACGGGGCAACCTGAGCAGAGGGCGGCCACCTCCGCCATTGAAATCCGGCCCTCTCTTCCGAGGATGGACTGGGCCGTATCCAGGCGGGGGAAGAGGATTTGGTCGTCCTGCGACCCGGTAGAATCGAGAACGCCGGAGACCACCAGCTCTCGGCCCTTGGTGTGGACCGGCTTTCCCGGGGCCAGGTCCAAAACACGCGCGGCCTCCGCTCCCACCAGCACCCCTTCCTTCTCCGGAACCGCACCCTGTATATTCCACCAAGGCCGCAGGGCCTGATAAACCTCAAAATCCATCCCCGCCAGGAGAACCTTGCGGCCCTTCACTTCAACCCCGCCGATCAGCATGGGACCCACGGCGGCAACATTTTTGGCGTTCTTGATATTCTGGATCTTCCCTAGGTCTTCCTGGCGGATCTCCTGCATATCGAAGGACACCCCGCCCAGGGAAAGCCCGCCATAGGTCAGGGAGAGGTTCTCCGTTTTGGGAACGATCAAAATGTTCGCTCCGTACTCATCGAGCTTGTGATTGATGTCCTGGGTTAGTGCTTCGACGAGACTGATAAACGCCACCACCGCCGATACCCCGATCATCAGCCCCACGAGCACGAAGGCCGCCTTCGACTTCCGCCGCTTCAAATTGCGCAAAGCAATGTCTTTGAGGGTCATCTTCAGCCTCGTTTCGAAAAGTTGAAATACTTCTTGCCATCGAGAATGTCCTTCACCTTGATCAGCAATCGGTCCCCCACGACCTGCCTGTGCAGGGCCCCCGGGTTACAGCCCCCGGTGATCACATTTATCTTTACCGAAGCAAACCGCCTTCCACAATTCCGACAGACCATGGTGTCGCCCTTCTGTTGATACCCCTTTCCCTCCGGCCAGCAGACGTCGCAGGCGTCGAAGGCTGCCCGAATCACTCCATCAGAACTCTTGAGGATAAAATATTTGATCGTCATTCCGTCAGCTGTCTTGTACTCGTAAAACCTGGCCTTCCCGTCCTTGAAGTTGCTTATTGGGTAGGTTACTTCCTGGAGAGATTGGGCGTCTGAAATACCTGCCCAGAGGAACAGACCGATTCCCAACAACATGATCTTCATCACGCGCTTGCTTCCTTTTCCCATTTGCCCTCCTCTTGGCTTTTGGCCCTGGTGATATAAACTTCCGCGCTTTTTCCACCCTCCATCAGCCCTCCAAGAAGGGCTGAAATATTTTGCATTTTTTACAGGACTCCAGCTTCTGACTCCATGTTTTCTTCACCCTGCCCTTACAGTAGGTTCCATTGACCAGCCAACAGAACTGGCCGGCTCGGAATTCCCATGCCGGGCATCCCTTGCGATCCTCCATCGGGCAGTTGCAGGATTCCCAGCATGGAAGCAGACTTTTTTTCATTCCCTTCTTCAGGGCGCACAAGAAAAGCAATTGTCTTTCCACGTGGCTGGGAACTTTTCTCCAACCTTGCTCGAAACTCTGAACGGCTTTCAGGGAAACCCCTATGAGATGGGCCATTTCTTTCTGGGTTTTCCCGAAGCGTTCGCGGACCGAATGAAACTCTTCGCGGGTCAAAGATCCCCTCCCAGTTTAATTTTAAGTAATATACCACATTGTGGTATCAAAAGCAAGAGGCCGGAAAGAAATATTTTACCGGTGCAGCCCTCCCCCGCCCCCGGCTTCAAGAAAGTTCAGTGCCAGAGAGGCCGCGGATTGCCGTGAAGGACGTTGAAATGCTCGCCGATTAATGTTAGCCTTTTAGGCAAACAGGGAATTTGGAGGTCCGTCCATGAAATGCAAGAAAATTCATGTTTTTCTTATGATTCTCGTTCTCTTCGGCTTCTGGGTCCGGGGCCAAGCTCAGGCTCTGACCGATGATGAAAAGAACAACGTTAATATCTACCAGAAAGCCAGCCCCAGCGTGGTCAACGTCATTAGCACGGTCATCACCCGGGATTTTTTCCTGAACGCCATACCCCGGGAGGGGAGCGGCTCCGGGTCCATCATCGACGCCCGCGGCCATGTCCTGACCAACAACCACGTGATCCGGGATGCCAAGAAACTGGAAGTAACCCTGGCCGAGGGCAGCAAATGGCCGGCTAGACTGGTGGGAACGGACCCGGATAACGACCTGGCGGTGATCAAAATCGATGCCCCGGCGGACAAACTGAAGCCCCTCCCCATGGGGGACTCCCAAAGGCTCCGGGTGGGGCAGAAGGTCCTGGCCATCGGCAATCCCTTCGGCTTGGGACTCACGCTGACCACGGGCATCATCAGCTCTCTGGGCCGGAACATCCGCTCCGAAGTGGGGACCATGATCGAAGACCTGATCCAGACCGATGCTTCCATCAACCCGGGGAACTCCGGCGGACCTCTCCTGAATTCGGAAGGGGAGATCATCGGCATCAACACCGCCATCATCAGTCCCACCGGAGCCAGTGTGGGAATCGGCTTTGCCATCCCGGTGAACACGGCCAAGCGGATCGTCCCCCAGTTGATCGCCAAGGGGTACGTGACCTACCCTTGGGCCGGTGCTTCGGTGCAGCCTCTATTCCCGGAACTGGCCCGGTTTCTTAAGCTAAAGGTGGAGAGGGGGGCCATGGTGATTGACGTCACTCCCGGGGGACCGGCGGACAAGGCGGGCTTGCGGGGAGGGAATCAACAGATCCAGACGCGCAACCTCCTATTAATTGTGGGGGGAGACGTAATCACCCGGGTTGACCAGCACGAAGTGAAAGAGGCTGACGACCTGATCAAATACATTCGCGAGCGCAAGCCGGGGGATACGGTGACCCTAAAGGTCCTCCGGAATGGACAGTTCAAAGACGTGAAAATCACCCTGCAGGAAAGGCCCAGAACGATACGGCGCTAAAGAAGGGTGCTGGGTCCTGGGTGCTGGGTGCTGGGTCCTGGGTGCTGGGTGCTGGGTCCTCGTTATTCGTTACACGCCATTCATTATACATTGCCCACTTTTCGTATAACCAATAACGTATAACGATTCACGAGTCTCACTACATGGAAAACCCCCCGTTGATGGAAATCGTCTGCCCGGTGATCCATGAACACCGGTCGGAACAGAGGCAGACGATCATACTGGCGATGTCGGCCGTCTCCCCCAGCCGCTTGATGACGTACATCTTCAGCCATTTCTGTTCCAGCTCGGGGGTCAGGTAAGAAGTCATGGGGGAGTGGACGAAGGCCGGGGCCACAGCGTTGACCGTAACGTTGTCGCGTCCCAGGTTCTTGGCCAGCGACTTGGTCAGGGCGATCACCCCTCCCTTCGAGGCCGCATAGACCTCCAGCCCCTTCTCCCCGGAGACCCCGGCTTCCGAGGCGATATTGATAATCCTCCCGCTCTTCTTTCTCCGCAGGATGGGCATGACCGCCTTGCAGCAAAGAAGGGTGCCGATGAGGTTGATCTCCAGGATCCTTTGCCAGTCCTCCCGTCTGGCCGTTTCCAGGGGAGCCATCCCTCCCCCGATTCCGGCGCTGTTGACTAAAAAATCGATGGCCCCGAAATGGGAACCGGCCTCGCCCACCATCCGGGAGACCTGATCCTCCTGGGTCAGGTCGCAGGGGATTCCATGGGCTTCTCCTCCCCTCTCTCTCAGCGACCTTACGGTCTTCTCGATCCCTTCCCGGCTCACGTCGATGATCAGGACTTTGACTCCCTCCTGTACAAAAAACTCCGCCGTCTTTTCCCCGATCCCCGATGCCCCTCCGGTCACCAGAGCCGCTTTCCCCTGGATCTGCAGGTCCATTTTTCCACCCCCGACGATATTTTTTCCCCCTGTATCTTCCCTCGGCTCTCTGCCGGAAACCAGTTTTTCCTACCAGATGCCTTTTCGACTGTCAATCCTATATTGAAAATTGCCCAAGAGGGCTGTAAATCATGACCTTCACCAGAGGTGGAGGTATGAAAAACCGTGAACCGCTCAAAGTCGATGAGACCCGACCACGGGCGGATTGAAATGAGCGCCACCTGAAGGTGGCCTTCGATCTTGTGCCAGGCCCGGGGACAAGGACCTCCCGGACAAAAACCATGAGGCAGCTTCCGCATCCTGGACCGGGCGGGCCAACCGTTTGAACCTCCGATGAAGGGGTTCTTTCCGGGTAGGGGCGGCCGGCCGGTCGCCCGATCAGCCCGCCGGATCCTGCGGAATCCGGTCGGAGCCCTTCGGATGAGGGCCCACCCGGCCGATGCTTTTTGCCCGGAAGCTCCTTGCCCCCGGGCCACAACCTAAGCATGCCGGAAATGTCAACCCCGTACCCGATACGGGGCCCCCGGCAGAGCCGGGGGTTTACCAGAATGAAATTAAGGGTGAATGCAAAACCAGTAACCAGTAACCAGTAATCAGCAACGAGCACCTGTTTTCTGTTGACTTCCCGTTTGGCCTTTCATAAACTCCTGAAAAAGTTCAAAAAGAATGTGAGGTAACCAGAGGAGAAAAAATGAGCAATCCCAGAGACCGCATCGGGGCTTCGAAGGGGAACCTGGATACCCCCTGTCTGGTGATCGATCTGGACCTGTTGGAAAGGAACATCCGGACCATGCAGGAGCACCTCACTTCTTTTGGCAAGAAACTCCGCCCCCATGCCAAAACCCACAAGTGCTCGATCATCGCCAGAAAACAGATGGAGGCCGGGGCGATGGGGATCTGCGTGGCCAAAGTCTCGGAGGCCGAGGTTCTGGTAAAGGCCGGGTTGCGGGGCGTCCTGATCACCTCTCCGGTGGTGACCGATCAGAAAATCATCCGGCTCATGGAATGCTTATTCCGCGATCCCGATTTAATGGTGGTGGTGGACAATCCCACCAACGCACGCATGCTGAATGAAGCCGCCCGCAAGCAGGGATCGCGCCTCTCCGTTCTCGTGGACCTGGACCCCGGTATGGGACGGACCGGGGTTCCCTTCCGTGAGGGCCTTGCCCTCGGTCAATGGATCGAAAGCCTGCCGGGGCTGCGCCTCCGGGGGATTCAGTGTTATGCCGGCCATGCCCAACACATCGTGAGCTTCGAGGAGCGCAGGGAATTCTCCTGGGGCTGGATGAAGCAAGCGGCCGAGGTCTTCCGCCAGTTCCAGGCCCACAAATTACCCGCCGAAATATTCACTGGAAGCGGAACCGGCACCTCGGAAATCGACTGCCGCGTGCCGGAGGTCACCGATCTCCAGGTGGGCTCGTATACCCTTATGGATACGGAATACCTTCATATCGGATCCTCAGATGATCCTCGCAAATTTGAGAAATTCCCGCCTTCCATGACCCTCCTCACCACAGTGATCAGCACCAACCGGCGGGAGTTTTTCACCGTCGATGCCGGTCTGAAGGCTCTCTACCACCATGGGCCCGGACCTTCCGTGAAACAGCCGGAAGGCCTCGAAATGAGGTATGATTGGGCGGGGGATGAACACGGAAAGATATTCCTCGCGGATTCCGGGAAAAAATTCGAAATCGGCCAGGTCCTGGAGCTGGTTGTTTCCCACTGCGACCCCACGGTAAACCTCTTTGATTTCTTCTACGTGACCCGCAAGGGAATGGTGGTGGATGTATGGCCCATCGACCTGCGTGGAAAGTGCCAGTGACGGATGGAATAGAAAGCAGAGAGCGGGGAGCGGAGAGCAGAGGGATAAATACAGAGGCAAAGGAACGTCTATTATGGGTGGGACCCAATTGGTAAAAGCGGAAGACTTGCGGTCTTTTTCCAACGCGGTGCTGGAAAAAATGGGGATCCCCCGGGACGATCAGGAGGTCGTCACCGCCGCCTTGCTCGACGCGGAGCTCAGGGGTTTGGAAACCCATGGCATCGTTCGCCTGACCCTGTACGTTCCCCTGATCCGGAAAGGGATGATCAACCCCCGGCCGCAGATGAAAATGATCGACGAATCTCCCAGCCATGTCCTGCTGGACAATGACTTCGGTTTCGGATTTCTTGGCGCCGTGAGAGCCATGAAACTCTGCATCGAGAAGGCCGGCCGGCAGGGGATCGCCATGGCCGGCGTGCGCAACTCCTCCCATTTCGGCGCCGCGGGATACTACGCCCGGATGGCCGCAGAGCAGGGGCTGATCGGATTTGCCGCTTCCAACGCCTACCCGGTCATGGCTCCCCCCGGGACCCTTACGCCCACTTTCGGTAACAACCCTCTGGCCTATGCTTTTCCCGCCGGGGATCATCCGCCCGTGGTCATCGATATGGCCACCAGCGTGGCTTCCCAGGGCCGGATCAAGCAGTATGCCAATGAGGGCAAACCCATCCCTCCCGGCTGGGCCTATGACCGGGAAGGAAAGCCCACGGAGAACCCGGGAGCCTTTTTCCTGCTGGCCCCCCTGGGCGAAGGCGGGTACAAAGGTTTTGGCCTGGCTTTGGCCATGGATGTTCTCAGCGGCGTACTCACCGGCTCTCTTTTTGGGAAAAATTTCACCTCCGGTCCCGGCTCGCGGGGGTGCGGACACTTCTTTCTGGCCATCGACCCCGGGCGAGTGATCGACGCCGCCGATTACCGGAGAAGGATGGAAGAAGTCATCGAGCAAGTAAAAAGTGCGCAGCGTAGAAATGAGCTGGCAAACCCCGTTTCTCTGCCTGGGGAAAGGGGGTGGGAAAAGAAAAACCGGCGCCTGCGGGAGGGGATTCCGGTGCGGGTTTCAACCCTGAAATTGCTGGATCAACTGGCGGAGGAACTGGGCGTGCCTGCTTTGCGGCGGGAAAATAAAAAAACCGAAGAGGACACAGATGAACACAGATAAACACAGATTATATATTCGCAAAAGACGGAAAGACAAAAGACCGAATGGGAAACGGATGGACACGGATAAACAAGGAGCTTCTACTTCTTTTCGCCTTCCTTCCACCAGGCGGGAACTTGCCCGTCGTTCCTTTTCCTTAATTCCGTTTCCATCTTGACCACCTCTCCCCCGTACTTGTTGAACTCTTCCCAGGCCTTTTTCTTGGCTTGCGCATCCCTGCGGGAGGTGGCGTCCAGGTACCTCTGGTAGGCCTGCTCGTACTGGGTTACGTACTGAGCTTTCTTCTTTTTGTACTGCTCGACGTTGATCTCCTGGGAGGATTTCTGCGGAGCGGTCGGCTCTTCTTTCTTCACCGCTGACTTGGGCGTCTCTTCGGTAACGGGTTTCGGCTCGGCGGCCTGGGGATTCGGGCGGTAAGAACGGCTGGGGAACTCTTCCTCCACCCAGTCAATGCTAACCACGTTCCTCTTGGGCAGCGAGGCGACCCCCTCTTCCCACTGGAATTTGATCTGCCCTTCTTCCTCCCAGCACTTGGCCGTCTCCACCGTTCTTCCATTCTTCAACTTGATCACGTAGTCCGCAAAGGCCGATCCGCTTAGGAATAGGGCCAAGAGAAAAATCAGCCCGGCGGATATTTTTTTCATGCCTTCCTCCCCGCAAATTCAAAAACCTCTCATCATAAATCCGACCCTCCGCAGATTAGGAGAAAAGTTCCAACCATCGCAGGGTGACGAGGGGCATATACTCGGTCTGATTCTTGATCGCGCTGCTGCAATAGACAATATTGGCATCCCCCCCCACCAAGTCAGCGGAAACGCTGCCCCCGGCGAGCATGGCGCCGGTCAAGTTTTTCCCGCCGCCGCCGGTAAAAGTAATGGACCCGGTCACCAAGATGACTCCATACCAATAGAAACCGCCCTGCACGGCCAGGTCTCCATCTACCATGAGGATCCCGCACCCGCTGGTAAAGGAGTTCAGCTTGACGTAGGTTGAGTTGGTGTTGAAATAAACGATGTTGCGCTCATCGCAACTCAACGGATCCTGCTGGGTGAACCCTTCCACCGGGGATCCCCAGGTCATTCCGGTCAAGGTTGCGCTGTTCACATTGTAGGAATTCGTGATGGACCTTTTGAATCCGTTGATCATGGACGGGATGTCGATGTTTTTGGGAGAATATTGCTCAATGGGTCCGCCACTGATTTCGCTATCG
>LJUR01000178.1 GCA_001304105.1 Deltaproteobacteria bacterium SM23_61
CGAAGAGTTTCATGGGACGCGAGACTTCTTCCAGGGAGACGGAAGACTGTTCTTCCTGGGCCCGGTCCTGGGACCTTTTAGATTCCAGGGAGAAGTAGGCCATGGCCGCGGGAATGCTCTTGGGAATGAGAGAGAGACCTTCTTCGAACCAGTAGGAGAACCGGTCCCTGGAGATTTCCTTGCTAATCCTTGAAAGGTTGACAAAGAATTGGAACGAAATCGACGGATCCAGGCCGGCCAGGTCCAACCCTTGAGAGACAAGAAAGGAGCTTTCTTCCTCGCTGGGGATCGCCAGGATTCCCCGGCTCCTCTCCAGAAAATCGATGAGCGTCTCACGGGAGTGGTGGGCCAGAATCATGGCCCATTGGATCAGGATTGGCCGGACGGCCGGGGAGAGGGAACTCAGGATGCTTGGGCCGATCCGCAGAAAGGACACCGCCAGCTTGCTGGACCTTTCAGCGACCACCCAGCCGATCTTTAAGAGCTCTTCCCTCTCCTTCCTCTCCAGGCCGGGAAGAGCCTTCAACGCACCCGCCAGGGAGGACTCGATCTTATCCAGGTCCCATCGGCTCCGTCGTCTCAGCTCCCGGGCAAACTCATTCCAAAGCTGTACTTCTTTTTCTTCCATACATTTAAAGCATTTTTTCCACAGAGGACACAGAGATCACAGAGTTTAAACAGAAAAAAAATCGAATAATGCAACAATGGAATAAAGGAATATTAGAATGTTTGGGTTCTTGTCGTTCATTTTCTTGCCCATTATTCCATCATTCCATTATTCCGATACCTTTGAGATTCCATCATTTCAATTTTTAAGTCTTTCCCTCTGTGCTCTCTGTGATCTCTGTGGCTAAAATTTATGGAAAGATGGCCCGGATGACTTCCACAATTCCTCTTCCCACATCAGAGTCGTCGGTCACCGCCTGGGCCACGGCCACTTCGCAGGCCCTTCGGGGGGTGACCCCTTGGACCATGAGCTGGCCGGCGTAGATCAGGAGCCGCGTGGATACTCCTTCCTCCAGGCCGTGTTCCTTGAGGTTGCGCACTTTTTCCGCGAGTTTGGCCAGGGAGGCGGCGGCCTCGAAGTTGACCCCGCTCTCGTGGGCGATGATCTTGGCCTCCACCTCGGCGGGGGGATAATCAAAGTCGATGGCCACGAAGCGGTGCCGGGTGCTGTGTTTCAAGTTTTTCAGAACGCTCTGATAGCCGGGATTGTAGGAAATCACCAGGAGAAAATTCTCGTGGGCCTCCAGGATCTGCCCCCTCTTCTCCACCGGGAGGATCCGCCGGTGGTCGGCCAGGGGGTGAATGAGCACGGTGGTATCTTTGCGGGCTTCCACGATTTCATCCAGGTAGCATATGGCCCCGTTCTTCACCGCCCGGGCCAGCGGTCCATCGATCCAGAGGGTCTCCTCTCCTTTCAGGAGATATCGCCCGACCAGGTCTGACCCGGTCAGGTCTTCGTGGCAGGCCACGGTAATCAGGGGAAGCTGGGTCCCCATTTCTTTGCCCAGCCGGTAGGTCATGTACTCCACAAACCGGGTCTTCCCGCATCCCGTAGGCCCTTTGAGTAGGACCGGAAGCCGGGCCTTGTAAGCCGAGGCAAAGATGTTCTCTTCATCCCAGATGGGAAGATAATAAGGCTCCTCCGGAATGAAATACTCCTCAAAGGGCTTTTCCATTTTCTTCTCCATGGCTTCAGCTTAGCAAAACCATGGAAGGGATAGCAAGGGAATACAAGCTTTTCTCCCAATTTAAGGGGCGGAAAGGGTAACGAAATATTCCCCGCCCAGGAAGTGTGTCCCCCTCCTGCCGGGACAGAAAGGGCGGCCTTCGATCTTGTGCCAGGCCCGGTGGCAAGGACCTCCCGGGCAAAAACCGTGAGGCAGCTTCCGCATCCTGGACCGGGCGGGCCAACCGTTTGAACCTCTGATGAAAGAGTTCTCTCCGGGGAGGGGCGAAGCGCCGGTCGCCCGATCAGCCCGCCGTATCCTGCGGAAGCCGGTCGGAGCCCTTAGGATGGGGGCCCACCCGGCCGATGCTTTTTGCCCGGGACCTCCTTGCCCCCGGGCCACAACCAAAGTATTCCGGAACTGGCAAACTCTAATCGTTCCCCGGCAGAGCCGGGGCTTTACCAGAATGAAATTACCCAATCGATTCTTGATTTGCCAGGCCTCTTTCTGTTATGGAGAGGAAAAGGAGGGGAAAAAAATGAAAAAGGAAATCATCGTTTCGGAGAAAATGAGCAAACCCCTGGGGATCTATTCCCAGGCGGTGAAGGCAGAAGGAACCCGATTTCTCTTCATCTCGGGGATGACCGCCCGGGACAAAGACGGGAACATCGTGGGGAAGGGAGACATGAAAGCCCAGACCCGGCAGGTTCTCGAAAACATCAAGGCCGTCCTGGATAAGGCCGGGGCCACCTTCGATCAAATCGTCAAGGTGACGGTCTTTATCACCGACATGAGCCGCTTCAAAGAGATCCACGAGGTGCGGGCCCAGTATTTCAAGAAGGATTTCCCCGCCAGCACCATGGTCCAGGTGAGCGGGTTGGTATCTCCGGAGATGATGATTGAGATAGAGGCGGTTGCCGTGCTCGATTAAAAGACCGATAACCGTTATTCGTTACACGTTATACGTGTCGCGTTGCTCGTTACTCGATGCCCGTTGTTTTTCTTTCCTAATAACGTATAACGTATAACGAAAAACCCGCTGTTTCAGCGGTTCTATGCGGCCAGCGCTGCCAATTCCTGGCTGGTCTTCTTCAGGTAGCCCTCTGCCCCGCATTGTTGGAATATCTCTCTGGCCCGGATCAGGTCTTCCCTGGCCCTGGCCGGGGTGCCCATCCGCCCCCAGATTTGGGCGGAGAGAAGGTGGTCCTTTCCCAGCAGAAGCTGCATTCCATTCTGCCGGTTGATCTCCATGGCCCGATCCGTCCATTCCCGGGCCTGGGCAAGCATCTGCCCGTCGAGGCGGGATAAGATCTCCCCGATGTACTGGGCAATCCACCCGGCAAACCCTTTTTGCCTGTTCTGCCCGAAAGATTTCAGGACTTCGGAGAGGCTGATGTCCGAATCCCCATTCAGGACCCTGGCCCGGGTGATGGCCACTTTGATCAGGGTAAGCCAGGAAGGCCCAAACCTCTTCTTCTCCAGAAAAGAAAATGCCTTATGATAGGCTTCGATGGATTTTTCATACCTTCCCAGGTCGAAATACATGTCTCCCAAAAAAGCCGAAGCCCAGGAACCCCAGGTGAAATGGGTGGTGCTTTCGCAGAGGCCGATTCCCCGCAGCAGGTGTTCCTCGGCTTCCTCAAAAAAGCCCCGGTAGTAGCTGGTCGTCCCGTAACAGGAATGGGCCATTCCTTGGATGTAAATATCCCCCGTCTCCTCTGCGATGCCCAGCGCCTCCCGGCTGATCTCATGCGCCCGTTCCACCTTCCCCTGGAAAAGGTAGTTGACTCCGGCGTTGATCTTCGCCGAGGAAATGCCCATGGGGTTCTTCGCCGCCAAGCTCAGGTCCAGGGATTTCTGGAAATAGTCGAGGCCCTTTTGAAATTCGCAGTTCCAGGACAGGGCCGTCCCCAGAAGGTAGCAGGTGTTCCAGAGGGAGAAGAAATCCCTCACTTCTTCGGAAACTTCCAGCGCCTGATACAGATACTCCATCCCCTGGGGATAGTCTTCTTCCACGAAGAGCAGGTAGGATCCGACGGCGGTATAGATCGAGGGAAGCCCCCGGCGGTAATTGAGCCGTAGGGCCAGGTCGGTAACCGGAGAAACCGCCTCATAGGCCTCCACGTGGTCATTGAGGTTCATGCAGTAATTCGCCAGGGTCACTCGGGCGCTCAGGATCCGATTTTGAATTGCCGGAGTCTCGGGTAATTTCTCCAGGCAGAACAGTTCCTTGTAGGTGCAGGAGATGGCATCGCTGTAAGCCGACCTTTTCCGTGCTTTCTTCCCGGCCAGCTTGGCGAATTCCGCCCCCTTCTCGAAGTTTTCGCTCTTGATGAAATGTTCCGTTAGCACATCGGCGTGCCCGCTGAGATGGTTCCGGTGCAGTTCCTCCATTCCCCTGCCAACCCGCTCGTGGAGCTGTTTCTTTCGCCGGGTCAAAAGAGAGTCATACACCACCTCCCGGGTGAGTGCGTGTTTGAAGATATAGGTCGATTGCGGATAAATATCTTTTTCGTAGAGAAGTTCGGCATTCTTCAGGATGGAAAGGCGGGAAAGCAGTTCCGGTTCGGGAAGGCCCGAGACCCGTTTGACCAGCTCATGGCTGAACTCCCGGTCGATGACCGAGGCGATCTGGAGGAGATCCCGCGCCCCCTCGGGAAGGGAATCCACCCGGGCCATGATGACTTCCTGGATGGTGGAGGGAACCGCCACCGACTTGAATTTATGGGCCAGCTGGTAATGATGGTTTCTCTTAACCATAATCTTCAAGTCCAGGAAGGAGCGGATGAACTCCTCGATGAACAAAGGAACCCCTTCGGTCTTCTCCAGGATCAACTCCTCCAGTTCCCGGCTGAGGCTCTGGTTTTCCAAGAGATGCATGACCATGGCGATCGTCTCCCGGTTGGAGAGACGGTTCAGGGTAATCTGGTTGTGGTAGGACCTGGCGTTCCAGGCGGGGACAAACTCGGGACGATACGTGAAGATGGCCAGGATTCTGGACCCGGGGATCATTTCCAGAAAAGAATGAAGCGTCTCTTCCGAACTCTTGTCCATCCAGTGAAGGTCTTCGAAAGCCATGACCAGGGGCCGGATGGAGGCCAGTTTGAGCCAGATCCGTTTGAAGGCTGCCATGATCCGGTCTTTTCGGGCGTCGGGGCTCATTTGGATCTTCTCGATCCCGCTTTCTTTGACCGAGAGGAGTTCCAGCAGGAAGGGAAGATACGCTCCCTCTTCGAGCTCCAGGTTTTTCAACCCCCCCTTTACCTTTTTGGCGACCATCGCTTCGTCATCGCCTTCCCGGATTTCGAAATTCGATTTTATGATTTCGATGAGCGGGTGATAGGCCATTCCCTTCCCGTAAGAAAGGCATCTGCCCTCCCGGATCACCAGGTCCTCATTGGCTACCGCCTTCCGGAATTCATAGAGAAGCCGGGATTTTCCAACCCCGGCCTCGGCCACGATGGAAAAAACCTGCCCCCTTCCCTCGCGGGACCGCTCCAATCCATCCCGCAGGAGCTCAAGCTCCCTCTCCCTGCCCACGAAGGAAGTCAACCCTTTTCCCGCGCTGACCTCAAAGCGCGTTCTGCTGGAGCTGGGGGCTACGACCCGGTAGGTTTTGACGGGTTTTTCTCTTCCTTTTACCCTTCTCTCCCCCGCACTCTCAAACCAGAAAAGCCCTTCCGCGAGTCGGTAGGTTTCCTCACTCACCAAAATGGTCCCCGGTTCGGCCAATCCTTCCATGCGGGAGGCGAGGTTCACCGTATCCCCCACGGCGCTGAATTCCACGCGAAGATCGTTTCCCAGCGTACCCACCACCACCGGGCCGGTATGGATGCCGGTTCGCATCTGAAAAGGGGGAATCCCTTTCTCCTGCCGCAACCGTTCACCGAACTGATTCAATTCCTGGGAAATGGCCAAAGCGGCCCGGATCGACCGCTGGGGAGCATCCTCCAGAGCGATGGGAGCCCCGAATAGAGCCATGATCCCGTCTCCGGTCATTTTATTCACCGTTCCCTCATACGCATGGACCTGGCGAATCAGGATTTCCATGATCTGGTCGATGAGGGCATACACTTCTTCGTGGTCCAGCTTTTCTGAAAGGGGGGTGAATCCCACCAGGTCACAGAAGAGGATGGTGACTTGCTTGCGTTCCCCTTCAATCCTTTCTTTCTGGGCCAATATCTTTTCGGTGAGCCCTCTGGGAAGATATTTTTGAATCCTGGCCAATTTTTCATCCCAGGATAGGTCCCGGGGAAAAAGTTCCCGGGCCTTCGTCTTGGATGAAGGAAGAAGGGAATGGCCGCAGCCCCCGCAGAATTTATCGCCCAAATGGTTTTCAAAGCCGCATTGCGGACAGGGGGTGAGAAGTTTACCCCCGCATTGCCGGCAAAACTTGCGGGACCTTTGATTTTCGGCCTGACACCTGGAGCATTTCACCGCAGATGATTTCATACCCCATTCATCCTCTCATTCCTTTGAAACGCAGAAATGCTGAATGCCCCCCGGGGATCATGAAACAGCAAATCCAATGCCAATTCAGGGTAAATGGCTAACCGATCAAAATGCTTTCCGTTTTATTCATGGTGGGGAATTACTTCTATTCCCGGGCCCAACCGATTTTCCACTTTTTACTGCATTTTTTCTTCTTTCAGCGGCTGGCCCTGCCTGCCCCTTTGCATCCCTGAAGCAGGAAAGCATTTTCAAGCATTGCCAGGCCAGAAGCTTGCTTTTTTACAGAAAAGAACAAAAGGGGAGCAAGAGGAATGAATAAATTGACAGGACCATGGGGGTTCGATTAACATGTTTTTTGATGAATTCATGATTCAACCTCCCTTCATTTTCATTCAGCCTGCGGCCATGAAACCGGTCATCGGGCAGGGGGAGAGGAAAGGAGTCTGGAAAGGTCATGAGGCGATTTGTGATTGAAGTGGGAATGGGGGTTGACCAGCATGGTCAGGACAACACCCGTGCCGCGGAAAAGGCTGTCCAGGATGCCATTCACCGGAGCTGTCTATGCGGATTGCGGGAAGTCGTGGGGATAAAGAGCTCCGATGAAATGTTGGTCGAAGTCCTGATCGGCTGCCCGGCTCCGGAAACCGTAGATCGGGAGAGGGTTCTGAAAGTCCTCCCCCTCGGTCGGAAGAAGATTGAAGTTCGCCAGGGAGGGTTGTCGGGGAAAACCCTCTTCCAACCGGAGTTAGGCGACAAAACCGATGAAATGGTCGTGGCCAACGCCATCATTACGGTGCATGTACCGTGATTCGGATGCGGAATAACTGCCGGAAGACAACAAAAAAATAAAAACTATTGTCTCTCGCAGAGGCCGCAGAGAACGCAGAATAAATAAAAAAACTCCACAAGTTTCAAAACAAAAAAGTGACCAAAATGAGAAAGCCCAATAGAATTGCCTAACTCGCAGCCTTAACCTTGGCCTCAACCTAGCCCTTTCCCCTTGCAGGTTGCCGGTCAGGGACCTTAATAACGGGCAACTGGGAACTGGCAACGGGCAACATGTTGTTCATCTATATTTATCGACTCCAGGCCATGTAGGCACTTATCCATGCCAGCTTAGGAGATCTTCCCTTGAGGAAAGAAAAAATTTCCATTCTCTTTCAGCCCTCCGGCCGCAGGGGAGACATCGAAGCCGGGCAGACCCTCCTCCAGGCCGCGCAGGAGCTGGGAGCGCCCCTGGAGGCTCCGTGCGGGGGGAAAAACACCTGCGGAAAATGTAAAGTCCGGGTCGATCGCCTGACTCCGGGGTACGGGAATTTCCCTTTTCCCCGGAAGAAGAGACCTTCATCACGGAAGGAGAGAAAAAGGCCGGGTATCGCCTGGCCTGCATGACCCGGGTATATGGGGATGTCCTTGTTTTTATCCCCGAGGAGAGCCGGGGAGTTCAGCAGGTCATCCGCAAGGAAGCCAGGGAAATCGCGGTGGATCTGAACCCGGCCATCAAGGCCTGTTACGCCGAGCTCCCGCCCCCGACTCTGCATGAGCCTACGGCTGATTTTGAGCGGCTCCTTCGCGTTCTGGATCAATCCTTCGGCCTCAGGAACCTCACCATCGACCTCCAGACCCTTCGGCTTCTTCCCCAACAGTTGCGGGAAGCGGACTGGAAGGTCACGGCCATGGTCTGGATGGACCGGGAAATCGTCGATCTCCAGCCCGGAAAGGTGGAAGATTGCTACGGAGCAGCCGTGGCACCACCACGGTGGCAGTCTATCTCTGCAATCTGCGAACCGGCCGGGTTGTTTCCGCGGGTTCCATGATGAACCCCCAGGTGGCTTACGGGGAAGATGTGATGTCCCGGATTTCCCACACCATGCTAAACCCGGAGGAAGGCCTGAAGCGGCTGCAGGGGGTCATCGTCAATGGAGTAAACGGCCTGATTCAAAGCGCCGCCCAGGCCTCCCAGATTTCTCCCCGGGCGATCCTGGAAATGACCGTGGTGGGCAACACGGCCATGCACCACCTGTTCCTGGGAATCGATCCCCACCCGTTGGGGCTTTCGCCCTTTCCGCCGGCCACCCACCATTCCCAGAACATAAAGGCCAGGGACCTGGGATTGGAAATCCATCCTGCTGCCTATGTTCATGTTCTGCCCATCGAAGCGGGTTTCGTGGGCGCGGATAACGTGGGCGTGCTGATCTCGGAAACTCCCTACCAAAAGGATGAAATGGTCCTGACCATTGACATCGGCACCAATGGCGAGCTGGTCCTGGGGAATCGGAAAAAGCTGCTTTCCTCCTCCTGTGCCACCGGCCCGGCCCTGGAAGGAGCCCATCTCCGCTTCGGCATGCGGGCCGCCCCCGGCGCGATCGAAAGAGTGCGCATCGACCCGGAAACCCTGGAGCTGAGATACAGCGTCATCGGGCAGGATAAATGGAGCGATGAATGTACACCGGAAGAGATCCAGGCCCGGGGGATCTGCGGTTCCGGGATCATCGAAGTCATCGCCGAAATGCTCCGGGCAGGGGTGGTGGAAAAGAGCGGACGGATCAACGGGAACCTGTCTACCCCGCGCCTTCGCAGAATCGAAAAGGGCTACGAGTTCGTCATTGCCTGGGCCGGGGAGACGGCGCTGGGACAGGACATTACCGTATCCACCTCCGATGTGCGGGCCGTGCAGCTGGCGAAAGGCGCTCTGTACTCCGGGGCCAAGATCATGATGAAGCGGCTGGGGGTGAACCATTTGGACAAGGTTGTCCTGGCCGGAGGATTCGGCAGTTACGTGGACCCGGAACGGGCCATGATCCTGGGGATGTTTCCCGACTGCGACTTGAAAAATGTCGTTGCCGTGGGGAATGCGGCCGGGGACGGGGCCCGTATCGCCCTCCTGAACCGGGACAAACGGGAGGAAGCGGACCGGATCGCCCGTGAAGTGGAATACATCGAGCTGTCGATCGATCCCGAGTTCTCCATACAATTCGCCGAAGCCATGGCCTTCCCCCACCTGAAAGATCCTTTCCCCCATCTGGAAGGAATCTTAAAAAAATAGAGCAACATAACCACAGAGATCACAGAGAACACAGAGAACACAGAAAGAAAGGCTAGGAAATTGGAATGATGGAATATTGGAATATTGGGTAACCAATTGCATTAACAGCCATTCCATTATTCCATTGTTCCACTATTCCATTTTTTCATGTTTAAACTCTGCGTGCTCTGCGAACTCTGCGGTTAAGTTTTTTTATTTGGAATTGGAAAGGAGAAGAAAATGCAGAAATCATTCATCCAGCTCGAAGACGGAAAGCTTGCCTACCTGGCCGGCGGCAAGGGCAAAAACCTGATTCTGCTCCACAGTTTAAACCTTTCCGCCGACTCCTGGGATAAGGTGTTCGGCCCTTTGAGCCAGAGCCATTCCGTTTACGCTCTGGACACGTTCGGCCATGGGGATTCGGAAAAGCCCCCCAGGAATTTCCTCATCGAGGATTACGCCCGGAGCGTGGTCCAGTTCATGGACCGGATGAAGATCGAGAAGGCCATGGTATGCGGAAATTCTGTGGGGGGGCTGATCGCGGTGGAACTGGGTGCTGCCTTTCCGCAGCGCGTGGAAAAACTCGTACTTGTAGGCTGCCCGGCAAGGGATCCCTGGGAACGGATGGAACGCTTGGCCTTCTCCGCCCTGGGCTTCGACCCCCAGGGGAATCCCCAGCCCCTCTCCCTGACCGACCTGAAACTGGCCTTTGCTCATCCCAGCGCGGAATTGGCAGCCTGGTTCAATCAACTCCGGGCCAAGGCCGGCCTATGGGTGAAAAAGACCACGATCGCCATCTCCTTATACGATCCTTTCCCCAAGTTTGCCAAAATCAAATGCCCAACCCTGGTTCTTTTCGGAGACCAGGATATTCTGAAAGAGAAAGAAAAGGAAATTCTCCAGGCAATTAAAGGGGCCAAAAGCGTCATCCTGCATGATGCCGGGCACATCCCCCAGATGGATCAGCCGGAAACATTTTTGAAGGCGATAAACCCATTTTTAAAATCTTGACCTGATTTCTTTAAGCGAAACCCCCGGCTCTGCTGCGCGACTCCCGGCAGTTGACGATTCCGGGATGCTTGGCCCTGGCACCCGGTCGAAGGCCACCTGACTCGGTTCTTGTTTGGGATTAGCTGCTCGGGATTTAAAATTTGGATTTTCTCCGCATCCTAGATGGGGGGCAATATGCGTATGAAGACATCTTACTTATGGCTGCCCGTTATCCTGCTGCTGGGTGTGACGTCTTGCGCTTCTCCCCATAAAGTGATGGTCATGTACGACCGCCCCGGCAGTCTGAAACGCGGCGACCGGGTCATCTGGGAGAATCAAACCATTGGCTCGGTCGGGGATTTTCAGGCCAACCCCGCGGGCAAAACGGTCGTTCCCCTCCAGGTCAAGCCCGATTTCCGCGAGGCTTTGACGGATCAGAGCCGGTTCCTGATCCAGGCGGACCCGGACCGGCCCGGGAGCCAGATGGTCAAGATGGTCTTATTGAGCTCCGGCGGAAAGCCTCTCCCCGACGGGGGGGTGGTAGAGGGCAGCACTTCTTTTTCCCTCATGATCGAAAGGGGGAGCCGCGGGGTTCGGGGAATTCCACAAGTTCTGCAGGATGCCCTGGACAGGTTAAGCAAGGAGCTGGACCGTCTCTCGGACCGGGAATGGCAAAAAGAATTGGAGAGCCAGTTGGACTCGTGGGCACGGGAGTTAAAAAAGTCGGGCGAGGACACGCGCCGCTTCTTTGAAAAGGAACTTCTTCCCAAGCTGGAGAAATCCGTTCAGGACCTTTTGCGGCGCTTGAAGGAATTGGGCAAAGAAAAAGACGGGAAAATTTTGCAGGAGAAACTTGAGCGCCTGAAACGAACTTTGCAGGACTGATGCCGGGGGATTCTAAGGCCCATAGCCAACCGTCCCTTCATCAGCCGATCTTCGCGCACTGCCCGCCGTCAACGGGCAGAACCGCTGCGGTTATGAACTTGGCCTCATCCGAGGCCAGGAATAGAGCTGCATAGGCCGTATCCCATCCGGAGCCCATCCCCCCTTTTAGCGGAACCCGGCTATTGCGCGCTTGGATCAGATCTTCCTTATTGATCCCCAGCAATCGGGAGAACCCTTCGATGGCCATGGGGGTGTTCATGAGGCCCGGCATGATGCAATTCACCCGGATTCCTTTGCTGGCATACTTCATGGCAACGGAATGGGTCAGGGCGTTGACTCCCGCTTTGGAGGTCTTGTAGGCCAGCATGGAAACCGCGCACACTGCCGCCACCGAGGAGATATTCACGATAGAACCGCTGCCCTGCTTCTCCATGTAGGGCAGAACATACTTGCAGGTCAGGAACATGCTTTTCAGGTTTATGCGAAAGATCCGGTCCCATAGTTCTTCTTTCAGGTCCACCGGCCCTCGATCCTCGCCGCCGATCCCCACATTATTCACCAGGATATCAATGCGGCCGTACGTCTCGGCGCACTTCTCGGCCGTTCGCCGGCAGTCCTCCGCACGGCTGACATCGGCGGCAAAAGCGATGGACTCTCCCCCTTCCCGCCCGATCATCGCTTGGGTCTCCTGTGCGGAATCGAGGCGAAGATCCACGAGCATCACTTTGGCTCCCGCGCGGGCAAATAGAACGGAAATCGCCCGTCCATTCCCGATCGTATCTCCGGGAGTCTGGCCGGCACCGGTGACAATGGCGATCTTTCCTTCCAACCGCTTATCCATTTTTCCTCCCTGTGAAAGCCGTAAGTCGCGAGAGCCCTCGGCCTGAGCGGCTCCACTGAGCTCGCCGAAGTCTCGGGCCGAAGGCGCAAGTCGATCGAAGCATTTTCCCCCTCACGGCTTACGCCTTGCGACTTGCGGTTTTTTTCTCCGCTGCCCCCAGGCCTGGCACCTGATCCAAGGTCACCTTGGGGCCAAGACCGATACTTCCGCCGAGCCAGGATTTCACTCCAAGAAAATCATAGATTTAGAGGCTGGTATCCGGATGGACTGATTCCGGTGGCCCAGGTGGTTTGGGATTTGAGCCGGGTCGGGTCATGAATTTATCGCTCCGCTGGAATCCGAAGCTTTCGTATAAATGGTGGGCATCCCGCGTCTGAAGGACAAACTGCGCCCCGGATACGGCCGGATGATTGAGGATGCATTGCAGGAGCCATCTTCCCAGCCCCCGGCCCCGCAATTCCGGGGTAATCACCAGGTCTGAAAGCCAGGAAAAGACGGTATGATCCGTGACCACCCGGGCAAACCCGACCTGTTCGTTGTTTCGAAAAAGGGAAAAACAGAACGAATTCTCGACCAGCTTTTCCACCACCGGCCGCGGTCTCCTGTATCCCCAGTGAGTCCCCGCCAGAAGATGGGCAACCGTGTCAATTTTTACCCTGGCCCGTTCATCGCTGATCATAAATCCATCTTTTCGCCATTCCACTCGCTATTCTCCTTTTAAGCAAAGCCCCAACGCTAACGACGAAAACGGGCCTTGAAACAAAGTGCACTAATCATTCTATTTACAGCACGAATAGGCATCCGCTCGCGGGAAGAGATTCACGACGGCGATGGTCTGGGGACCTTTGAGAAGGCTAAATATACATTGAAACCATTCATGATTTCTGAAACAAATGGGCAGGTTTAGGGTATTGATTCGGGAATGACTGGGGCTCAAGGTGATCAATAGGCCTCCGGCCTGCTCAGGGGTAATTCGACCCGAAAGGTGGTTCTTCCTTCCCGCGAATCAATTTCCATCTTTCCGCCCATGTGCTTGATCAGGCGGGTGGTGATGTGCAGGCCCCGGCCCCGGCCCTCGCCCTGCAGGCAGCGTTCTTTCTCCTCCTCCGAGATCTCCCCGGTGTTGGTGATTTCGGCCACGGCCGACGACTCTTTGGGGTAAGAACAAATGGAAAGTTCGCCCCCTTCCTGGGTGGCGTGAGAGGCGTTGTTCAAGAGGTTATCGAAGACCCTTTCGATGTGCAGGGGGCAACACCGAATCCAGAGGGGGAAATGCAATTCCTGTTCAACCTGAAGGATATTTCTCCGGTTCATCTCCCGAACGGCTTCCTCATTGATCCGGAAACGTTTCTTCAGGATATCGGTCATGTCCAGGGTCGTTTCCTTCCCTTCCCCGTGGAGGGTTAAAGCCAGCTCCTGAATGCGGGAAGATTCCTGCTGGATGATGTCCATGGACTGCAGGATCTTTTCCCGATTGGGAAGATCGGGAAGCTCGCCCAGCATCCGCTGCACTCTCTTGGCAAAACCGGCAATGGCAATCGCCGGGTTTTTGAAGTCGTGTACGATATCGTCCATTTTCTCCAGCCTCAGCCCCTTCATCAACTCTTTTCCCAGGAAACTGAAGAGCATGATATCCTCTTCGGCGAAGCTCAGGTGCTGGGCCTGAGCGTCAAAGGCCAAGAAATACTGAACCGCTCCGTCAACGTGCAGGGGAAGGTACAGGACACAATTGATCTGTTGACTGGCCAGGTAGTGTTTCAGGGGCGGGGGGAGGAGACGGCTCATCTGCGGGTTCCGGATCAGGATGTAGGATGGATGGATCTTCTCATTCTCAAAATCCCCGAAGGGCCCAGTTTGGTGGACCAGGGTATGAATATAGGGTTCCTTGACGGAGAAGACCTGACCGATTCCGTGCTGCGCCTCCGGGAACCCGGCCTCCAGAATCACATGCTCCCGGTCTTCCATGACGGAGAAGAGGGTACACCGCTGGATCTTCATAAAACCGGCCAAAGCGGGGATCACCGA
>LJUR01000179.1 GCA_001304105.1 Deltaproteobacteria bacterium SM23_61
CTTCCCGGAGCTTTTCGATCCTTTTCTTGGCCTGCGCTTCGTTCATATCAAACTACCTTTGCACTCCAGAGAGCACAGCAAGGCAAAAACAAAAAGAAAAAGGATGAACCACAGAGGGCGCAGAGAACACAGAGCAAAGGAATTCGAATGCTGGAATATAAAAGGCATTGGAATAATGGAATATTGGAATGATGGAATGTTGATTTTAATTATTTTAGTTTTTACTCATTATTCCATTCTTCCACCATTCCATTATTCCTTTACTCAATTCTCTGTGGTCTCTGTGTGCTCTGTGGTTAATTTTGCCTTTAGAGCCGCGACGAGGCCGAAGCAGCCCGCCAGCATCATGTTCCCGTGGGGAGCGGCCAAGTAACAACCCAAGCCTTCAGCCAGGGAGCGCCGGGGTCCGGTTACGGCCACGAGCTGAAAACCCTTTTTGCGGGAATATCCCGGATGGTAGGCGCACCCGTGGCCCCGGTCCTGGAAGATTTCATCATTGGTGAGGGCCTTCCTCGGGAAACGAAAGAGGATCTTTTTCAGTTTCTCCGGGGTCATGCGCCCGGTGTGATGCTCGAAGATGCCCCAAACGCGATTTTGCCGGACCAGGGCCCCCAGGGTGTGCTGGTTTCCCAGGTTCAAAGCCACCAGGCCTTCCTCCAGCATCTCCGCAACGGCGGGGTCGCAGAGGACTCCCCAGACGGCGGCAGCACAGGTGTCCATGACCGCGGCCCCGGGGATATCTTTCTGCACAGCGAGCATGCGGGTCATGGAAGGAGGTGGATGGAGATAGATCAGGTCGGTTAGGTTTCCTCCCGCTTGGAGGAAGTTTTTCCAGTATTGAAACCGGAACCGGCGGTTGCTTCCCCGGGGGTTGAAGCCGTGATCCTGAACCGCCACGGCGAAGGCTTGGGGAAGGCTGATCTGAAAAGGTTTGAGCGCCTTGCGCAGGGCAGGCAGGTGTACATCCCGGAGAGGAATCTCCACCGCCCCCTTGGGGGGATGATCGGTGATTCTGACCCCGCTTTTCCGCACCCCGTCAAGGTTGTCATGAAAGGTCAGAGCGGCGGTTTCGGTGGCATATACCTTCAACCCCGCCCGAAGGTGCTCCTCAACCGCCCAGGAGCAGGGCCCTCCTCCCATGGTGTTGCCGGAAAGGAAAATATTTTTTCTCCGGGCCGTCGCTGCAGCGATCCTCTGGGCCACAAGCCGGGTAGGGGAGGGAAGGATCATCTGCACGCAATTTTCCGGGGGTTTTCCTTCTTCATAGAAAAGGATGTCCTGCGTTCCGCCGCCGATGTCCATGGCCAGGATTCTTTGGGGTATGGCCGCCAACTCTATGCCCCTTTTCAGTCAGAATATTTTTAATGATTAACATGTTCCTGGAAATCTTTCAAGGCAAAGGCCAAAAACCGTTAGTCGTAAGGCGCAAGGGGTAAGGGAAAATCCTTATGCGTCGGGATAATTTGAACCATGATCCTGCTCCCTACACCCTACACCCTACACGCTACACCCTACACCCTACACTCCAGGCCCTGCACCCTGCACCTTGCACCCCGCACCCGTTCTTTATATTGACCTTCTCCCCCGGGAAAATGTATCATTCCTCTTTTAGGGGAAATCCATGAGTGATTCCTTTTCCCATCTCTTTTATCCCTGTTCATTTCATGCCTGATAGGACGCTTCGGGCACTGACAAGTCTAATTCAGCATAGAGAAGCCCAAAATGGACGCGGGAAAGCACGAGAGAAATGACGCGATGAAACGGGGACGCGGGGACGCGAGGCCATGGAGACGCGGAGAAAGGGAGGGGAAAAAAGGATCGAGGCGTTTGGTTCCCTACACCCTACACCCGGCCCCCTACACCCTCTGTTTACCTGACAGGAGACCAGACCAATGCGTGCACTGGAAGGGATAAGAGTACTCGACCTTTCCCGGCTGTTCCCGGGTCCTTACTGTTCCATGATCCTGGCCGATATGGGGGCCGATGTTCTGCGGATCGAAGACCGGCGGTATCAGGGGGAGGGGCCGGGCATGCCCACGGTCATGCGCAACAAGAGGCACATGACCCTCAACCTGAAACACCCCCAGGGGCTGGAGATATTCTGTCGCCTGGCCCAGAGAGCGGATGTGATCCTGGAGGGGTTCCGTCCGGGGGTCACGGATAGCCTGGGAGTCGGCTACGGGCAGATGAAAAAACTGAACGAGAGGCTGATCTATTGCTCAGTCAGCGGATACGGGCAGGATGGACCCTACAAAAATATGGTGGGCCATGATGTGAACTACCTCAGTTTTGGGGGAGTCCTGGGCTTGACCGGAGAAGCGGGACGAAAACCGGTCATCCCCCCCATCCAGGTGGCGGACATGGCCGCCGGGGGCATGTACGCGGCCATCGGAATCCTGGTCGCCCTGTTCGTCCGTCAGACCACCGGGAAAGGACAGTACATCGACATCTCCATGATGGACGGGATTGTAGCCATGCTGCCTTTTCCGGCCAGTTTGCTTTTTGGGTTGGGAAAGGCTCCCCGGCGGGGCGACATGCTGCTCAGCGGTCGTTTCCCCTGTTACAGTGTTTACGAAACCAGGGACGGAGAATACATATCCATCGGGGCCCTGGAACCCCGGTTCTGGGGGCAACTCTGCAGGAAAATGGGACGGGAGGATTACATTCCTCTCCAGTACGATGAAGGGGAGAAACGGGGGGAGATCTTTCTATTCCTGGAAAAAAAGTTCAAGGACAAAACGCGGGACGAGTGGCTGGAGGAACTCAAAGACCTGGATGTCTGTATCGGGAAAGTCCTTCACTTGGAGGAAACCTTCAAAGACCCCCAGGTCGTTCATCGAAAGATGGTCACCGAGTTCGATGACCCAAGGAAAGGCAAGATGAAGCTCCTGTCTTCCCCCATCAAAATGTCCGAGACCCCGCCCGACATCCGCCGGGGGCCGGCAGATTTCGGGGAACACACCCAGGAAGTTCTGGAAGAACTGGGGTTCAAAGAGGAGGAGATCCGGCGGATGAAGAAGGAAGGGGTGGTATAAGGGCCGGAATGTTGGAATGATGGAAAAATGGAATAATGGGGCCCAGGCTGAAGAGCTTCCATCACGTTTCCCATCATTCCGATATTCCATTATTCCATCGGGAAAGACTCACAAAGAAAGTTCAAACTTTCCCCGATCAAGGCCCTCATGGATAAACAGGGACGACGTCGATTCCCAGGGATTCTTCGAAGCCGAGCATCACGTTCATGTTCTGAACGGCCTGGCCAGAGGCTCCCTTGACCAGGTTGTCAATGGCCGAGAGGATGATGAGCCGGTTGATCCTTTGGTCCACCTTCACCCCGATATCGCAGTAGTTCGAGCCGAAGACGTCCGCGGTGCTGGGAAGAAGGTCGCAAGGACGGATGCGGACAAACTTCTCCTTCCCGTAGAAATCCAGGTACAACTGGTGAATTTCCTTTTCCGAGAGGGGTTTCACCAGGGTGGCGTAGATCGTGGAGAGGATCCCCCGCTTCATGGGCACGAGGTGCGGGGTAAAGGTGAGAATGACTTTTTCCCCGGCCAGCCGGCTCAGTTCCTGCTCCATCTCCGGGGTGTGCCGGTGTTCGGTCACCTTGTAGGCTTTGAAGTTCTCGCTCACCTCGGCGAACATGGACGAGAGGACTGCGGACCGGCCAGCCCCGCTGACCCCCGACTTGGAATCCGCGATGAGCGTGCGGAGGTCGACGACCTTGTGTTTCAGGACCGGGGCGAGGGGAAGAATTACGCTGGTGGGGTAGCAGCCGGGGTTGGCGACCAGCCTGGCTTTCTTAATTTCCTCCCGGTGCAATTCGGGTATGCCGTAAACCGCCTCCTTCAAAAGGCCCGCGGCGGTGTGGGGTTCGTACCACTGCTCGTAGACCTTGGGGTCGGCCAGGCGGAAATCCGCGCTCAGGTCAACCACCTTGACTCCCTTTTCCAGGAAGCCCGGCGCCACCTCCATGACCGCCTTATGGGGCAGGGCGGTGAAGACGAAGTCACAGGTCCTGGATAAAGGCTCGACCTCGAGGGGCTGGCAGACGAGATCGACCTCCTTTAGAATAGACGGGAAGAGCTTCCAGATCGGCTGACCCACGTTTTTCTCGGCCGTCAACGCGGTCAATTGAACCCTGGGGTGCCTGGAAAGCAGCCGGACAAGCTCAATTCCGGTGTACCCCGTCGCTCCGATTACGCCAACGCGCGTCATGATCCTTCTCCGTGAAAAAGGAATTAAAAAAGGGAAGGCCGGAGGGCCTTCCCTTGCTTTTCCCCCCAACCCGGATTACCGTTTGGAGTATTGGAATCTCTTCCGGGCGCCTTTCTGGCCGTATTTCTTACGCTCTTTCTTCCGGGGGTCCCGGGTGATGAGGCCGGCCTTCTTCAGGGATTCACGAAACTCGTCTTTTACCGTGAGAAGGCCGCGGGTAATCCCGTGGCGAATGGCCCCGGCCTGTCCCTTCATGCCTCCCCCCTGAACGGTAGCGGCGATGTCAAACTGGCCCAGCATGCCGGTCAGCTCCAGGGGCTGAAAGATGATCATCTTGGCCGTTTCCAGCTTGAAGTACTGGTTCAAATCCTGTTCATTCACCATGATTTTCCCGTCCCCGGGCTTCATCCAGACGCGGGCGATGGAGGTCTTTCTTTTTCCTGTGGCGTAATAAACTTTTTCGGGCATATGTCCTTCCTTTATGGGGTATAGACTTCGGGTTGTTGAGCCTGATGGGGATGGGTGTCTCCGGGATAAACTTTGAGTTTTTTAATCAGCTTTCTCCCCAGTTTATTTTTGGGAAGCATGCCCTGGACGGCCATGGTGATCAGGCGCTCGGGTTTCTTTTGGGCGATTTTTTCCGCGCTGGCCATCTTCAGCCCGCCGGGATAGCCGGAGTGGTGGACGTAGATTTTTTCCTTCCATTTTTTCCCGGTGAGGGACACTTTCTTGGCGTTGACGACCACCACGAAATCACCCGTATCCTGATGGGGGGCAAAGATCGGTTTATTCTTGCCCCGGAGCAGAATTGCAAGCCGCGTGGCCAGCCGCCCCAAAGTCTTCCCTTCGGCGTCGACGAGATGCCATTTGGGATTCATGTTCTCTTTTTTTGCCAACGGAGTCTTCATACGCAAACCTCATAAGTAAATTAAATAGTAATTATATAAAGTTCAGAATAGCTTTTCAATGGAAAAATGTATTGGGGAAATTGTTTTTCTTCCCCCCCTGGCTGAACCCCGATTTTCCAAGAATTCCCTTTGAATCAAAGGCTTTTCGAGCGCATCATAAATAGTATGAACGACAATAATAAAAATGAACCCCAAAACCTTTCTTTGCCCATTCAGGGGATGACCTGCGCCTCTTGCGTGGCCCGGGTCGAAAAATCCCTCCGGGCCGTGGAGGGAATTCGGGAGGCCAGTGTCAATTTAGCCACCGAAAAGGCGAATATTGTTTATGATCCCAGCCTCGTTGACGTCCGGATGATAAGGAAAAAGGTCGAAGACCTTGGCTACGCCGTACCCGTTGAGCCAGGGGGAGAAGAAAGAATAACCATCGCCATCGGAGGCATGACCTGTGCCGCATGCGTGAACCGAATCGAAAAAGGGCTCCGCCAAATCGAGGGGGTGATCGAAGCTCGGGTCAACCTGGCCACGGAAAGGGCGACCGTTATTTACCATCCCGGGAAAGTGGGAAAGTCCGAGTTTCGTAAAACGGTGGAGGATTTGGGATACGAGGTGCGGGGATTCGAGGAAGAGGCAATGGCCGACCGGGAGTCTGAAGCCCGGGCCCGGGAGATCCGGCTGCAAAAGAGAAAGTTCCTGGTCAGTGCCGTCCTCTCGGCGGCCGTCTTTTTCGGAAGCATGCCCCAGTGGTTCCCCTGGTGGCCGGCCGTCCTGCAGAAACATCTGTCCCTTTTTCTTCTCACGACCCCCATTCAATTCTGGGCGGGGTGGCAGTTTTACCGTGGTTTCTGGCTGGCCCTGAAGCACCGGACTTCGGACATGAACACCCTCATCGCGGTGGGGACTTCCGCGGCCTACATCTACAGCGTGGCGATCACCTTCTTCCCCCAATGGTTCCGGGCCCGGGGGCTGGGTCTGGGAGTTTACTATGACACCTCGGCCATGATCATCACCCTGATCCTCCTGGGGAAACTGCTGGAAGCCATGGCCAAAGGGCAAACCTCCTCGGCCATAAAAAAGCTCATGGGCCTCCAGACGAAGACGGCGAGGGTTGTGCGCAACGGCCAGGAAAGAGACGTCCCCGTGGATGAGGTCCAAAGAGGGGACACAGTTGTGATTCGCCCGGGGGAGAAGATCGCGGTTGACGGAGTCGTGAGGGAAGGTTCGTCGGCGGTGGATGAATCCATGCTGACCGGAGAGAGTATTCCCGTCGAAAAACGACCCGGCGATCCGGTCATGGGGGGGACCATCAATAAGACCGGATCGTTTCAGTTTGAGGCCACCAAGGTGGGCAAGGAGACGGCCCTGGCCCAGATCATCAGGCTGGTGGAGGAGGCCCAGGGCTCCAAAGCGCCGATTCAGAGGCTGGCGGACCGGGTGGCGAGTGTATTCGTGCCCGCGGTCATATCGATTGCCTTGGTTACTTTTGCGATTTGGATGATTTTCGGGCCCCAACCCGCTTTTACTCTGGCCCTGCTCAATTTCGTAGCGGTTTTGATCATCGCCTGCCCCTGTGCTCTAGGGCTGGCGACCCCCACGGCGATTATGGTCGGAACCGGCCGGGGTGCGGAAAATGGAATTCTCATCAAGGGGGGAGAAAGCCTGGAGACCATCCACCGGGTGAATGCGATTCTTTTTGACAAGACCGGGACTCTAACCCAGGGGAGACCATCGGTCACTGACATTATCGTCGGGAAGGAATTTAAGGAAGAACAAATCCTCCGGTGGGCGGCTTCGGCGGAAAAGGGATCGGAGCACCCCCTGGGGGAGGCCATCGTCCGCACGGCCGAAGAAAAGGGGTTAGCGCTCAGTCCGGTTGAAAAATTTGAAGCCATTCCCGGGCAGGGAATCAGGGCCCAAATCGATGGGGAGCCGATTCTCCTCGGAAACCTCAGGCTCATGGAGGAGAAAGGGATTGGCTTGAATGGCCTCCGGCGGGAAATGGAGCGCCTGGCCGGTGAAGGAAAAACGCCCATGGTAGTGGCGAGAAATCATTCCGCGGCCGGGATTGTGGCCGTGGCTGACACACTCAAGCCTCATTCCCGGGAGGCGGTGGAAGCCCTGCAACGGATGGGCCTGGAAGTGATCATGATCACCGGCGATAATGAACGAACGGGCAAAGCCGTGGCCGCTCAAATGGGAATCGAACGGGTCCTTGCTGAAGTTCTTCCCTGGGAAAAGAGCCGGCAGGTAAAAAATCTGCAGGAAGAAGGGAAGATCGTGGCCATGGTGGGGG
>LJUR01000180.1 GCA_001304105.1 Deltaproteobacteria bacterium SM23_61
TGCCCTCCTTCGCCGGGTCTTCGCTGGCCCGCAGACCGGCAACCCTCTTTTGAAGCTCGGGCGGAAGGGTTCCCCGGAATATCCTCGTCTTCTGAGGGTTGCTGCTAATGATTTCGGTCGATTTGATGGAAAACTTAAGAAAAATCCCTCTCTCTGGCCCTCGGGCCGAGATGGGAATTGCCCCTGAAAAATGACGGCGAGGAAGCCCTCAGTGATCTTACCGCTTAAAGACGATTCCTGCAAGCCTCTGGCTGCTTATTTTCGGGCTTGGGTGGCCACCCGTCGAAACTCCAATCTCTTCTGGATACAAGGCAGGCGCTTTCCCCCCTTTTCGGCCATTCGCGTATCATGATAGCCAAATCAGGGCGCACCGTCAACCCTGACCCTTAAAAACTTACGCGGAGGCCCGGGGACGGGGGGACGGCGGGGGAAGAAGGAGTACCGCACTTCAGGCCTGTTCCGTTCTGGATTTGCCGAGTTAGGGACGAGCCCGGGGCTGGTCCGAGCCCCGGCCCCGAAAGGATCAGGAGGGAATCATGACCAGTTGACTCTCGAAGCTGGAGGGTTGCTTCTTCCGGGATTCGTTCTCCATCTGCAGGGCCTTTTCGAAATACTTCTGGGCCTCGTGAAACCATCCCTTGTCCCGGAAGCACTTGCTCAACATCTTGGCCGCTTCTACTGGGTTCTGCCCCTTCTGCATGGCGATCTGAAGTTGCTCGATCGCCCCGTCATTGAACCCCATCTCCCGGCAGGCCTTGCCCATATGGTAATTGAAATTGGGGTACACCTCCGTCGGAATCACCGTTTCCTGCAGTTCTTTGAAAATCTCTTCGAACCCGAAGAGCTTATCCATGGAAATTTCCTTGATCTCTTTCAGGTCTTCGGGTTCGCCGGCGGTCAATTCAGCCCGGAGATCGTAGAAATCTTCCTTTTTCCCCTCTGGGGGCGGGACGGGACGGCGAGCTTTGGGGGGCGGCGCGGATCTGGGGAAAGTCTGGGGAGCAGGATCTTCCCTGGGTTCGGGCGGTTTCCTGGCTTCCAGAGCGACCGACACTTTCTTTTCCCGGGCACTCTTTTCTTTTTCCAATCCCTGAATCAGCTTCAAGACCTGGGGGATTTTTTCTTTTTTCCCCCAGGTTTCGTAATGCTTGACCACGGTTCTGTACTGGGCGATGGCATCGGCCAGGAAGCCCATCTTTTGATAGATCTGACCGATTTTCTGGTTGGCCTGGACCAGATGCGGGTTCATGGCAACCTCTTGGGTGAATATTTCCGCGGCCTGGAGATACTTGGCGAGGGCTTTTTCTTCTTCCCCTTTTTTCCGGTAAATCTCGGCCAGTTTCAGTTGGTAGGTGGCATTTTCCGGGTCCCTCTGGGAGAGGTTGAGGTATTCCTGCAGAGATTCTCCTGAACCCCCTTTCTCTTTGCGGAGGAAATAATCCAGCATACCGGAGAGTTTGCCGGGCTTTTTCCGCCCCCCTTTCTCCTTTCCCATGGCCGGATGGGTGGCCGCGCGGCCAACCTCTGAAGTTTCCAGCGGGAAAACCTGAAGATCAGTTGGGGAAAAACTCTCTGTCTGGGGCATCTCCGTTCTCCTTGCTCGCCCGAAGTGCCGGAGGAGTAAACGAATTCCTGCAGCGGCGATTATAACAAGGGGCAAATTTTATGCCCATATGCAAGTCGGCATTAAAAAAGACCAGCAAAACTATTCGAGAGTCTAGGGGATTTTCAATTATTTAAATAAATACAAAACGTTAAGACCATTATTGGGGGAAAAAGGAGGCTTAAGATTCCCTTGATTTTTGAAAGGGGAGAAAAAAAATGGGAGCCAGAGGCGGAAAATTCGATCATATTTGTACAGGGCCGTAGTTCTTTTTGTTCAAAAGGCGGGGGGCCGGGAGAGGTTGGACCGGCAGATTCTTGAGAAAAAAAAGCGCTTAAAAAGTTGCGGCATCAATTCAGAATGCGGGAGCGGGTTCCCTTCCGGGCTGGTACGTGCACAGGGGTTCTTCGCCCATGATATCCCCGGACTGCTCAAAAGCCCTTGCCCGGCAGCCTCCGCAGACTCTCTTGTACTCGCATTTCCCGCAGCGGCCGCGGTAAGCGGAGAAATCGCGCAACTGCCTAAAAACGGGGGAGGATTCCCAGATATCTCTCAACCGCTGCCGCCTCACGTTTCCGCTGAAAACCTCCAGATAACCGCAGGGCTGAACATCTCCGACGTGGGAAATAAAGAGAAAGCCGATCCCCGCCAGGCATCCCCGGGTCACGGCATCGAGGCCGTGGGTCTGGGGAGTGACCCGCTTTCCTTCCTCTTGGGATCGCTGCCGGAGAATCCGGTAGTAATGGGGAGCGCAGGTCGCCTTGAGCTGGAACGGTACTTTCTCCCGTTGCTCATAGAACCAGTGGAGGATCTTTTCGTACTCCTTCCCCTCCATGTCCTCCCCTTTCATCTCCTTTCCCCGGCCGGTGGGAACGAGGAGGAAGATGTGGTGGGCCACCGCTCCCAGCTTTACAGCCAGGTCCAGGATTCCGGGCAGCTCCTGGAAATTCTTCTGGGTCACCGTGGTATTCACCTGAAACTCGAGACCGCTTTCCTTCAAAAACTGGATCCCCCTCAAGGCCCCGCTGAAGGAACCTTCCACCTGCCGGAAACGGTCGTGGCTCTCGGCCGTCGCCCCATCCAGGCTGATGGAGACCCGCTGGATCCCCGAAGCCTTGAGGCGGGCCGCCTTTTCCCCGTCCAGGAGAGTCCCGTTGGGAGCGATGACCATGCGGAGCCCCCTCTGCGTCCCGTAGCGGGCCAGATCGAAGATATCCGGCCGGAGAAGCGGTTCTCCCCCCGTCAGGATGACGACCGGCTTGCTGAAGGAAACGATCTCTTCGATCAGGCGGAATCCTTCTTCCGTACCCATTTCACCCGGATAGGGTCCCCTTTCCGCGGCGGCCCGGCAGTGGATGCAGTTCAAGTTGCAGCTCCGGGTCACTTCCCAGGCGATCATGCGCAAGGGAGGAACGGCCTTCCCCAATCCCTCCTCCGGTTTGATAAGGGGAGGTTTTTCCAAGATCTTCTCCAATCAACCAATCCTAAATTCCAAAAATTTTTGCCACCCAGAACATAGCGCAGTAACCAAAGGAAAAAGATGAACCACAGAGTCCGCAGAGACCGTAGAGTAAACAAATTGGGTTACTGGAATATTGCTTCCTCAACATTCCACCATTCCACCATTCCATCATTCCAGCTTTCCATCCTTTCACTCTGCGTGCTCTGCGATCTCTGCGGTTAAATGCTTCTTTTGTTTTTCACCCGATCCCGATTTCCTCATCCGTCAGGTAACAGGCCGGGTCGGGCGCCCAGAGATCTCCGGTGACCGCCTCGGCCCGAACCCGAAAATTTCCCGCACAGACCTCCAGGAATCGGCAGGCGGCGCAGCGCCCCTTCACGTGTTTCTTCTTTTCCTTCAGTCTGGCCATCAGGGGATGAGTCAGGTCGCTCCAGACCTCGCTGAAAGGCCGCTGTCGTACGTTGCCGAAGGAGTAGTGCCTCCAGAACTGATCGGCATGAACCGCTCCGTCCCAGCTCACGCAGCCGATGCCCACCCCGGAGCTGTTTCCCCCGTTCATCCGCAGGAGCTCCATGACCTCTCCGGCTCGGGGAGATTCCTCCCGCACCATGCGGAGGTACAGGTAAGGCCCGTCGGAATGGTTGTCCACGGTGAGAACTTCCATGGCTTTTTCCCGGCCGTGAAGATCCTTCGTCCGATCGATAATCAGGTCGACCACGCGGCGGGTCTCTCCCCGGTCCAGGTCCTCCCCGATGAGCTCGCTTCCCCGGCCGGCGTAAACCAGATGGTAGAAGCAGACCCGGGGGATATCCTCTTTTTCCAGAAGATCAAAGATCCCGGGAATGTCCCGGGCATTTCGACGGTTGATGGTGAACCGGAGTCCCACCTTGATGCCCGCCTCCTGGCAGTTGCGGATCCCGCGGAGGGCGGCCTGGAAGGCTCCCTCCACCCCCCGGAAGCGGTCGTTGGTCTCTTCCATCCCGTCGAGGCTCACCCCCACGTAGGAAAGGCCGATCTTTTTCAGCTTTCGGGCCATGCCCGTGTTGATGAGCGTCCCATTGGTGGAGATGACCGCCCGCATTCCCCGGTCCGTGGCCAGCCGGGCCAAGTCGGGCAGATCTTTCCGCAGCAGGGGTTCTCCCCCCGAAAAAAGGAGGACCGGCGATCCAAAGCGGGCCAGGTCTTCGATGAGCGCCCTTCCCTCTTCCGTGGTTAGTTCCCCGGTGTAGTCCCGGTTCTGGGAGTGGGAGTAGCAGTGTACACATTTTAGGTTGCACCGCTGGCCCACGTTCCACACCACTACCGGCTTTTTGTCCTCCGAAAACTGCAGGAGGTGGGAAGGAAGCTTCCCCGACCGGCGTTCGTAGCGCAAGGGGTCGGAGGGTTCCACCGTGCCGCAGTACAATTTCGATATCCCGATCATAAAAAAACCAAATAATTTTTCACCACAGAGAGCACAGAGGCCACAGAGCAAAAATGAACATGAAAATTGAAAGAAAAAGACCTTTATTGCGGGTCATTTTATATAGCATTTCATCCGCGTCCCATAAGAATTTTTTTCTTTTGATCTTTTACGGATATGAAATCTGTGTTCATCTGTGTTTATCTGTGTCCAATTCGTTTTTTCCCCTGTGTTCTCTGTGATCTCTGTGGTTGATATTCTTTTTGAAATAATCAGCCAGGGCCTGAACCAAAGCCGGGATGGTGTACTCCCGGGGCATGACCGTGGTCTGGATTCCCAACTCTCGGGCCTTTTCCGCGGTGATGGGACCGATGGCCGCCACTGGAATCCCCGCCGTCAACGCGCGCGCTTCCTCCTTTCCCACCATCTCCACGAAGTTGCTCACCGTGGAAGAGCTGGTGAAGGTTAGCGCCGAAACCTCCCCCTTCTTCAGTAGCTCCCGGATTTCGGGAATATTCTCTTTCGGAAGAACGGTCCGGTATACCTCCACCACGTCCACCACTGCCCCCGCCTTCCTCAGCTCCTCCGGAAGCACGTCCCTGGCCACCCTGGCCCGGGGGATCAGAATATTCTTTCCCCGTAACTTTTCCCTCTTGAAGCCTTCGAAGATGGCCTCGGCCCGGTATTCCCGGGGAACAAAGCTCACCCGGACTTTGAGGGCCTCCAGCGCCCCGGCGGTCTTCGGGCCGATGGCGCAGACCCGCGGGCCTTTCAAATTCCTCACATCGCGACCCAGGGCCACGAGCCGGTCCATAACAAACCTCACCCCGTTAACGCTGGTGAATATGATCCAATCATACATCATCATCTGGGTAAGGCAATGATCGACGTCAGCCCAGCTTTCCGGGGGAAGAATCCCGATGGTGGGAAATTCAACGGGAATTCCGCCCAGGGCGCGCAGTCTCCGGGAGAGGTCGCTGGCCTGCTCCCGGGCCCGGGTCACCAGGATTTTCTTTCCGAAGAGCGGGAGGGTTTCAAACCAGTTCAGCTGATCCCGGAGGGCCACCACCTCTCCCACCAGAATGATGACCGGCGGTTTTAGTTTGCGGGAGCGGGCCGCCTCACCGATGCTGGAAAGTTTGCCCAGAACGGTTTCCTGTTGGGGAAGGGTCCCCCAGCGGATTAAAGCCACCGGAGTCTCGGGGTCGCGTCCGTTCTTCATGAGCTCCCGGGCGATCCGGTCCAGGTTTCCCGCCCCCATGAGGAAGACCAGCGTTCCGATCCCCGTGGAGATCTTGTCCCAGGCGATCTTCGACTCCCCCTTGGTCGGGTCTTCGTGGCCGGTGATAAAAGCCACCGTGGAGGTGAAATCCCGGTGGGTCAGGGGAATCCCGGCGAAAGCCGGCGCGGCAATGGCCGAGGTGACCCCGGGGACGATCTCGAAGAGAATCCCGGCCCGGGCCAATTCCTCGGCTTCTTCTCCCCCCCGGCCAAAAATAAACGGGTCGCCTCCTTTCAGCCGGGCCACCGACTTGCCCTCTTTGGCTTTGGCGATGATCAGATCGTTGATCTGATCCTGGGGAAGGGTGTGATCTCCGCCCTTCTTCCCCACGTAGATCTTCTCCGCTCCTTCCCTGGCATGGCCGATCAGCTCTTCGTTGGCCAGGTAGTCATAGACGACCACATCCGCCTTTTGCAGACACTCGAGTCCCTTGACGGTGATCAGCCCCGGGTCCCCGGGCCCTGCTCCGATGAGGTAAACGATTCCGGCGCTCATGCCTTTTTATACACCTCTCTCAAAATTTCCCCGGCTCCCCTCTGCAGCAGGTCCCCGGCCAGCCGCTCGCCCAGTTCTTTGTTCTTTTCCGGGGGCCCTTCTTCTTTTCCTCTTACCACTTTCCTGCCGTCCACCCGTGCCACCAGGCCGGTCAATATGAGCCTGCCCGACTCGATCCGGGCATATCCGGCAACCGGAACCTGGCATCCACCCCCCAACCTTTGCAGGAAAGCCCTTTCCGCCAGGACCGACATCTGGGTGGCAGGATGATTGAGCATTTCCACAACTTTTCGGACCCGTTCATCCTCCTCACGGGTTTCCACGGCCAGCGCCCCCTGGCCGATTGCCGGAACCATGGTCTCGGGGTGGAAAAATTCCGATATCCGGCCCTCCCAGCCCATCCGCTGCAACCCGGCCGAGGCCAGGATCACCCCCTCCAGGCCCAGAGTAGTGAGCTTCCTGAGGCGGGTGTCCAGGTTTCCCCGGAGAGGAACGATTTCCAGGTCCGGCCTCAAGTTCAGGAGCTGAGCCTGTCTCCGAAGGCTTCCCGTTCCCACCTTCCCCGCCGGCGGAATTTCTTCGAACCTCTTTCCCCCCTGGGAAACCAGCGCATCCCGCGGATCTTCCCGCTCGGGAAAGGCCCTTAGCGTGAGGCCCTCCCGAACCACCGCCGGCAGATCCTTGGCGCTGTGTACCGCCAGGTCCACTTCTTTCCGAGCCAGGGCCTCCTCAATCTCCTTGACGAATAATCCTTTCCCCCCCACCTTGAAAAGGGGAATGTCCAGTTTGTCACCGGTGGTCCTGATATGGACCAGCGTCACCGTGATTTCCGGGTCCAGGTCCTCTATACGTCTTTTCACCCAGTTGGCCTGCTGCAGAGCCAGAAGGCTCGCCCGGGTGCCCAGGCGGAGTTCGATCTTCCCTTTTGGTTTATCCATCGCGGTTTGGTCTATTCTCTTTGCTCTCCGCTTTACGCTCTCTGCTTTTTTTCTTTTTTCCCCACTTCAAACCCAATTCCTCCAAAGAGTACCCGGGCCCCAGGACGCTGGCCAGACGCCGGTTCAACTCCAGGATCTTTTTATCCCTGATGAGGGGTGCCAGGTCTTCGTTCGCCAGCTTCCGAAAGATCTTCTGATTCCCCGGTTGCCCCAGGCCCAGAGGGAGAAGTCTCTCTCTCACCTTTCCCAGCAGCTTCAGCAAACGCTCATATTCGGGTCCGATTTCCCTCCCGAATTTTTGACGAAGAAGCCGGGCCAAGGCTGGGCTCTTTCCCGATGTGGAGATGGCCACCAAGAGGTCTTTCTTTTGCACGACGGAGGGGACGATAAAACTGCTGTGGCCCGGGTCATCCACCACGTTGACCGGGATCCGGCCCGCCGCCGCTTCCCGAAAAATCCGCCCGTTGACCGCCCGGTCATCGGTTGCCCCGATGACCAGAAAACTCCCCCGCAGATCGCCTCTCCGGTAAGTGCGGGAAAGATGGGAAATCTTCTTTCCCTTCTTCAGCCGGGCAAGCGAGTCCGTCAGCCGGGGGCTTATGACTTTTACCCGGGCGCCCGTCCGGAGGAGGGATTTAATCTTTCGCTCCGCCACCCGGCCCCCGCCGACGACCACGCAGAGCCTTTCCTTGAGGTCCAAAAATACAGGGTAATATCTCATGACTGTGCGAGGCGCCCGAAATTCCGTAAGATTTTGAGCCCGACCGACTGGCTCTTTTCCGGATGAAACTGGCAGGCAAAGAGATTCCCCTTTCCCACGCTGGACACGAATTCTCCCCCGTAGTCGGTGGTTGTGGCGATGATCTCCGGATCCTGAGGGACCGGGAAATAGGAATGGACGAAGTAAAAATGGCTTCCCCCCTCGATTCCCTCCAGCGCCGGGGTCTGTTTTCTGATCCGGACCGAATTCCATCCCATGTGGGGAACCTTTAGGGAACCCTTGGCTTGGGGGGCTCCCGGCAGGGAAAAGGGGAAGCGGACGACTTTCCCCCTGAAAACATCCAGTCCTCTGGATAGAGAAAATTCCTCGCTTTCAGAAAAAAGGAGCTGGAGACCCAGGCAGATTCCCAGGAAGGGCCTTCCGCTGTGGATGAATTTCAGGATCGGATCGACGAGGCTGAGGCGCTCCAAATTCTCCATGGCCTTCTTGAAAGCCCCCCCGCCGGGCAGAACCATGGCGTCGGCCCTGCCGATCAGGGTAGGGTCCTGGGTTACCACTGCCGGGAATCCAACCCGTTCCAGCGCCTTGTGGACGCTCCGCAAATT
>LJUR01000181.1 GCA_001304105.1 Deltaproteobacteria bacterium SM23_61
CACCCTACACCCGACACCCTGCATTTTGCCCCCTGCGCCCTGTGCCCTGCACCCTTTTTTAAAGGTTCACCCCGCTCAAATCCAGGATGTGCCCTTTGCACCCCCGCCGCGAGCAGATCTGGACCGTCCCTCCCCCGCCCCGGACGAGCATCGGTACGAGGGGCGCACCGCAACGGTCGCAGGGAGAGGTTCCCACCAGCTCGGCGTGGCAGTGGGGGCAGAAGAAATTCACCACCGCATCCTGGGGTACCTTGAATTCACAGTCCACGGAAAAACTTCCATACAGGCAGGACAGGCGAAGCCACCCATGATCCCCACCGAAAGCAATGGTCACCTTGATCGACGGATACCCGTCGATCCGGTAACTCCGGTCCATCAGGCTGTGGTTGCAGTGGGGACAGCTTACTTCCACGGGGAAGATCCGCTGGTCCGTGGAAATGTCCACCCGGT
This sequence comes from Deltaproteobacteria bacterium SM23_61, assembly GCA_001304105.1. Lineage (GTDB taxonomy): Bacteria > Desulfobacterota > SM23-61 > SM23-61 > SM23-61 > SM23-61. Next base: position 451 of record LJUR01000181.1, read on the forward strand.
CCAGCCCGACCCTTGTTTTGTGGAGAATCTCTTTGACTCGGGGCAGGGTGACGTTGGAAAAGTAGTGCCCGTCCACCACGACGATGGGCCCCAAAGCACAGGCCCCCAGGCAGTTGACGGTCTCGAAGGAGATTTCCCCGTCGGGAGTCGTATCTCCGGCCTTGATACCCAGCTGTTTCTGGATTTCTTCGGCGATTCCCGCGCCACCCCGAACGTGGCAGGCGGTTCCGGAGCAGGCGATGACCAGGTGTTTTCCCCGCGGTTTCAGGCTGAATAGTTTGTAAAAAGTGGCCACCCCGTAGATATCCACCAGGGGCCGTCCGGTGGCCTCGGACACCATCCGCAGGGCTTCTTCCGGAAGGTAACTGTATTTTTTCTGGATCTCCTCCAGGATGGTGATGATCCGCCCCCGTCCGGTGTTTTTCTTCACAATATCCAGGATAAGATCAGGGTTCATCCGTCTCTAGCCCCTCGCTCCTTCTGGCAGCGGACCATGCCATGATCCTAACAAAATTCCTCGCAGCGCCAGACCCCCCCTTCGGGTTTGGGAAAAGTGCAGGTCTCGCGGTTTGCACAGTTCTTGCACAACCCGATCCAGCAACCCGTTTCCTTTTCGGCCTCGATCATTCCGGTCCGCGATGGACCGTACCCTTCCACGGAAACCCTCTCCGGCGCTTTCTCCTCCCCCATAAATTCCTCGCACTGCCAGACCGGCTTTGCTGGGTCCCGGGGAAAGGTACACTCGGGAGCATTGCGACAAGTGAGGCACAGGCCGGCATAAACTCGATTTCCTGACATGATATTTTCCTCCTCGGCCCTCTTTGGCTGCCGGCTTTCCGCGATATAAACTTGCACCCCAAATCTCCGGGCCCCTTTAGCCGCTTTCCAATGCTTCAGCAAAGGTTGTGCCGACCTTCCCGGATCTTCAGGGATAAAAGGCCAAAGGCGATCGATCCATAAGGGCTTTTGATTTTTAATTGGTTTTTAATACGATGGAGAAAAAGAGGCAGATCAGAAATGGTTTATCACCCTGGGTGGATTGGGGAAGGTTGAACCGGTGGGGCGATTTTCCCCACCGGGCGAGGGTTTTCAATTTCTCCCGCAGGGTCTTCCTATCGATTCCCAGAATCTCTGCCGCCCGGGTCTTGTTTCCTCCCACCCGGGCCAGAACGTTCCGGATATAATCGGCTTCCACTTCCGCCAGCGTCCGATCCAGGCCGTTCGCCCGGGGTTCGATGTGGGGGCTGTCGGTCATGACGACCAGGCGCTGGATCACATTCTCCAGCTCCCGCACGTTCCCGGGCCAGTCATACCGCATCAGGACCTGAAGGGCATTCTCGGAAAACCGGGGCGCCGGTTTTCCAGCTTCCTCGGCAAAGCAGGCCGCGAAGTGCCGGGCCAGGAGCAGAATGTCGTCCCCCCTCTCCCGCAGAGGAGGAAGGGAGATGTTGATCACATTCAGCCGGAAATAGAGGTCCTCGCGGAAGACCCCCTTTTTCACCAGGCCGAAGAGGTCCTTGTTGGTGGCGGCCAGAACCCGCACGTCCACCTTCTGCGCCCGGCGGGCACCCACCATATACACTTCCTTTTCCTGGAGGACCCGCAGAAGCTTTGCCTGCATGGCCAGGCTGGTGTCGCTGACCTCGTCGAGGAAGATGGTTCCCCCGTCGGCGGTCTGGAAAAAGCCGGCTCGGGACTCGGTGGCCCCGGTGAAGGCCCCTTTCACGTGCCCGAAGAGTTCGCTTTCCAGAAGGGTCTCGGGAATCCCCCCGCAATTGACCGCCACGAAGGCCGCCGCCGATCGAGTGCTGGTGTAATGAATGGCCCGGGCCACCAACTCCTTTCCCGTGCCGCTCTCTCCCGAGATGAGGACCGTGGCGGTGGTGGAAGCGGCCTTGGCCACCGCCTGCCAGACCCTGGACATGGTCTCCGATTCTCCCAGGAGGCCGTACCGGCCGGCGGGAAGGACTGGGAGGGCCTTCTGGCCGGCGCGGCGCAGGTGGAGTTTTTCCAGGGACCGCTGGACGGCCTCGAAGAGTTCTCCGTCGGTAAAAGGCTTGCTCAGGTATTCTTCCGCTCCCGACTTGACCGCCTGGACCGCCCCCGCGATGCTGGCGTAGCCGGTGATCAGGATGACTTCTGTGTCCTTGAGGTTCTCCCGCACATGGCGGATTAGATCCAGCCCGCTCCCTCTGGGCATTTTGAGATCGGTGATGACCAGGTCTACGGGCGTCTGATCCAGGACCTCGATGGCTTCAGCCACCCCCGGGGCGGTGAACACCCGGTATTGCCTGGAAGTTAGGTTGCGCTGCAGAACTTCCAGCGTATCCGGGGCATCATCGACTACCAGGATCATTTCTTTCTTGGCGGTTTCCTTCATCTCATTCCTTCTCCTCGCTATGGGCCGACAGGGGGAGGCGGATTTCGAAGCGCGTCCCCCGCCCGACGTGACTTTCCACCTCGATCGTCCCCCGGTGAGCGGACACGATGCCGTGGACGACGGCCAGGCCCAGGCCGGTCCCGTGATCCGCTTCCTTGGTGGTGAAAAATGGCAAGAAGATCTGTTTCTTTACATCCGGGCTCATCCCCTCCCCCGTGTCCTCGATGCGGAGAGTCACGGCTTCTGGGTCCCCCCGCGTCGCCACGGAGAGTTTTCCTCCCGTGGGCATGGCCTGGATGGCGTTAACCACCAGGTTGGTGAGCACCTGGGTCAGCTGGGTCGCGTCGGCGTAAACCTCGGGAAGGTCCGGCTCCAGCGAAAGCCCCATATCGATCCCCTGCCGGGCGCACCGGGCTTCGAAAAGATACAGGCCTTCTTTCACCACCTGGTTCAGGTCCAGCCGGGTTCTGCGGGGCGGCATCTGCCGGGCAAAGAGCATGAGTTTCCGGATCACTTCTCGTGCGTGGAGGGACGCGGAGACGATTCGGTTCAAATCCTGCTCCGCCTGCCTGGGGATCGCGGCGTTCTTTTTGGCCAGTTGGGCAAACCCCAGAATGCTCCCCAGGGGTTCATTCAATTCGTGGGCCACGCCGGCGGCGAGTTTTCCGATGGTGGCCAGGCGGTCAGCGTGCCGGAGCTGTTCCTGGAGGAGTTCCTTCTCCTCCTCCGTCTCCTTCTGCTCCACAAAGAGGGAGACCTGGCGGGCGATGGTGTCGATCAGGTGCCGTTCTTCCTTCAGGAAAGGCCCCTCGAACAGTTCCGGCTTCTCCCGTGCATAGACCACTTCAACGGAACCCCGCCTCTTCCCGTTCACGATCAGCTCGGCGCTCTGCTTGAAACGGCTCTCCTGAAAACCCGGAGAGGCGTAACCCTGATGATCAAAAATGATCCTGGCCGAGGCAATGTCCGGGTACTGCCAGGCGGGGGAAAGAGCTTCGACAACCGACCGGAAAACTTCATCCAGGGGATTTTGCGGCCGTTCCATGACCCGGGCGATTCGGTACAGGCAGGTCAACTCCTTGATTCTCTCCTGCAGGGCGGCCTGCACCCGCTGGTTTGCGAGGGCCATGCCCAGGTTCTGCGCCACCCGTCCGCAGGGGGCCATTTCTTTCCCCGCGAAATACCCCTTACGCCCGCTTTTCAGGATGAGCAGAGCAATCTTTTTGCTGCCCACCCGGAGAGGCGTCACGGCCAGCGATGGGTAAGGAGGAAGGGAATCAAAGATATAGAACACATCGTTCCTGGGGAAAGAACGATCCGCCGGGCCGATCTTCCCGCGCAGGACGTCCCGGCAGAAGGTTTCCCGCCGGGTATCGCTCGGCGAGACCGGTGTGGATTTCGCCCCCTTTCCTTTCAATCTCTCGATGACCCGGTAGTTGAAGGATTTCTTCGGCCTTCGGGTGGTTTCGCAACGGGCCTGCGTTCTAACTTCTTCCAGCCACAATTCCACCGCATCACAGCCGAAGAACTGCATCAACATGTTCGAGACTTCCTGGAGGAAGTCGGTCCGCGGAAGGCCCAGGTTGGCACACTCCAGGATCCGGTTGGAAAGCTCCCGGTCCGTCCGGGGAGGTTTGGAATTGGAGGTCGCAGTCATCCCTTGGGAAAAAGCCCGATGTGGTTGGGGTTAAAATTTTCTACATTATAACGCCAAATCCGGAGGAAAAACAGGCCATGCTCCGGTGGAGCCCCCCTGGTTCTTGAAACGAAACAGGCAAAGGACGATCGCCCCGCAAGTCCATAGATTCCGGGCGTGGTTCGGTCAGGTTTCCTTTTTTCCGAAGTTTTGAGGCCAGCCGGGGCGAGGAATTTTTTAGGGTTTTCCCATTTTCTTCCGGATGGATTGAAATTCTGCTGAATCCGCCTGCGGGATTTGGTTGAAGCGGGGGTCGGCGAAAAGAGGCGCCAGGTTTTCTTTTCTTTCCTGGGGGCTCGGGTGGGTGGAATAAAACCTGTCCATCAGGGTCCTTTCTTCTGACCGCGCACGGCGTAACTTTTCAAAAAAGTTGGTCAACCCTGTGGGCTTTATCCTTGCCTGGTAGAGTATCTCCACTGCCAGGCGGTCGGCTTCCCTTTCCTCGTCACGGGTGAATTTCATATAGGCCCCCTCCTGGATCATTTGCTGGCTCAAGAGCCCAAAACCCGTTGCCGGACCCGTCAGGATCCCGCCGACGATGCTCGCCCCGACTGAACGAGCGATCTTGTTGACTTCTTTCGCATGGTGGCGCGCCGCCACATGGGCAATCTCATGGGCCAGGACACCGGCGAGCTCGCTTTCACTCGCCGTGGCGCGGATAAGGCCTTCATTCACGTAGATATGCCCGCCGGGAAGGACAAAGGCATTGATCTTTTCGCTCTGAACGACCTTGACGGTATAGGGGAGGCCCGGGCGCGCCGATCGACTGGTTAGACGTTGGAGCAGAGTCTGGAGGTATTCGTTCACCTCCGGGTCAGTCACCAGGGTCATCCTTTCTTCTAAATGACGCGCCAGTTCATCCCCCAATCGAATCTCCTCTTTTTCGGAAAGAAAGGGAACGGCGAGCTCTTTTTGCAATTCTTTCCATCTCAATGCCCACTTTACTCTTTCGTTGAATTTCTTCACCGAAGCCACATACGCATTTACATCACCCTGAAGTCCGACCATCGCCTGACGACATTCATGGGCCAGCGGTGTATCGGCGGGTATTCTCCGGCATTTCTGATTATGCCCTTCAACCCTGGCCACCAGGAGCTTCCACTCCCATTCCAGTGAGGCCCGGCGCTTTAGGAGATCTTCGTGGTGCTCAGGTCCTATGTTCTGCGGAACCTGGCTGAGCTCGGGAACTTCAATCCCCCCGGCGGGGAAAACGGGCCATGCCATCCATATGGCCAGGACCGCCCCCATCATGAATCTTAAACCCGGCATGACTCTTCCTCTTTCCTTTCTCTCCGGCAGCCATGGTCTTTCTAATGAATACATCGACCGAAAAGAAGCAGGCCTTAAGAAAGATCGAAGAGTATTTCAAGGATATAAAATTACTCGGGCCTATGTGGATAGCAACATTCTGGCCTTTCTCCTGGCGGAATCGATCTAGAAGGCGGAGTTCGCGGCGGAAACGGTGGGGTTCGAGTCTGTGGCCGTGATCGCCGGCCCGGATCATCCCCTGGCAAAGAAACCGATCGCGCACAGCTCAAAATCGCACTAAGTCGAAATGGCTTGCCATGAGGAAGAAAAGGGTGCCATCGCAAGATGGTCAACCTTTTCGCATCGAATGGCGCCCCGAGCAGGACTCGGTTACTACGGTTGAAACTTCCTGTTTCTTCCTGCGTAACCTCCTCTCGGATTCCTTACGCGGTACGTCCTGTACCGCTTATCCTCCTATTCGCCGGCGGAATCCTCGCTTCGAGCCCTGCATGAAGAGTTAATAAATTAAAAAGGCCCATGCAAAGAACCATGGGCCTTTTTAATTTACTGGCTCCCCGAGCAGGACTCGAACCTGCAACCTAGTGGTTAACAGTCTATCGACAGAGTAACTGGTAAGACAGGGAAAAGAAAAACATTTTTAATTATATCAAAAACTTAACTTCCAAAATCATCCTACCGGAATAAACCGCTTTTAACCCCAGAATACTGCATTTTTGCACCAAAAGAGCTGCAAGAGAACTGCAAGAAAATCCAAAAAAAATTCCCAAAAACAGACATATTTGCTTATTGTGCCCCGACCGGACAGATTTCTTAGACTGAGACCTTCGGCTGCCCAGTAGGTTACCTCTCGGGCAGGAGGATGAATTTTCAGAAATGGAATATTTTAAACGAAATTCCTCAACTTTGACTAGTTAGGTGTAGAGCCAGGATCTCCACCATCTCCTCCAGGCTCCGGCTTTTATCGCGCGTCTCTGGCGTTTCATCCGCCAGCGTGGTCTGGCCGACAAAACGGTATACCTCCGCGGCCCCCTGGTAAATCCTGGGAGTCAGGGAAAGATCCTGAAAGGTTTTGGCGATCTCTTCCATCTCCCCCACCCACCTCCGGGCCTTGGGCGGCATACTGGGAAGCGCTTTTTCCATCCTGCCATATTCCTGCTTTTGGCTCATCCGGAATTCCTCCAACAGATCCCGGTAAAGGCCCATCTGCCGGGCCGCGACCAGGAGCTCCGTGGAAAGGGCGGTCAACCCCTTGGTCAGAGCGGCATAAACCATTTTCAACCCTGAGGCCTGGCCGATCTCGCAGCCAATCACCCTCACCTCCAGGCCATAGTCCCTCAGCTGGGCAAAATGTTCCGCATCTGCGCCTGAAGCATAGAACCTCGTAGTCCCCTTCCGCATCGGGGGAGGCCCGATAATCCCCGCATCCACAAATAGGCTTCCAGCCTCCTCAATGATCTTCCCGACGGATCTGGCCGTGGCAGGCGAAACGGCGTTACAATCCACATAAACTGCCTTTTCTCCGGTCTCTCTCAGAGCCTCAGAAACCAGCCGGGCGGCTTTTTCCGCTTCCGCGGGCACCAGAATGGAAAGAATCAGGTCCGCCCTTCGAACCAACTCCTCATAGCTCGCCACCTCCTCAATTTTGGCCTTCTGGGCCAGTGCCCGCGTTCGTTCGCTTCTTCCCTGAAGACATGTCAGCACCGGCATTCCGTTGTCCACTAAAACCTGGCCTACCACATGCCCCATGTCCCCTGGACTCAATAACCCAACCTCACGCAAGGCCATAGTCGCTCCTCTCTTGCCATTGGATTGCTTCAGGATTCAACTTATATTTTACTTAAAAAGCGGTACGTTGGTTCAAAGACAACTTCTTAATGCTGAGGAGTGAGTTTCGATTATTTTCCGAATTGCCATACTCCTTTTTTCGGCCGCTCCAATTCCCCCCTTCTTCCAGTTGACCATGGAAAAAGTTGCTTTTGAACCTACGTCCCATCTTCTACGTCCCATCTTCTACCGTCTTCCTACGTCCCATTCCCCCCTACAGATTAGAACTGGCCGTTCGACTCGGCTCACGGCCATTCGATGCGTAATGGGTTTATCTATTTATTTTTTCTGGCCATTGGCCATGAGTAAGAAAAGGGTGCCATCGCAAGATGGTCACCCTTTTCGCATTGAATGGCTCCCCGAGCAGGACTCGAACCTGCAACCTAGTGGTTAACAGCCACCCGCTCTGCCGGTTGAGCTATCGGGGAGCAGGCTCTTTATATTTAAGAAATTTTTAACACGATTCAGGGTGATTGTCAATTCACAAATACCCTGCAAATTCTATGATTTAGGTGAAGTTATTTCATTGCCCTTCGATCGGACGCTTCAAGAAAATAATCAGGGCGTCCTGGGAAGGGACGGCGGCGATCACCTCCCAGCCCTCTTCCCCGTATTCGGTCAACCTCACCCGTTCCAGGTCCACCCTGGACGCCTGGCTCAGGGCCTTCAGGTCCGTCTTGCGGATCATGTATTCCCATCGTTGCATAAATTCCCTCCCAATTGTTTGGGGGCTTCAAATAATTTCATGCCCCCCATGGCTAATGAAATTGATTTTAATGATTTTCTTTGCGCTATGCCCTATGCGCTATGCGATTTTTTCTTATCATACCGATTTCTTCAAAAGGATCAATAAAATTCAAACTCCGAACTCCGAACCCAATTACTCCGAACTATTTTCTCCTGCCCCTGCAGGAACTTCACAATTCTTTTCAATTTTGCATTCTTTTTCCAATTTTGTATAATATCAATGAACTTTCAGCCTGGACCGGAAGGACCTGAAAACGACCCGGGGCGGAGAGGTTATGAAAGGGAAAACCAAGACAAATCAACAACTTCTCCTTGAGATAAAAGAGCTTCGGAAGAAGCTTGATGCCACGGAGCGGCGCTTGCAGGAGGCTGACGAAAGTGCCCAGGTTCAGATCGCCGAGCGGAAGCGAGCAGAGGAAACCTTTGAGAGAGTTCAAAAATATGCTGAGAGCATCGTGGAAACGATCCGTGAACCCCTTATCGTGCTTACCCCCGACCTAAGAGTCATCACCGCGAATCATTCCTTCTACGGGACGT
>LJUR01000182.1 GCA_001304105.1 Deltaproteobacteria bacterium SM23_61
GCGCCTGGGCGGAGCAGAAGCCCAAATTGCCGGGGGACGATCTTCCCAGGGTATGGCATGGCCTTTCCTTTTTGAGGCAAGTGAACTCGGGGAAGAAAATTCTTCTGGGGAAAAGAGTGGTTGTCGTGGGCGGAGGAAATACGGCCATCGATTCCGCCCGGGTGGCCCGGCGGCTGGGAAGCAAAGTGACGGTGTTGTACCGGCGGGCAAAAGCGGATATGCCGGCCATTCCGGATGAAGTTGAAGAGGCCGGAAAAGAGGGGGTCGAATTCATCTTCCAGGCGGCGCCGGCAAGGATCACGGGGAAAAGGAAGGCTCAGGAGATCCATTGCCTGAGGACCAAACCGGGGAAGCCCGATGCCAGCGGGAGGAGGAGCCCGGTGCTCATCCAGGGGTCCGGTTTCTCCCTGAAAACCGACAGCGTGGTCCTGGCCCTGGGGGAGCGGGCCGATCTTTCCTTCCTTCCCGAAGGGATGAAAAGGGGAGATGGGTTGATCTCCATCGACCCTTGGGGTCGGACGACCCTTCCCGGGTTCTTTGCCGGGGGGGATGCGGCAACGGGACAGGGGTATGTTTCCCAGGCGATCGCTTCCGGGAAAAGGGGCGCCCAGGCGATCGATCGTTACCTGCGGGGGAAGACGGAAAACCCGGAGGAAGACGATCGGGAAGTGGTCACCCCGGACAAAATCAACCTGGATTATTTCCCGCTGAAGAAGCGGGTGAAATTGTCATCTTTGGGGATGAGGGGGCGAACGGAAAGCTTTGCTGAAGTCCACCAGGGGCTGTCCCCCTCTCAGGCCAGAGGGGAGGCGGAGCGCTGTTTCAGCTGCGGAAACTGCATCCAGTGCAACGTCTGCCTGATGGTCTGCCCGGACGTGGCCATTTCCTTCCTATTGAAGGAGGGGGAGTACCTCATCGATTACGACCACTGCAAGGGATGCGGGATCTGCGCCGTCGAATGCCCCCGCTCTGCCATGAAGCTGGAGGAGGAAAAATGGAACGAGTGATTTCCGGAAACGAGGCCGTGGCCTACGGCGCCATGCTCTCCCGGGTCCAGGTCATTCCTGCTTATCCCATTTCCCCGCAGACCACCATCGTGGAGGCCCTGTCCGATTTCTGCGCCAGCGGAAAGCTGAAGGCGGATTTCGTCAAGGTGGAATCGGAACATTCGGCCATCTCCTGCTGTGTCGGAGCGGCCTCTGCCGGGGCCCGGGCTTTCACCGCCACCTCGGCCCAGGGCCTGGCTTTGATGCATGAGGTTTTGCACTGGGCCGCCGGGGCCCGCCTGCCCATCGTCATGGCCAACGTGAACCGGGCCATGTCCGCTCCCTGGACCATGTGGTGCGACCAGGGCGACAGCCTTGCCCAGAGAGACACCGGCTGGCTGCAGTTTTACTGCGAGGACAACCAGGAGGTGCTGGACAGCATCATCATGGCCTACCGGATCTCCGAAAAAGTTCTTCTTCCCGCCATGGTCTGCCTGGATGGGTTCATCCTATCCCATACCTACGAGCAGGTGGAAATTCCCGAGGCCGCGGATGTGGACCCTTACCTGCCCTCCTACAACCCGATCTTCAAGCTGGACGTGGAAGACCCGCGGTCTTTTAATGCCGCCTTCCTGCCGGATATGTACATGGAACAGCGGGTGAAAATCCAGCAGGCCATGGAAGAGGCCAAGGAAGTCGCCAAACAAGTCGATGAGGAATTCGGCCGGGCTTTCGGGCGGAGGTACGGCATTCTGGAAGAGTACCAGGCCGAGGACGCCGATGTTCTCCTGGTGACCAGCGGAACCATCACCGGGACGGCCCGGGTTGTGGTGGATGATTACCGGGAGAAGGGGGAGAAAGTCGGGCTTCTGAAGATGAAGATGTTCCGGCCTTTTCCCACCGGCGATGTGCGGCGGGTTCTGCAGCAGGTGAAGAAGGTGGCGGTGGTCGACCGGAACATCTCCTTCGGCGCCACGGGAATTTTTGCCCAGGAGATCCGCTCCGCTCTCCATCACCACGGGGAGGGCACGTCGGTCTTCGGGTTCATTGCCGGCCTGGGAGGAAGGGATGTGACCCCCCAGGCTTTAAGGGATATCGTGGAATACACCAAAGGAAAAGAAGCCCCGGAAGGGGACATCGTTTGGAGGGGAGTGAAACCATGAGATACGAACTTCCCCAGGAAGAAATTCTTTACTCCGGACACATCGGGTGCCCGGGCTGCGGAGCTTCCCTGTCCATCCGCTACACCCTTCAGGCCCTCGGAAAGAAGACCATGGTGGTGATCCCGGCCTGCTGCTGGGCCACGGTGGCAGGGTTTTTCCCTTCCACCAGTCTGAAGGTCCCCATCCTGCATACCGTCTTTGAGAGTGCGGCCATTACGGCCGCGGGGGTGAAAAAGGGGCTGGTGGCCCGGGGGATCGAAGACGTTCAGGTCATGGCCTGGGCCGGAGACGGGGGGACTTTCGACATCGGCCTCCAGTCCCTGTCCGGCTCCGCGGAGCGGAACGACGACATCATCTATGTCTGCTACGACAACGAAGCCTACATGAACACCGGCATACAGAGAAGTTCGGCAACCCCCTTTCTGAGCTGGACGACGACGACCCCCTCCCCGGCTTTAAAGGAGACCCCCAAGAAAGATATCATGGAGATCATGGCTGCCCACCGGATCCCTTATGCGGCGACGGCGTCGCCCGCATACCCGGAGGATTTCCTGAACAAGATGCGCAAGGCAAAAAACATTCAGGGGCTGCGCTTTATCCATATTCTTTCTTCCTGCCCACCGGGCTGGAAATTTCCCTCAGAAAATTCCCTGAAGATCTCCCGGCTGGCGGTGGAGACGAAAATATTTCCCCTCTATGAGATCGAAAACGGAAGAAGGTACGCCCTCACCCATGAGCCCAAGGGTTTGCCGGTCGGCGAGTACCTCAAATTGCAGGGGAGGTTCAGTCATCTCCGTCCGGAGCAGATTCAGGCCATACAGCAGAATGTGGAAGAAGAATGGGCTTTTCTGATGGAAAAGGTTCGGGGCACGGGAAAAACAGTTTCGAAGAACGAGGTACGAGGAAAGAAGAAAAAAGAAAAAGAATAATCCCAGGCCAAGGGAATTGCGCGGAAGGAGTCATTGATAGGTACGAGGGACGGCGGAGCAGGGAATACTGGAGAAAAAGGTTTTTCCCAGGACCTCGGACCTCACGCCACGGACCTGTATTTTATGGCTTCTTTAATGAAATGGCTGATCCTGGGCTGGTCCCTGGTGGTGGTTCTGCTGTGGGCTTATTTGGCCTTCCGCCAGCGGTATTCGGACCAGGCGATCTTCTACACCTACGAGGACGTTTGGGGCTTCATGGGAGTCGTATTCCTCACCTGGATCATCCCCATTGCCACCTTCGCCTTTTTCGCCTTTCTAGCCCAATCCTCGAGTACCAAGAAGGAAGAATGAAATATCCATCCCTGAAGCGCGGTCAAACCGGGGAATTTTTTCCTGAGCATACGGGGCGAGAATGATTCCCAGCCCCCGCCAGAAAACGGTCTCTCCCCTTATTTTCCTGCTGGCAATCTGCTCCACCCGGCTCTTTCTCCACTTGTGCCTGCAAAACTATACCGTCCTCATCCCGGTCCTCCAGAAAGAATGGCAGATGTCCAATACCGCCGCCGGTTCCGTCCTCTCCGCTTACCATACCGGGTTCCTCATCTCCATCGTGGCCATGGCTGCCCTCTCCGATTGGGTGAGCCCGAAGAAGGTCTTTTTCTATTCCTCCATCGCTTTTGCCGCCTCCTCCCTCCTCTTTGCATTTTTTTCCCGGTCTTACCTCTCTGCTTTCCTGCTGCGGGGGTTGATGGGACTCTGTCTCGGCGGCACGTATACCCCGGTTCTGAAGTTGATCTCCGAGAACTTTTTCAGCACCCATCGCGGAAGGGCCATGGGATTCTTCATTGGAGCCGGATCGCTGGGGCACGCCGGCTCGCTGGCCGCCACCGGTTGGCTGGTGGCGCGATATGATTGGCAAACCACTTTTGTCCTGACCTCCCTGGGGCCGATCCTGGGGGCGGTGATTCCCATTTTCATTCTCTGGGGAATGGCCGAAAGAAAACCCGAGCCCCAGGGGAACATGCTGAAGAAGGAAGTCCTGGCCAACCGGCCAGCCCTCCTGATGATTACCGGCTACAGCGCCCACACCTGGGAGCTGGAAGGGCAACGTTCCTGGACGCCCGCCTTCCTGGTAGCCTGTTACCTGGCCATGGGATTGAATCAGGACCAGGCCCTCCAGTCCGGGGCGGTCTTCTCTTCGGTCATGTACATGATGGGAGTTGTGTCCACCTCGGCCGCGGGCTACTGGTCGGACCGCTGGGGGCGTACTGCGGTGATCATCGCCATGATGGCCGTCAGCATATCCTGCTCCTTCTCCTTCGGCTGGCTGATCGGCAGCCCGATCCTGTGGGTGATGATCGTGGGGCTGGCCTACGGTTTTGCGGTGATCGCCGAATCCCCGGTTTATTCCTCCGGTCTGTCGGAGCTTGTCTCCTTCAATTTCTTGGGGACCGCCCTGGCCCTGCGGTCCCTGATCGGCTTCGGGGTCGGCGCCGTGGCTCCCACGGCCTTCGGACTGGTGCTGGATATCACCAACCCGGGGGAGATACAGCGGACACTCGGTTACCTCCCCAACTGGGGGTGGGCCTTCAGCATGCTGGGCCTGGTCGCTTTGATCGGGCCTTGGGCCATGCTGAGACTCCGGTCCATGCCGGAGAGCCGGATGATGGCCGGGGGGAAGAAATAGGGTGCAGGGGACAGGGTGCAGCGTACAGGGTGCAGGGTGCAGGGTGTAGGGTGTAGGGGACAGGAAGCAAAGGGCAAAGAGCAAAGAGCATAGAGCATAGAGCATAGAGCATAGAGCATAGAGAAATGATCAATGGCCAATGACCAAAAAGCAGCAAACAAGTAGCAGGTGAACGATTAACGAGTAACGAGTAACGAGTAACGAATAACGAATAACCATTATACCTATGTGGCCGTGCGAAAGATGGGCTTCATTTGCCTCGGATTCCAGAATGGAGATGAAAAGAGGTTGCAAAATTTTTTTGTTTTGGGGTATTTTGAATATATTTTTGCTGGAAGATTTTAGACCACCCATCAAGGAGGTTGGATATGGCAGCCAGGTCAAAGGCAGTGGTCATCAATGAAAAGGACAACGTAGCCACGGCCGTCACGCCCATGAAGACCGGCAGCACGGTCTCTCTCGAAGTGCAGGGGCGGGCGGAAAAGATCAAACTCCTGTCGGACATTCCCATGGGCCATAAATTCGCCCTTCGGGGAATCGATGAGGGGGCGGACGTGATCAAGTATGGCGAACCCATCGGCAGGACCACCGCGCCGATTGCCAAAGGGGAGCACGTTCATGTCCACAACGTCGTCAGCCACCGGGGAAGAAAGGAAGGTGCCTGATGGAATTCCAGGGGTACCGGAGACCGGACGGAAAAGTGGGGGTGCGGAACCACGTTCTGGTGATTCCCAGTGTGGTCTGCTCCCAGGGAGCGGCGGAAATGATCTCCCGGAACATGAAGGGATCCGTTTACCTGCCCAACGTGTTCGGCTGCGCCCAGGTGGGCGAAGACCGGGCCCAGACCAAGCGGACCCTGGTCGGCTTCGGCCTCAATCCGAATGTCTTTTCCGTGCTGGTGGTTGGAAACGGGTGTGAGAACCTGCCGGCCAAGGAGATTGCCGAGGCCTTGGCCCCCGGTAAAAAGCGGGTGGAATTTATCGAAATCCAGGAAGTGGGGGGTACCAAAAAGACCGCGGCCAAGGGGAAAAAGATTCTCCGGGAGATGCTGGCCGATGCGGCCAAGCTCCAGCGGGAGCCGATTCCCGTCTCCGAACTGATCTTTTCCACCGAGTGCGGCGGTTCGGATTATACCTCCGGCCTGGGTTCCAACCCGGCCCTGGGGGCCTGCAGTGATCTGATCATCGAAGAAGGCGGGACAGTGATTCTTTCGGAAACCACGGAGCTGATCGGGGCGGAGCATCTGCTGGCCAGGAGGGCCCGGACCCCGGAGATCGGCCAGCAGGTCCTGGACCTCATCGCCTGGTGGGAGAAAGAGGCCATCGCCACGGGACAGGATATCCGCGGGGCAAACCCCGCCCCGGGAAACATCGCCGGGGGCATCACCACCATCGAGGAGAAATCCCTGGGCTGCATCTACAAGGGGGGAACCAAAGCGCTGGAAGAGGTGATTAAGTACGCTTACCCGCCCACGAAGAAGGGCCTGGTTCTCATGGACACCCCCGGGCACGACATCGACCAGCTCACCGGCATGATGGCCGGGGGGTCCCAGATCGCGGTGTTCACCACCGGGAGGGGAACGCCCACCGGGTCGCCCATCGCCCCGGTGATCAAGATCACGGCCAATGCCGAGACGTCCAAGAAGATGAAGGACAACATCGACATCAACGTCAGCTCGGTGGTCCAGGGAAAAGAGAGCGTAAAGGACGCCGGCAAACGGATCTTTGACGAGGTGATCGCCGTGGCTTCCGGCAAGCTGTGCAAGGCCGAAAAGCTGGGACAGCGGGATTTCTGCATCTTCAAGATCGGGCTGAATTTTTAGCTTTGGACGTTCGGTTCAAAGGCAACCGTCGGTTCTCCATTTCCTTATCTCCCTCCTCGGATGAGGGAGACAAGGAATTTTCCATGGATTTTTTGATTCCCCTGTTTTATTCCCGTCCCATTGGACCCCCTTTTTGTGGCTAGGGACGGGCGCGATTTTTGAGTTTTTCGGGTTTTTGATGGATGAATGGGAAATCCTGGGAAAGGCAGGTCAGCGATGAAACTCACCGATGTTCGATCCTACACGCTTTCTGTTCCTCTGGCCAAACCCTGGAAGATCGCGGGAATCGTGATGGCGGAGATGACCGCCACCCTCGTGGAAGTGGAGGCGGATAACGGGCTGATCGGCTACGGGGAAGCCCTGACCCGCCTGGGTCCATCTGCCGCCCGGGAGGTGGTGCAGAACATATTGAAGCCCGTGGTCCTGGGAGCCGACCCCGGGAATGTGGACGTCCTGTGGGAGAAAATGTTCTCCACCATGAAGAGCCGGGGTCACTGGAAGGGGTTCATGATCGAGTCCATCAGCGGCGTGGACATCGCCCTCTGGGACTTGATCGGGAAGGCCATGAACCAGCCCGTCTCCCGCCTTCTGGGAGGCCGGCATCATGAGAAGCTGGAAGCCTACGCCTCTTCCATCATGCTCATGGAGCGGCCGGAGATGGTGAAGGAGGCCAAAGACCTGGTCCGGCAGGGTTTCAAAAAAATTAAGGTGAAAGTGGGCCTGGGCGTGGATAC
>LJUR01000183.1 GCA_001304105.1 Deltaproteobacteria bacterium SM23_61
TTCAAAAGTCCTGGTCCTTCGCCGAAGAAGATGGAACGATCCTGGGGCAGGTCGTCCGGCCCGTGGAGCGAGTGGGAATCTATGTTCCCGGCGGGAAAGCGGCCTATCCTTCCAGCGTACTGATGAACGCCATTCCGGCGAGAGTGGCGGGAGTCCGGGAAATCCTTATGGCCTGCCCCGCGCCCCAAGGGTATTTGAATCCCGCCGTCCTGGTTGCAGCTCGCATCGCTGGAGTGGGAGGGATTTTCAAGATCGGGGGGGCGCAGGCCATCGGCGCTATGGCCTACGGGACGAAGAGCATCCCCAAGGTCGATAAAATTGTCGGGCCGGGGAATATTTACGTGGCCGCAGCCAAACGACTGGTTTTCGGCGAGGTGTCTATCGACTCCGTCGCCGGGCCGAGCGAAATTCTCATTATTTCGGATGGAAGCGGAGAGCCCTCTTTCCTGGCCGCCGACCTGATCTCCCAGGCCGAGCACGACGAACAGGCCGCGGCGATCCTGATCTGCACCGCAAAGGGATTTGCCGAAAAGGTTCGGCTGGAAGTTCGGAAACAACTGGCGGAGCTTCCCCGGGAAACCATCGCTCGGAGGTCTCTGGAGAGTTTTGGCGCCTTCTTGATCGTAAAAAACCTTCGGGAGGCGACCCGGATCGCCAATGAACTCGCTCCCGAGCATATGGAGCTGGCGGTAAAGGATCCGTGGGATCTTTTACCGAAAATTGAAAATGCCGGAGCGATCTTCCTGGGCCACCTCTCCCCCGAGCCCATCGGTGACTATGTGGCCGGCCCCAACCATGTTCTGCCCACCGGCAGAACGGCGCGATTCTCTTCTCCCCTGGGAGTCTACGATTTCCTCAAACGGTCCAGCCTCATCTGCCTTTCCCCCGAGGGCCTGAAAAGGCTTTCCCTGCCGGCCATGGATCTGGCCCGGATGGAAAACCTGGAAGGCCACCGGGAAGCGGTCCGCAAACGCCAGGAAAGATAGGGAAGAGGGGCTTTTCATGGAGATCTCCTTTTTCTCTTTGGCAGGGGGCAGCCTGATCATTTTTTTTGCCTTTTTAACCCGGGCGCTCACCGGTTTCGGGAGCGCGCTGATCAGCGTCCCTCTCCTGGCCCTCTTGTTTGACCTGAAACTTGTCGTTCCCTTAGAATCGCTCCTGGAAGTGGGTTTCACCTTTTTGCTGATTGCCAAGGTTTACCCGAAGATTCATAAAAGCACCCTCCTTCCCATGATCGGAGGGGCCGTTCTGGGTACTCTTCTGGGGACCTATTTTTTGCAGACCCTCGGAGATCCCTTGCTGAAGAGGGCTTTGGGAGCCTTCGTTATACTATTCGCCTTCTATTTTTGGAGGGGAGACCGGGAGGAGAGATCAAGGAACCTTTCCGCGAATTGGGGCATTTTGGCGGGGGCCGGGGGAGGGATCCTGGGCGGGTTGTTTGGCACCAGCGGGCCTCCCTTTGTCGCCTATCTGGCTTATCGGCTGAGAGAAAAGGAGGTCGTGAGGGCATCCCTGATCGGGATGTTTGCCGTGGATTATTCCTGGCGCACCCTGGTCTTTGCCTTCTCGGGTCTTTTAAGCGCCGATCTTCTTTTCTTCTGCCTGGGCCTCATACCGGCTTTGGTGCTGGGAACGATCCTGGGTCACAAAATTCATGTCCGGGTTACCGAGGGGCAATTCAGGAAAATTGTGGCTGGAATTCTGTTCGTCTCGGGGATTTTATTGCTGGGGTAGGGACTCACGGCCGTGCCCTCCGACGCCTTCCGCAGGGGGGCAAGAGAAAAAGCCCAGGAAGGTGGGATTTTACAGGATCCGATCCAGAAACAAGTTCTGGCAACCTTGAGCCTTTTCAGGTCATCCGCCGGAAAAAGAAGGAACCGGTCCGGAATCAGGAGAAGAAAGGTCCTGGAAAGCCATGGATGCAAGGCTTTTAAAGAAGAACAAAATCCTTCGCACCGTAAACCGTCTGTCTCAAAAGAGAAGCGAAAAAGTCTATCTCGTCGGGGGGGCGATTCGGGACCTTCTTCTGGAGAGGCCTTTGGGGAAGGATTTTGATTTCGGAATCCAGGGGGATGCGGAGGACCTGGCCAGAGAGGTAGCCCGGGAGATCGAGGGTCATGCCTTTCCGCTGGATGAGACCTTCGGGACCTGGAGGGTGGTCCTCAAGAAGAAAAAGAAGAGAACGGAGCTCGATTTTTCCCGATTGCAGGGGAAGGATATCTTCGAAGACCTGCGGCAGAGGGATTTCACGGTCAATTCCATCGCCATCCACCTGAAAGACCTGGCCTCCCCCGACGAACCCTGCTTCATCGATCCCCTGGACGGGCTGAAGGATATTGGGAAAAGAATTCTGCGAGCCAACTCGGAAGAATCCCTGCGCCGGGATCCATTGCGGATGCTCCGGGCTTTCCGGTTTGCCTCGACCCTCAGGTTTTCCGTCGACGAAGAAACCCTGAGGATGATCCATCGAAACCGGGAACTGATCCGCCGCCCGGCGGGGGAGAGAATCCGGACGGAATTCTTCCTGGCCCTGGGAGAAGAAGGGGCCGGAAGCTTTCTCCGGAAGCTTCATCAGGCCGGTCTGCTTGAGGAGATCTTTCCGGAGGTGCGGGGGTGGGAGAATCTCAATTTAGGGATTGACTCAGCTCCATCCCTTCTGGACCATGCGCTGCGCACGGTGGAGGCGGGGGAATTCATTCTCACCCACCTGGCAGATCTCTATCCCTCCGGTGTTGCTACGTTCGACGGCGCCAAACCCGGATTTTTAAATCGGGGTAAAAAGCGCCGCTCAGTATCAACCCTGAGCAAACCCCGGGCTTCAGACCGGGGAGCCGAATGGGTTGATTTCCTTAAAAACCATTTTTCCCAGAATGAAGAAGAAGGGATCTCCCGGGAAGCCTTGTTTAAATTCGTCGCCTTTTTCCATGACTCGGGAAAGGCCCCCACGGCGTGCCGGCAAGAGGAGAAGGGAACTCCACGCTTCCTCGACCACGACCAGGAAGGGCAGAAAATCAATATGGCCATTGCCCGGAGGCTGAAAGTCAGCCGGAGAACGATCAGGATCATCTCCGAGATGACCCGCCAGCATATGCGGATCCAGAGCTTGGTCAAGGCGCAGGAAGTGACCGGGCGGGCCAAATACCGTTTCTTCCAAGACCTGGGAAGAGAAGGGATCGACCTCGCGCTTCTGGCCTTATCCAACGCCATGGCTTCGAGTCGATCCCCATTCCGATGGCCCTTCCGCCCCGGAATGAGTGAAGAAGCAAAGAAAATCAAGAAGATTACGGAAATTCTTCTCCGCTATTACTTTGAGGAATTTGCCCGCCGTCCCGGCAAGCCCCTGCTCACCGGGAAGCAGATCATGGAAAGCCTGGGAATTTCCCAGGGGGAGTTGGTGGGATCGCTCCTGGACAAGCTGCGGGAGGCGGAAATATCCGGCCAGGTGCAAACCCGGCGGGAAGCCCTGCAATTCCTAAAAAATATTGACAAATTTTGATGATTTGGCTATGATGATTTTGGGTTATCAGGCGGGCGTAATTCAGGGGTAGAATGCAAGCTTCCCAAGCTTGACGTCGCCAGTTCGAATCTGGTCGCCCGCAAAGTGGGCTCTCGGGCCCACTTTTTTTTGGCCCAAGGAAAATATCCGGTTGAAATTTGAGAAGCTGCTACAAGAAGTACGCGAGGTCGTAGAACCCATCCTGGAATCCCAGGGATTTGAGTTGGTCGACCTGGAATATCAACGCGAGAGTCAGGGCTGGGTCCTGCGGATTTACCTGGATCGTGAAGGGGGAGTCAGTCTGGATGACTGTGCCGGGGTGAGTCACGAAGTGGGCGCAATCCTGGAAGTGAAAGACCTGATTCCCAGCGCCTACATCCTGGAGGTCTCCTCCCCCGGGCTGACCCGCCCGCTCAAAAAGCCGGAGGACTTCAATAGATTTCGGAATCAGATGGTTAAGATCAAGTTGTACGAACCCCTCGAAGGGAGAAGAAACTTCAAGGGGACTCTGCTGGGCCTGGAGGGGGACCGGGTGCGGGTGGAAGTGGAACAGCGGGTCTACGAGCTTCCCCTCCAGGGTATCGCCAAGGCCAATTTGGAGATAGATTGATGAGGAAGGGGATGAAGCCATGGCTTCGGAACTAAGTCGTATCATTGACCAGGTGGGGAAGGACAAGGGGATCGACCGGAAAATTCTCATTGAGGCTCTCGAGCAGGCCCTCCTGGCGGCGGCCAGGAAGAAATACGGCACCAAACAGGAGATCGAGGCCCATTTCAACGAGGAAGCCGGGGAGGTTGAGCTCTTCCAGTTCAAGACGGTGGTCAAGGAGGTGAAGAACCCTCCCGCGGAGATCTCCTTTAAGGAAGCCAAGGATCTGGATTCCGAGGTCCAGGTCGGCGACAGCCTGGGGACCAAGATCGATGTCACCGAGTTCGGAAGGATTGCCGCTCAGACAGCCAAGCAGGTGATTATTCAGCGGGTCAAGGATGCGGAGCGGGAGAATATCTTCGATGATTTCAAAGACCGCAAAGGAGAGGTCATCTCCGGCACGGTCCAGCGGTTCGAGCGGGGATCGATCATCGTCAACTTGGGAAGGGCCGAAGCGGTCGTTCCCCAGCAGGAGTTGATTCCCAAAGAGACATACAAACCGGGAGACCGGATCCGGGCCTACGTTCTGGATGTGCGCAAGACCCCCAAAGGGCCCCAGATCATCCTTTCCCGCAGCAACCCTAACTTCGTGATCAAGCTCTTCGAGCTGGAAGTTCCGGAAATTTCCGAGGGAATCGTGAAGATCATCAGCGCCGCCCGGGAGCCCGGGAGCCGGGCCAAGATCGCCGTTTATTCCCGGGATTCCGATGTGGACCCGGTGGGGGCCTGCGTGGGAATGAAAGGCTCCAGGGTCCAAGCGGTGGTTCAGGAACTCCGGGGCGAAAAGATCGACATCATCCCCTGGAGCGAGGACTCGGCCAGCTTTGTCTGTAATTCCCTGGCCCCGGCCGAAATCTCCAAGGTCATCATCAACCAGGAAGCCAAATCCATGGAAGTGATCGTCGAGGATGACCAACTATCTCTAGCCATCGGGCGACGGGGACAGAATGTCCGCCTGGCCGCCAAGCTGACCGACTGGAAAATCGACATCCGCAGCGAGGCCAAACCGGAACGCCCCGAGCTCGCTCTGGACGAGATCGCCTCGCGGGGGATGGACACGGTGGCGAAGATCGCCGGCGTGGGGGAAAAGACCGCCCAGTTGCTGAACCAGGCCGGGTTCCTGACCGTGGCCGATCTCAGCCAGACCACCATCGATCAACTGACCAAAATCGAAGGGATCGGCCCGAAGAAAGCAGGAAAGCTGCTCGAATCAGCCCGGGCGCATCTGGATAAAAAGAAGGAAGATAAGAAGGAATAAGCACGGACCCAAGGCGGCAGGAGATCGCGAAGCGCATCGAAGGGGGAATCAGCGGTGACAAAAGTGAGAGTTCACGAGCTGGCCAAAGAATTGAATATGGAGAATAAGGATCTGATCAAGCTCCTGGAAAAGATGGGCTCTCCCGTCAAGAGCGTCCAGAGTACCCTGGAAGAATCCGATGTGGAAAGGGTCAAGAATCAGATCAATCTCTCCAAGAAAGAGGGCGTGGTCGAGCAACGGGTGAAGCCCACGGTCATCCGCCGGCGCGTGATGAGAGAAGAGCCTGCCCCGGCGCCGACTCCTCCCGCGAAAGAAGAAGCAAGAGCTCCTGTCGAGGGAAAACCTCCCGTGGGGAAGAAAGGGGAGGTCAAACCCCCGGTGGCCAGAAAAGAGGCCAGACCCGAAGCGGCCCGAGCCGTGGCTGGAGTCCCGGTGGAGGCACCGAGGGAAAAGGTCACGGAGGCCCACCCTCCGAAGGGCGAAGAAATGAAAGCCGTCCCTGCGCCCGGCGGCGCTCCCATCCCCCCGGTGAAGAAAGAGGAAAAGAAAGGCGAAGTTCCGGCTGAAGCTACGCTGAGACCAGAGGAAGCAGAGCCGAAAGTCGAAGGGGTTCCCCCGGCAGAGAAGCCCGGGCCCCCCGAGAAACCGCCCAAGAAGCCGAAGAAGAGGTATGAACCGGCCAAGATCATCGAAAGACCCGCGGTTCCCCCGCCCTCCCTGGTGAGAGAGCGGGAACACCCCTCCGTGGAGAGAAGGCCTCCTTCTCCCCCCCAGCCTCCGATCATCCTCCAGCGTCCCGCCCCCGCCCCGGGTGCCCGGCCGGCTCCCCCCGCCCCAGGGGAAGAAGAGCGGGGCCGGCGGAAGCGGAAACTTCGAAAAGATGTGGAGGTGATGGAAGAGGGCAAACCCAACCGGGTTCGGGTCATCACCACGAAGAAACGGGCCTTCAAGGATCATGATTATGTTCGGGAGGAACAGGGCGCCAGGCCTTTTATCTTCGAACGAGAATCGAGGCAGAAGGGGGCCGTCCGGGCCCGAATGGCCAAAACGGAGATTACCGTTCCCAAGGCCATTAAGAGGAAGATCCGAATTTCAGAAGCCATTCTAGTGGGAGAGTTTGCCAAACGCATGGGGGTCAAGTCGTCCGAAGTCATTAAGAAACTGATGGAACTGGGGATGATGGTAACCATCAACCAGGCCATCGATGCCGAGGCTGCCTCGCTGGTGGCCGCCGACTTCGGCTACGAAGTGGAGAAGACCGGATTAGAACTGGAAGATGTGATCGAAGAGCGGGAAGACCGGGCTGAAGATCTCGTTCCCCGTCCCCCCGTGGTTACGATCATGGGGCATGTGGACCACGGAAAGACCTCTCTTCTAGACGCCATCCGGCAGACCAATGTGACCGCCGGGGAAGCGGGAGGGATTACCCAGCATATCGGGGCCTATTCAGTGGAGGTGGACCACCGCAGGGTGGTATTCCTGGATACCCCGGGCCATGAAGCCTTTACCGCCATGCGCGCCCGGGGGGCCAAGGTCACGGACATAGTCATCCTGGTCGTGGCCGCGGATGACGGAGTGATGAACCAGACCGTGGAAGCCATCAACCACGCCAAGGCCGCCAATGTTCCTCTGATCGTAGCCATCAACAAGATCGACAAGCCGAACGCCAACCCCGATCGGGTCAAGCAGAACATGACTGAATACGGATTGGTGCCCGAAGCCTGGGGCGGCGAGACGATCATGGCCGAAATCTCGGCCAAGCAGAAGATCGGGCTCCAGGAGCTTCTGGAGCTCATCCTTCTCCAGGCGGAGGTTTTGGAACTCAGGGCCAACCCCAACCGGGCCATGACCGGAACGGTCATCGAAGCCAAACTCGACCGGGGAAGGGGACCGGTGGCCACGATCCTGGTGCAGGATGGAACCCTGCATGTGGGGGATTCCTTTGTCTCCGGGACGTATTTCGGGCGGGTCCGGGCGATGATCAACGACCGGGGGGAAAAGATCGAAGAGGCCGGCCCCTCCACCCCCGTGGAGGTCATCGGGTTTTCGAGTGTTCCCCAGGCAGGAGAGCCCTTCGTGGTGGTGTCCGATGAGAAGAAGGCCAAAGATCTGGCCGCGCAAAGGACGCAGAAGCAGCGGGAACTGGAGCTGGCCAAATCTTCCCGGGTGACTCTGGAGGATTTCTACAAGAAGATGAAAAAGGGGGTCGTCAAAGACCTGAACCTCATCATCAAGGCGGATGTCCATGGATCGATCGAGGCGCTGGCCGAGGCGCTCGGGAGATTGAGCACCGAAGCCGTCCGGGTGAACATCCTCCATTCGTCCGTGGGGACGATCAACGAGTCGGACTGCATGCTGGCTTCGGCCTCCGAGGCCATCATCCTGGGCTTCGGCGTGAAGATGGAACCCAGCGCCCAGGTCGTGGCCGAACAGGAAAAGATCGACACTCGTTTTTACAACGTGATTTATGACGCCATCGAGGATGTGCGCAAGGCCATGGAGGGGCTCCTCGAGCCGGTTTACGAGGAGAGGCTGACGGGGAAAGCCAAGGTGCTCCAGCTCTTCAACATCTCCCGGGTGGGGGTCGTCGCCGGCTCCATGGTTTTTGAGGGAAAGATCCTCCGGGGCTCCAAGGCCCACGTGGTCCGGGACGGTAAAACCATCCACGAGGGGGAAATTGCCACGCTGAAACGGATCAAGGACGATGTGAAAGAGGTCGTCTCGGGCTATGACTGCGGGATCACCGTGGGAGGATTTCAGAACTTTCAGGTGAATGATGTCATTGAGTCCTATGTGGTCGAGAAAGTCACCGCCCATCTGTAAAACGGAGGAGACAGGTCGTGGTCATCGGGCTTTGCCGCCTCGAACTCCTGCTCCACGGGAATTATTCCCTCAAAGGAAAAAGACAGGTGGTCAAGAGCGTCGTGGAAAGGGCCCGGCAGCGGTTCAACATCTCCATCGCCGAGGTGGAGGATCAGGACCTGTGGCAGAAGGCGGTGCTGGGGATCTGCACCGTCTCCAATGACCGGCAGCGGGTCAATTCCATCCTGGACCAGGTGCTGAATTTCATCGAGAACACCAACCTGGCCGAGGTGACCGACTCGCAGATCGAAATCATGAATGTTTGATTTTACCACAGAGACACAGAGACCACAGAGGAAATATAATTAGTCAAAAGAATAAAGGCCAACGGACGAAGGGAATTCCAAAGACCGGGTATTTTTATCATATGAATTTTTCTCCGTGTTCTCTGTGTCTCTGTGGTGAATAGATTCTTATGGTTTATAAACGATCGGACCGCGTGGGGGACATGATTCGGCGAGTGGTCGGGGAAATGCTCCGGCGAGACCTGAGCGACCCCCGGCTGAGCTCGGTGACCCTCACCGGGGTGAAAGTCACCGAAGACCTGAAGCAGGCTACGGTTTTCTTCAGCGCCATGGGGGAACATAGCCGGGAAGAAGCCGCCCTCCATGGGTTGCAGAGCGCGGCCGGCTACATTAAAAAAGGACTGGGCCGGGAGCTGCGACTGAGGTTCATTCCCGACCTTTTATTCAAAGTGGATCGCTCATTCGACTATGGAAACCGGATCGACCGTCTCATCCAGGCTATCAAAGAAGAAGAGGAAGGAAATTCTCCGGAAGATCGCTGAAGAAACGCGAGGGTACCGGAGCTTTTTAATCTCCACCCACCAGAACCCGGAGGGAGACGCCATCGGCTCTATCCTGGCGCTGGGTCTGGCTCTGAAGGGCCTGGGAAAGGAAGTGCGAATCCTTACGCAGGACCCGGTTCCGGAAGTCCTGACCTTTCTTCCGGGAGCCCAGGAGGTCATTCATCAGGCCCCGTCAGACGGCCGGTTCGACATGGTTTTCGCCCTGGATTGCGGAGACCGGGCCCGGCTGGGTGAAGAATTCAACAGAGTGAAAGAAATCGGCAAAATCGTCAACATCGATCACCACGTGAGCAATGGCTTCTTCGGAGATCTGAATTTGGTCGATCCCCAGGCGAGTTCCACCGCCGAGATCATCTTGGACCTGGTTCAAATTTTGGGGGTTCCCCTGACCCGGGAGGTGGCCGAGAATATCTACACGGGTCTTCTGACCGATACCGGCTCTTTTCATTATTCCAATACCTCCCCGCAGACCTTCGCCGCCGCCCGGGCGTGTCTCCTTGCCGGGGTGGACCCCTGGGAGGTTTCGCAGAAGATCTACGACACCCAGCCGCTTCCCCGTCTTCGCCTTTTGCCCCGGGTGCTGGATACATTGGAGCTTTTGGAGGAGGGTCGGGTAAGCTCCGTAGTTTTAACCCAGCAGATGCTAAAGGAGGCCGGGGCGACCGTGGCCATGAGCGAAGACTTCATCAACTTCCCCCGGTCGGTCCGGGGCGTGGAAGTGGCCGTGCTTTTCCGCGAGGTCACCCCCCGGGAGTACCGGGTCAGCATGCGCTCGAGGGGCGCCGTGGATGTGGCCAGGATTGCGGGACAGTTCCAGGGAGGGGGGCATCCCGCGGCCTCCGGGTGCACGGTGGATGGAGGTCTGTCCGAGGTTAAGGCTAAGATTCTGGAAGCGGTAAGGGCAGTTCTTTGAACGGAGTCCTGGTCATTGATAAGCCCCAAGGCTGGACCTCTCACGATGTGGTCGCCTGGGTGAGGAAAAGGCTGCGAATCCGAAGGGTGGGTCACGGGGGGGCTCTGGACCCCAATGCCACAGGGGTACTGCCGATCTATCTGGGAGAAGCGACCAAGCTGGTTCCCTTCAACCTGGAGGGCACCAAGGAGTATATCGCTACGATGAAGCTGGGGCAGGAGACTGACACCCTGGATGCGGATGGAAAGATCACCGCGGAGAAAAAAGGATTTTCCTGCACCGCTCAGAAGGTAGAAGAGGTGCTCGGTCAATTCCGCGGGAAGATCCGCCAGAAGCCGCCCCTCTATTCGGCGATCAAGCAAAAAGGGATTCCCCTTTACCGCCGGGCAAGGTCCGGAGAAACGCCCGAGGTGGCGGAACGAGAAGCCATGGTCCATGTTCTCTCCTTAAGGGAGTTTTCCTTCCCCCTGGCGACCCTGGAGGTTACCTGCGGGCGGGGGACCTACGTCCGGACCCTTTGCGCGGATATTGGCCGGGCGCTGGGTTGCGGAGCCCATCTGGCAGGACTGAGACGCACGCGCTCCGGGAAATTCACGCTGGAAGCGGCCATGACTCCAGAAGAATTTTCCCGTCTGGCGGAGCAGGAGAAGATAGCGGAAAAGATCATCGCCCCGGGAGAAGCAGTGGACCTTGCAGGCAAGATCCATCTGGCAGGGGAAGCGGCCGACCGGGTCCGTAA
>LJUR01000184.1 GCA_001304105.1 Deltaproteobacteria bacterium SM23_61
ACCGGTGGGGAGAGATATGCGCCTCATGATTGCAAGCAAGATGACTTTTCTTCCGGGCCCATGAAATCACAGGAAATTCTGAAAAGACCAGCTCTTTGGTTTTCAACGAATTTGGAGATGATCCAAATAAATTTTCCGGCTCTGCCGGAATTCGGGGCTCCAATGGATCTTGATAAGGATCTCGTCCTTCCGGGCCCTTGAAGAGGTAGAATGGAATTCAGGAAAGGATCGCCGAGTCAGGACCATCATCCATCTTCCGGGTAAAGATAAGGACCTAAGCCATCAAAGGAGGATAGAACCATGTCTAAGAGTCGAGACCTGATGCGCGGGGCTGTTGATTTACATTGTCATACCGCACCGGCCATTTTTAATCGCCTGCTGGATGATGTGGAACTGGCCAGGGTCGCCGTTGATTACGGGATGCGGGCCAATGTCTTAAAGGACCACGATATGATCACTTGCGGGCGGGCTTACTATGCAAATCGCATGATTCCGGGGGTTAAAAGCATCGGTTGTGTCATCCTGAATCGATCCATCGGCGGGTTCAATCCTTATGTGGTGGATACGGGAATTAAATATGGTGCCAAAATGGTTTTCATGCCGACCAACCATTCCAAATGGCATCAAGACTACTATGGCATTGCGGACTATCCGGGCCTTACCCGTGCCGGCAAACAGCTCGCCGGGGATGGGCTCACAATTTTTGATGAGAATGCTAAAATCAAACCGGAAGTGTTAAAGATTCTCGATCTGATTGCGGAGGCGGATATCTGTCTGGGTACCGGACATCTTCATCGCGATGAAATTTTTGCGCTCGTAGACGAGGCCGTCCAGCGTGGGGTTACGAAGGTATCGGTCACGCACGCCAACTGGGCTCTGGCCAAATTGTCGCTGGAGGATCAGAAACAACTGATGGCGAAGGGTGCTTATATCGAGTATGTAGTCTTGACACTTCTTTCTCCTGTTTTCCACGAACAAAAGCTGTCCGAGTTTGTGGAATGGATCATGGAGTTCAAGGGAGAGCGGCTGACCCTGGGTTCCGATTTAGGACAAGTCTACGGCCCGCCGCCGCCGGAGGGAATTCGTATGGCAGTGGCAGCGTTCCTCCAAGAAGGGGTGCCCGAAGGGGTCCTGGAAAAAATGATGAAAAGGAACCCGGCGAAACTCCTGAACTTAGATGAACCTCGATCGATGAGCTCCTAGATTGCGTGGGGCATGGGGCGGGACCGCGAGAGGATCCCCTCATCGGGTCCGATGGTTGGGGCGATTTCTTCTTTGCGGGACGCTTGATGGTCTGTTGGAGGTTTCTGGGTTTATCGGCAATAAGTCATCGACCCTGGAAGAAGATATGCGACTCGCGAGCCGAAACAGGGGCGTGGAGTGGTCGGGCATCCGGGTGATGTTTTCCCTGGCGGATGAAATTCCCGGAGTGATCAATCTGGGGATTGGCCAGCCGGATTTCGACACTCCGGAATTTATCCGTGAAGCCGCAAAGAAGGCTTTGGATGACGGATTTACGCGCTATCCGCCGGCGAAAGGATTCCAGGATTTACGATGGGCGATTTCCGAAAAGCTGAAAAGAGAAAACCATTTTGCAGCCGACCCGGAGACAGAAATTTTTGTGGCTGTCGGGGCCATGCAGGTCGTATTCAATACTTGTTTGCACGTGGTTGAAACGGGGGATGAGGTGATCGTCGTCGATCCCGGTTACGATTACTACTCGCAGATTCGGCTTTTCGGGGGGATTCCGGTCCGGGTCCCGGCGGAGGAAAGGAACAAATTTAAAGTTAACCCGGAAGACATCCGGGCGGCGGTTACAGATAAAACGAAGCTGATGATTATCAATACACCCGCCAACCCCACCGGGGCGATGATCGACGGGCCGAAATTGGGAGAAATTGCGGCCCTTGCCCGGGAGAACGACCTGATGGTGCTGTCGGATGAACCGTACGAACATATCGTATTTGACGGCAACCATCATGTCAGTATTGCTTCTTTTGAAGGGATGAGAGAGCGGACCATATCTGCTTTTACCCTTTCCAAGTCCTATGCCATGACCGGCTGGCGCGTCGGGTACGTGACCGCTCCCCGGGTGATCATTGATGAGATGGAAAAGCTCATGGAGCATATGGTGTCCGGGGTAACGGCCGTAGCTCAGCGGGCGGCCCTTGCCGCCCTGACCGGCCCTCAGGGTTGCATACAAGAGATGCTTCGCCAATACAATCAACGTCGCCTCCTGGTTCACCGGGGTTTGAATGCCCTCGAAGGGGTCAGTTGCCTGATGCCGGAGGGTACTTTCTATGCCTTTCCCAACTTTTCCAAGCTCGGTTTGACGTCATGGGACTTGGCAAAATATCTGGTGCAAGAACAAAAAGTGGCCCTCATCCCCGGGAGCATTTTTGGAGAAAAAGGAGAGGGGCATTTGCGGCTCTCTTTTGCCGCTGATCCCGAACGGCTGGAGGAGGGAATCGAGCGAATCAGGAAAGGAGTAGAGGCCCTCGCCGAATGAATGGCCATTTTGATTCCTCCATCCTCTCCACGGCATTTTCTCGTTGCGGAAAGATAGATCGGCAAGGAATTTTTTCAGGATATGCGACCCAAAACCTTAAGAAGAATCGTCATCGACCCGAGGGTCATCCATGACAATTGGACGCTTATCCTGGATCATCTCGGGCCGGGTACGCGGCCCGTCTGGGTGGTCAAATCCAACCTGTACGGGTTAGGGCTTGAATGCCTCCGGCATGTATCGGCAGACATTGCCGGTTATGGCGTCGAAGATTGCCGGGCAGCCAGAGCGGTCAACCGCCTGGACGACACCAAGCCCGTTTTCCTGTTATACCCGATTCCCCCGGTTTACTTTCCCCCGGAAATCTTTCCCCTCGTATGGAGCGGCAGGGTGGTACCGGCCGTAGGAGGTAGGCAGCAGATCGATGAATGGACGGAGCTGGCCCGACATAAGGGGGTCAAAAAATTCGGCGTCCAGGTGAAAATGCGATCTTTCGGCGGCCGGTTTGGTGTCGAACCGGAGGATATTGTCGCCACCATCGAACATGCCCTAAGGAAGGGCCTGGAACTCAAAGGAATCTTTTCCCATCCATCTCGCAGCGTGGTGTCTTCCCTCGAGGAATTGCAGCAGGAATGTGATCGTTTCGTCGCAAAAGTCCGCCGGGCGGCTCCGGGCACTCCGGTGCATTTTGCGGATAGTGCCTGCGTCATGCGGGGAGTCGGTAACGATCTCGATCGGGTGAGAATCGGAATGCTGCCGCTGGGCCTTCTTCCCCTGCGGCCCGAGGGACGATGGACCGAACTGAAGCTACCCTTCACCGTTTATGCCAGGGTGATCCATATCCATGCCTTGGCCGAAGCAGAGACGATCGGTTATGCCCAAGCTGGCCCCAAACAGGTATCCCATGCAGCCGTCGCCGCCATGGGATATGCTCACGGCCTTCCAAGAAACATCGAAAAAACTGGATACGGGTGGTGGCACGGCAAGAAGGTTCAGTATGCCTCGAAACCCTGGATGGAATTTTCTCCTTTTGCCATCGAGGAGGAGGACGGGGACATTCTGGGGAGTGAAATTGAAATCTTGGGACCCAACACTTCGCCCAATCTATTTGCCTGGGCGGCTGGCAAGGCACCCGAAGAATTCGTTTCCACGTTGTCCCCTTCCATCAAAAGGGAGATGGTTGGATAAACAACCAAAAACGAGGAGGATCATGGGTCCCCGGGGGGCGGGGGACCGGGGAAAATTCAGCAGAGGGGGGAAAACCCCAGAGGGGCGATTGGCCTTCGGCCCGAGCGGCTCGACTGAGCCTGTCGGGAGCCTACAGGTCGAACGACTCACCGAAGTCTCAGGCCGAGGGCTGAATCGCCCCTTGCGGGTCATGACCTACATCGAATTGGCACGCGCCTATTTCTTACGGACGTAATCCACCCACTTTTTGGCCAATTTGTAGCTTTCCCAGTAATAATCCTGAAACTCCTTGCCCACCATGATCTTGACCGGCATGCCGGCTTTCTCCAGTTTGTCCATGTGCTCTTTGCTCATCATGGCCTTTTGGAAAATTTCCTGGATCTTTTTCTGGATGGGCTCCGGAATCCCCTTGGGGCCGGCAAGGCCCCGGGTGGAGGCGGAGAGAATGGTGGGAAATCCCAGCTCCGCCGTGGTGGGCAGATCGGGGTAGAACTTGTTTCTCTGCTTATCCATGATGGTGAGCATGCGGATCCGGCCCGACTTCCACTGGCTGTAGTTATCCGCCACGGTGCAGAAAAGGACGTCCACATGTTTTCCCAGAAGGGCAGTAATGGCCGGAGCGGCCCCGTTGAAATAGACCCGCCGCAACGTTACCCCCGCACCCTCGGAAAACTGGAGGTAGCCGATCTCGTCATCCTGGAGGTAGCCTACAATCCCCGCGGGGATCTGGCCGGGTTTCTTTTTGGCGTCAGCGATGAGGTCTTTCAGGTTCTTCCAGGGGCTGTCCGCCCTGACCGAGATGGTGGTGGGGTCGAGGGCCTGGCTGATGAGGGGGACAATGTCTTCGGGCTTGAAGACGGCTTTTCGCTCCGGGTCCAGGGCGGCGGAGAGAATGTGGGGCAGATTGATCCCCCCCAGGTGATACCCGTCGGGCTTCTGCCGGGCCAGTTCCGTCCAGCCCACCTGCCCGCCGGCACCGGGTTTATTCACGACCACGATGGGCTGACCGATCTGTTTTTCCGCGATGCTCGCCACGATCCGGGCGCCCACGTCCGAACTTCCCCCTGCGTTGTAGGGGATCAGGATGCTGATCGGCTTGTTGGGATAATCCAGGGCAAAGGCGATTCCCGATAAAGCGAAGATCGCCCCCATTACCAGACTCACGAAAATTCGTCCTTTCATGTACCTTCCTCCTTCGGTTTGATTTTTCACCCGCTTGGGTTTCCCCAAGCCATCAGCCAAGTTGGCACTGCCGAGAATTGCCGCCTGGCGCTGCAACGATTGCTCACCCTCGCTTATCTCGCTTTCCGAACCACTTCCATGGGATCCTGAGAATTCATGGCCTCAAAATCCATCGATTGACCATCAGCCTCCCTCATCCTTTCCCGCCCGCTTGCCAACAAGACGGACCGCCGGGGTGAGCAGGACGACAGCGGCCACGATCAGCAGGCCGGCGGAAATGGGGCGGGTGACCAGGATACTCAAATCCCCCCCGGACATCTCCAGGGCGGTTCGCAGATTTCTCTCCATCATGGGCCCCAGAATGAGGGCCAGCACGGTGGGGGCCAGGGGCCAGTCAATTTTCCGGAAGATGTAGCCCAGGACCCCAAAGCCGATCATGATCCCCACATCGAAGACGCTCTGGTTCAGGCTGTAGGCTCCCAGAACGCAGAAGAGCAGAATGCCGGGGTAGAGAAATTGATAGCGGATTTCGAGGAGCTTGGCCCAAAATCCCACCAGGGGGAGGTTCAGGACGAGCAGGATGAGGTTCCCCAGGTAGAGGCTGGCGATCAGTCCCCACACCACATTGGGATGTTCCTTGAAGAGGAAGGGGCCGGGGGTGAGGCCGTGGATGATGAAGGCCCCCATGAGCACCGCCAGGGTGGGAGATCCCGGGATCCCCAGGGTGAGCAGGGGGACCATGGCCGCGTTGGCATAGGAGTTGTTGGCCGTTTCCGGAGCGGCTACCCCTTCGATGACCCCGGTGCCGAATTTCTCCGGGTGTTTGGACACTTTCTTTTCCACGACGTAAGCGAGAAAGGTGGGGATGATGGATCCGATCCCCGGGATGAGTCCCAGGAAGAATCCGATGATCGTCCCCCTCCCGATCGCCCCCGCGGATAGCTTCCATTCCTTTGCTTTGGGCAGGAGGTCGGTGAGCTTGGTCTTGATAATTTCCAGCACGGGTTTTTCCATGCTCAGGAGGATCTCTCCCACACCGAAAAGACCCATGACCACGGGGATGAAGCCCACCCCATCGTACAGGGCGGGGATGCTGAGCGTGAAACGGGGGGCTCCCCGCACCGGGTCCATCCCGATCATGGAGAGCAACAGGCCGAAAAGAGTCATGATCAGAGCGGCCAGCAAGGAACGCCCGGAAAGCCCGGTGACCAGGGAGAGGCCCACGACCAGCAGGGCGAAGACCTCGGGCGGGCCAAAACGCAGCGCCAGGGTGGCCAGCGGCAAGGATACCACCATGAGGGAGAAGGTGGCAAAGGTGCCCCCGATGAAGGAGCCGATGGCCGCAATCCCCAGGGCCGGTCCTCCCCGGCCCTGTTTGGCCATTTGGAACCCATCCAGGCAGGTGATCACCGAAGCGGCTTCACCGGGCACGTTCACCAGCACCGAAGTGATGGTTCCACCGTACATGGCTCCGTAATAGATGGCCGCCAGCATGATAATCCCCCCGATGGGGTCCAGGCTGAAGGTGACCGGGATCAGAATCGCGGTCCCCGCCGCGGGGCCCAATCCGGGCAAGACGCCGATGAGCGTGCCGAGAATACAACCGATGAATGCGTACAGAAGGTTCATCGGCATGGTGGCCACGGAAAAACCCTGAATCCAGTATTGGAGGGCGTCCAAAAAATCCTCCTCAAATGCCGAACATACCCACGGGCAGAGGCACTTTCAGCAAATAGTAAAAGACATGAAAAACTCCGAAGCTTCCGGCCACGGCAATGACCAGAGTGACCCACCAGTTGCCCGCCCCGAGTCCCATGGGGAGAGCAAGGAGGAACAGGAACAAGGTGATCCGGAAACCCAGGGGCTCGAGGAGGGCCAGGCATCCCAGGAGGGCAATCAGGATCAGGAAGATCCGCCACAGCCCCTGACGATCGGGTAGGAGAGTCGCCGAAAGATCCACCACGCTCTCGCCCCAGGTAGTCTGGATGAACAAGGCCAGCGCCAGGGCTCCGGTGATCAGGCTCAGCCAGACGGGGAAGAAGGCCGGCCCGAAGCCTAGTTTGTCTTCATAGGGGTAACCAAAAGAGAATAGAATCGTTAGGGCCGACACGGCTATGAATGCTACGCACATGATTTGCCAGGCTCTTTTCATCCCTTCCTCGTCTTCCCAGTTGATTCGGTATCCCCGGAGGCAAAAATGTTGTCCGAATAGCAACCTCCGTCGCCCGGAGAGATTCTATCGTTATTCATCAGGAATGGGGATGTCAAGTTAAATTTTTTACGGAAGGCGCCGGAATCCGGGTATTCAGGAATCCTCATCGGATACCACGATGGCAAAGTCCGGGCAGAGAAGGGAACACAGACCGCACTTCTTGCACTTTTCCATCTCCTGGCTCTCGGGCGGGAAATAACCCCGGGAATTAATTCATCTTCTTGGACGGCTTCAGCACCTTGGCCGGGCAGAACTCGATGCAGATTCCGCAACCTTTGCAGTATTTCTCTTCTATGTAAAGTTTAGGCATAATCTCCTCATCATAATGCCGTAAGGCGTTAGGCGTGAGAGCGCAAGGGGTTATTAATTATTCCCCTTACGCCTGCCGCCCTCGCGACTTACGGTCGTTGAAATCGATCCATGATCTTCTGGTACGTCTCCAGCCACTCCGGCCGCTCACGGTCCATGAACTCCCCCACCCAGAACTGGTCTTTTTTGAGTCCTTCTGCCCTCTTCTCGGGGGAAAACCGGACCCCTTGGGACTTGAATTTCTTCATCATCTTGGCCGGTTCTTGCTTCCAATGGGTGGGACACTGGACCATGATCTCGATGAAGGACAGTCCCTTTTTCCGGATTCCCTTCTCCAGGGCCTGGATGCACTGCTGGGGGTGGGCGGTGGTCCAGCGGGCCACGTAGTTGGCCCCGGCGGTGATGGCCATTTCGCAAAGGTCGAAGGTATTCTCCACGTTCCCGTAGGGGGCGGTGGTGGAAGGAACTCCCCGCGAGGTGGTGGGGGACGATTGCCCCCCGGTCATTCCGTAAAGGTTGTTGTTCAGGCACAGGACGGTCATGTCCAGATTGCGGCGGCAGACCTGGATGAAATGGTTGCCCCCGATGGCCGCCGCGTCCCCGTCCCCGGTGACCACGATGGCCCTCAGTTCCGGCCGGGCCAGAAGGGCGCCCGTGGCCACGGCCGGCGCCCGGCCGTGGAGCGACCAGATGGCGTCGAAGCCCAGGTAATGGGAAGTCACCCGGGCCGAACAGCCGATTCCGGCGATGAAACAGAAATGGTCCCGGGGAATTTTATCTTTTTTAATGATGCGGTCGACCGCATTCAGGGTGTAATTCAAAGCCTGCCCGATGCCGCAGCCCGGGCAGAAGATGGTGGGGAACCGGTCTCCGTAAGCTCCGGTCTCCTTCAGGTATTCCAGCATGGGGTGTTTCATAAAAACCCTTTCGGGCGCAAGGCCCAAGGCCCAAGGGACAGGATGTTTTTCACCCATTGCCTTGCGCCCTGCACCTTGAGCCATTTTCATCTAGCGATGACTTTTATTATCTCTCCGATGATCAGGTCCGGCGAATGCAGGGCCCCGAGGAAGGGGATGGAGATAAACTGTTTCGCCCGGTCCCGCAGGCTCTCCCTCAGCGGGTGCACCAGATAGCCCATGTTCATTTCCGGGAAAAAGACGTTTTCCACCTGCTTGATCAGGGACCGGATTTTCCCGTCCGGGAAGGGCCAGAGGATTTTCAGGCGGAGAAATCCTATATCCGTCCTTCCCTTGCCCCGCAGTTCCTGAACCGCCTCGAAGGCCGAGCGGGTCACGGTCCCGTAAGCCACGACCAGATTCTTGCATCCTTCCAGATGGTAGCCTTCAACCTGGGCGATTTCGTCCGCATGGTCCTCGATCTTTTGAACCAGGCGGCTCACGCAGGCCATGTGCATCTCCGGGCTGTACTTGGTCACGTTGCCGTCGGGGTGACGGACCAACCCAACTACGTTGACCCGATACCCGTCCCCCCAGGCCGGCATGGGCGGGACCTTCCCCTCGTAGGGCTCATAGGGAAGAAACTTTTCGGGGGGAATCCCCAGGGCCTGGGGTTTGATCCGGTTGAGGACCTTTATCTTTTCCCAGGGGGGAACGGTGAGCTTCTCCCGCATGTGGGCCAGGGTCTCGTCGGCCAGGAGAATCACCGGGACCCGCCACTCTTCGGCGTAGTTGAAGGCCTGGATGGTGAAGTCGAACATCTCCTGGACGGAAGAGGGAGCCAGGGCAATGATGGGGCCGCCGCCGTGGTGGCCCCACCTGGCCTGCATCACGTCTTCCTGGGAGGAGGTGATGTACCCCTGTCCGGGCCCCGGCCGCTGGACATTGACGATGAGAAAGGGGGTCTCGGACATGACCGCGAAGGAGACCGCTTCCATCATCAGGGAGAAGCCCGGGCCGGAAGTGGCGGTCATGGCCTTGACTCCCGCCCAGGAGGCCCCGATCAGAGAGCAGGCGGAAGAAATTTCGTCTTCCATCTGGATGAACCGTCCTCCCACCTGGGGCATCCTCTGGGCGGCCCTCTCCATGATTTCGGAGGCCGGAGTAATGGGATAACCGGCATAATACCGGCAGCCGGCGAAAACAGCCCCTTCCAAACAGGCGTCGCTGCCGAAGAGGTAATAATCACCCGGGGGAAGGGGTCCGCGAAGGGCCTTTTGGGCCTCTTCCGACAGTAGAGGTTCAAAGGCGGTTTCATCAACCTCGGACATATTCACTTCCTTTCTTGAAAGCCTCCAGATTCTGGCCCAGGGTCTTGGGGGGGACCGAGTCCTTGATGGCCTTCTCAAAAGACTCCCTGGAAATGACCCCGGTCAGAGAAGCGAGCGCCCCGAGGGCGACCATGTTCTGGAATTTCTTGTTTCCCGCCTCCAGGGCAATCTCCGCCGTGGGTACCTTCACGACCTTGACGTCGGTCCGGGGAATTTCCTGGACCACCGTGAGGGGGTCGATGATCAGGAGCCCCCCGGTCTTCAAGTCCTTCAGGTAGATATCGAGCGCGGGCTGGGACAGGGCCACCAACACATCCGCGGTGCGCACCTTGGGATAGTGAATCTCCCCGTCGGACAGAACCACCTCGGACTTGCAGGCGCCCCCCCGGGATTCGGGCCCGTAGGATTGGGTCTGCACCGCGTTCTTTTTGTCATACAGGGCGGCCGCGAGTCCGACGATCTTCCCCACCGTCACCACCCCCTGACCCCCGAACCCGGCGATCCGGATTTCATAGCGTTTCATCCTGATTTTCCTTATTGTTCTTGTTTAGGAAATAATAAAATTCTCTGCGCCCTCCGGGGAGGAAAAAAATCAACCGCAGAGTACGCAGAGGCCGCAGAGCTTTTTCTTTGTAAAGACAAAAAATATGAATCATTTTATGAATATGAACCCCTCTTTGCCTTTCGATCCTCGGAGGATCGAGACAAGAGGATGAACGAAGAGGAAGCAGAGAGCGCAGAGGGAAAAAATTGGAATCCTGGAATATTGGAATATTGGATTCTTGGCGTTCATTTTCCTACCCATTATTCCATCATTCCATTATTCCTTTTTTAATCCTCTGCGTGCTCTGCGACCTCTGCGGTTAAGTTTTTTATTGGTTTCCACGCTGCAAAGACTTACGACCGGGAAAAATCATTCCCGGATCGACCGGGCTCGCTCGTCCGCCTCCAACATTGCATGGTAAAGCTTCTGCTCGTCAACCGGGAAAGGCAGGTTGTGCACCGAGCTTCCCTTTACGCAAGTCCGCTTGAGGCCCTCCCAGAAGAGCGGGTCTTCCACGTTGGTGAGGCCGAGAGCCTTCAAGGTGATCGGAAGTCCGAGCTGGGAGAAAAAGGGGAGGAGCACCTGGAGCTCCTTTTCGTTCTTCTCCAGACAGAGCTGGACGATGATCCCGAAGGATACCATTTCGCCGTGGAGGTTCTGATGGACCCGGGGGAGGACGGTCAGGCCGTAGCACAGGGCATGGGCCACGGCCACCCGGAATTTGGCTCCCCCCAGGCCTCCGATAATTGCGGTCAGGAGAATGTTGGCTTCCACGATTTTCTCCACGGCGTAAGAATTTCTTCTGGCTTCCACATCTTCTTTGGCCTTGAGCCCCAGGGACAGAATCGATTCCCTGGTCTGGACGGAGAGACTCAGGGCCCCCTGGGTCGCCGAGTCGGGTTCCTTCATCCGGTCGTAACAGGGCTTCCCCTCGTACCATTTGGCCAGGGCATCGCCCATCCCGGAGGCCAGCAGCCGGAGGGGGGCCTGGGAAAGAATGGTGGAATCCACCAGGGCCAATTCCGCTCCCTTCCCGCTCACCGTAGCCTGACGGATTCCTTTTTCGTAGACTACGGCCGCGGCGGAGGCCGCCGAACAGGTGGCCGCGCTGGTGGGAATGGTGAGTAAGGGAAGCTTGAGCTGCTCGGCAACGATGCGCGAGGTATCGATGGCCTTGCCCCCGCCGGTCCCCACGATAAAGTCCAGCCCTTCTTTTTTAACAATATCCACCAGGCGGGCAATTTCGGACAGGCTGCATTCCTCGCCGAAGAGGACGAAGGAAGACGAAAGTCCGGCCGACTTGAGGCGATCTTCCAGGACGGGTCGAATGATGGAAAAGACCAGTTCATCGCCCAGGACCATAGGACGCCGGCCGAAAGGTTTCAGGTAATTTCCGGCCTCGCCCAGGAGACCCTCACGTTGAATGTACTGTTTGGCGCCCAGAAAGATATCGATCACCGGTCGTTCCTCGCCTCTAGATACTGGTTATTAGTTATTCGTTACTCGTTATTAGGTATCGGGTCCTGGTCGATGGTTGTGCGCTATCCTTTATCCTGTATGGCCGGCGTAGAGGGAAGCAATTAATAACCTATAACGAATAACGGTTCTTTTAAAGATCCGCCTTCCGCCCGCCCCCGTGGATTTTCAAAGGATGGAGATTTCCCTGGGCGTCGAAAGACATGGGTTGGGGCCCTTCCAGGACTTCCAGGTCGGCTCTCTTTTTTAACTCCTCCAGGTAAACTTCGGAGACCTCCACTTCATCCACATGAAGGGTGTTCTTGATCCGGACGATCCTGCTCTTTTCCGGGGGGGTCAGCCCGATCGACCCCAGGGCGATCCGGATGGCTTCCTGATCGGCGGAAAAATGCATGGGCACGGAGGCCTTTTCTATGCTGATTCCGGTGATGCAGTTCATGTACGTCGCCTGGTAGTTGATCTTGTCCACCAGCCTCCGGGTGGTCAGGTCGGCAAGCCCCAGCCCGGTGGCGTTGCCGTTGGAGTTTTCCGTCAGGTCACGCACGAAGAGGCGTTTCACGTTGACCGGGTGGGGGAAGACGCCCAGAAGGTCGCGGTTGCGGCCGGTCACGTTGGGGTCGATTCCCGTGCCGCTGATGTCCTTGCCCATCTCGTCCACGATGAGCAGGTCGATCTCGTTGAAGGGCAGGCGGGGCATCATCTGTTTGGCCAGTACCAGGAGTTCCTTTTCCCTGGCTTCGATCTCCGGCGGTGGAATGGCCACGATTTTGGCCGTTTCATCGTATCCGTTTTCCACCATCCCCAGCCCGCACAGGATGGGGGCCTTTTTGATCACCTCCCGTCCTGCATCGACGATGATCTTGGGGAAAGTGAACTGGATGGCGGCCTTGTGGTAATACTCAGCCCCTTTTTGCTTGCCCATGCCGATGGCCATCATCTTCATGAGGCCGCTTTCGATGGGGGCCTTGAATTTGGTGTGGGGCTTGATGCGGTTGGTCACGATGATCCAGTCGGCCTGGGAGGCATTCCTGTCGATGTAGACCGGAACCCCGTCCTCGGTCTTGCTGATCTCCACGACCTCCATGGAAGACAGGACCGGTGCTCCGGTGAAAGCCTCGGTGACATTGTAATGGGCCAGGAGGTCGGTCTGCCCTTCGGCTTTGGCTCCGCCGTGGCTGCCCATGGCGGGGAAGATGAAGGGCTTGGCCCCGATGGACTGGAGGTACTCCA
This sequence comes from Deltaproteobacteria bacterium SM23_61, assembly GCA_001304105.1. GTDB lineage: Bacteria > Desulfobacterota > SM23-61 > SM23-61 > SM23-61 > SM23-61. The sequence continues at coordinate 12,875 of LJUR01000184.1, forward strand.
CCGCCGCTTTCAAAATGACGGCAATGTTGGCCACACCGCGGCTTCCCGCAGTCAAAGCTACCCGCTGTCCCGGTTTGACCTTTTTGTCCAGGGCGAGCT
>LJUR01000185.1 GCA_001304105.1 Deltaproteobacteria bacterium SM23_61
ATACAGAATCCATATCCCCGCGAGAATGAGTATGAAATCACCCTCCAACAATGTCAGGCTCAACCGGTGGGTCCAAGAATACGCCCGCCTGTGCCAGCCGGAAAGCGTGTACTGGTGCGACGGGATGGCGCCGGAGTATAACCGGCTCATGGCCCAGGTGGTCGCCGGAGGTGCCGCTCTTTCGGTCCCGAAGCGCCCCCATTCTTTCCTCTTCCGCTCGGATCCGAGCGATGTCGCCCGGGTCGAGGACCGCACGTACATCAGCACCCCGGCCAAGGTGGAAGCCGGTCCTACCAACAACTGGATTGATCCCGGCGAGCTCAAGGCGACACTGACGGGCTTCTACCAAGGATGCATGCGGGGGCGCACGCTCTATGTCATCCCCTTCTCCATGGGCCCCATCGGATCTCCGCTGGCCAAGATCGGCGTCGAGATCACCGACAGCCCCTACGTGGTTTGCAACATGCACATCATGACCCGCGTCGGAAGCCGGGTTCTCGAGGCGCTGGGCAAGGATGGGGAGTTCATCCCCTGTCTGCATTCCGTCGGCGCGCCCCTGGGGAAAGGCCAGAAGGACGTACCCTGGCCGTGTGCACCCCTGGAGCAAAAGTACATCAGCCATTTCCCGGATGAGAATCTCATCTGGTCCTACGGGTCCGGGTACGGCGGCAATGCCCTGCTCGGGAAAAAGTGCCTGGCCCTGCGGATTGCCTCGGCGGTGGCCCGGCGCGAGGGCTGGATGGCCGAGCACATGCTGATCCTGCGGCTTATCAACCCCGACGGCCAGCGCTTCCACATCGCGGCGGCCTTCCCCTCTGCCTGCGGCAAGACCAATCTGGCCATGATCAACCCCTCCCTCCCGGGCTGGAAAGCCGAGTGTATCGGCGACGACATCAGCTGGATGAAGATCGGCGCGGATGGGCGGCTCTATGCCATCAACCCCGAAAGCGGCTTTTTCGGGGTGGCTCCGGGCACCTCCTACCACTCCAACGCCGCGGCCATGGACACCCTGAAGGAAAACGTCATCTTCACCAACTGCGCCCTGACCGACGACGGCGACATCTGGCGGGAAGGCTTTGACGGGGAGCCTCCGGCCCACGCCATGGACTGGAAGGGAAAGGACTGGACCCCCGCCAGCAAGGAGGAGGCCGCCCACCCCAACGCCCGCTTCACCGCCCCCGCCCGGCAGTGTCCGGTCATCAGTCCGGACTGGGAGAAACCCGAAGGGGTTCCCATCGACATCCTGGTCTTCGGCGGCCGGCGCGCCACCGTGGTGCCCCTGGTGCACGAGGCCTACGATTGGGACCACGGGGTCTTTTTGGGTTCTACCGCAGCTTCCGAGACCACCGCCGCCAACATCGGGGCAGTGGGTAACCTGCGCCGCGACCCCTTCGCCATGAAGCCCTTTTGCGGCTACAACATGGGCGACTACTTCCAGCACTGGTTCAATATGGGCGACAGGATCGGCTCCAAGGCCCCGCGCATCTTCTACGTGAACTGGTTCCGCAAGAGCCCCGGGGGAAAGTGGCTGTGGCCGGGCTACCGCGAAAACAGTCGCGTGCTCAAGTGGATGTGCGACCGGGTGAGCGGCAAGGTCGGCGCGCGGGCGACCCCCATCGGTCTTATGCCGAAAGAGGGCGACCTGGACCTGACCGGCCTTTCCCTCCCGGACCAGGACCTCGCCGAACTGTTGCGGGTCGACTTGCTGGCGTTCAAGGCCGAGGTCCCCAGCATAGAAGAACACTTCAACCAGTTCGGCGACCGTCTGCCCGCACGCCTCAGCACGCAGCTCAAATTGCTGGTGCAGCGCTTAGGGTAGAGAGCGGGCGGAAGATCGATTGAATTATGGGCCGGGCCACAAGCCTGCTTTTTCGAAGGAAAGAAGAAAAAACAGGGAAGGGGCCAGGAAAGCGATCCGTATTGACTCATCCTTTCCCTTTGGAATACACTACCAACAGAAGGATTGGACAAGGAAAATGTACCATTCGGAGGCGGAGGCATGAAGGTAACGCATGTGGCCGGAAAAGATAAGGGACAGATCATGCTCTATGCCTTGAGCACCTGCGTTTGGTGTAAAAAGACCAAACAACTTTTGGACCAGTTGGGAGCAGAGTATAACTTCGTTGAGGTGGACCTCCTGCAGGGGGAAGAACGGACGGAGGCAACGAATGAAATAAAGAAGTTGAACCCCCGGTGTTCCTTCCCGACCCTGTCCATCAACGGCCAATGCATCGTGGGCTATGATGAGCAGAAGATCAAGGAGACGCTCGGTTCATGAAAGAAGAATCTGCCGTCTCCCCCGAGGAGATGGACCGGCTATTCCAGCGGCTGCACAGGGAAGCCGAAGCCGGGGGATACCATCTCAACCCGGATACCCCCTTCACCAAGGAGCTGGTCAAGGGCCTGCTGGTCAATGAGAAAAGATACGGATACTGGGCCTGCCCCTGCCGCTTGGCCTCCGGTAATAAGGACGAGGACCTGGACATCATCTGTCCCTGTGACTACCGGGACCCGGATTTGGATGATTACGGGGCCTGCTACTGCGCCCTTTATGTTACCGGGGCAGTTTTAAAGGGAGAGCAGAAACTCCAGTCCATCCCGGAGAGACGTCCCCCCGAGGAGGAAAGAAAGAAAGCCCCCGCCGGGCCGAAAACCCCGGCCTTCTCTTCCCTTCCTTATCCCGTCTGGCGGTGCAGGGTCTGCGGCTATCTCTGCGGCCGCGACGGGCCTCCCGAAGACTGTCCCGTCTGCAAGGCCAAGAAGGACCGGTTTGAAAGGTTTTTCTGAAAGATGCCCAAAGATCTCGTCCGGAAGGAGGGGCTAGCTTGAAACCCGCCCCTGCGAAGGCTTCCCCGCCATCGCCGGGGGTTTTGACTCTGCCCGGTTAAAATTATAGAATAGGTACATGAGATTCCTGGCCGACCGGACCACGGGAAAGCTGGCCAAAAAACTCCGGGCCCTGGGCTTTGACGTGTTATATTGGGGAAAGGGTCAGGTCGAAGAGGCCGCCCGGGCAGCCCACGCGGAAGGGCGGGTGTTCTTAACCCGGAGCCGGAGGATCCCGGCTCTAGGGAACAATCTTCGGGTCACGGTTGTGGAGGCCAACGGCCCCCGGGAGCAGGTGCGGGAGGTATTGCAAAAACTCCGGCTGGAACCGGCGGAAGAAAAATATTTCTCCCGTTGTCTCCTGTGCAATGAAGAACTCAGCCCGGTGCCCAAAGAAGAGGTGGAGGGAAAGGTTCCGGATTTTATCTTCCGGGATTATGATTCCTTCCACATCTGTCCACGGTGCCGCCGGGTCTATTGGCCGGGGACGCACCTTAAGAAAATGAGGAAGGAAGTAGAACGGATGTTATCCGGAGAAGATGAAAGAAACTAGAAGATAACGGATCGAGATACCAAGCACGTCTGCCGGGGAAAGGAGGCAGGGGGAAAATGACCCTCTGGGAATTGATCAAGAAGGGGGCCGAGGACGGCCTGGAAGCGATGAAAGACGGTCTGTCCGTCTTTATGGCCGAGGCCGGGAAGACCAGCCGAATCTTAAAGAAGAGGGTCGAACTGACCTCGGTCCAGGGGGACGTCCGAAAAGCGTTCATCCGGTTGGGGAGCCTGACTTATGACCTTCACTCCCGGGATGAAAAGGAGATTTTGGACCACGGGGATGTGAAGGGGTTGATCGCTGAAGTGGACGGCTATAAGGCTAGGGTTCGCGAGATCGAGACCGAGATCGAGGTCATTAAAAAAGAGGAAGAGCGGAAGGCTTCCCAGGGTTCAGGGCAACCGCCGGATCTCGGCAAAACCGACCGCTAATTTCCCCTGGGCAGATTCCCGCAGTCAGCCGGATCGCCCTGGGTCTTCTCCAGGGCATGCTTCAGGGCCGGCAGGACCACCATCAGATTCTCCCGTACCGCCCGCGGACTTCCCGGAAGATTGATGATCAAAGACCGGTGCCGAATGCCGGCCGCCGCCCGCGAAAGCATGGCCGTGGGGGTGATCTTCATTCCTTCGGCGCGCATGGCCTCGGTGATTCCGGGGACTTCCCGGTCCAGAACTCTGCGGGTGGCTTCGGGAGTCACGTCCCGGGGGCTCAGCCCCGTTCCTCCGGTGGTGAGAATCAAATCCAGGCCTTTCTCGTCGGCGTATTCGGTGAGCTTTCGGACGATGATCTCTTCTTCGTCGGGAATCACTTCGTAGACCTCGACCTCGGCCGGGAGGGAAGCGAGGAGCCGGCGAATCTCGGGGCCGCTCAGGTCTTCCCGTTCTCCGCGAAAACCCTTATCACTGATGGTCAGAATCCCCGCCGAGAACACGAATCTCGTCCCCCACTTTGATTTCCCCTCCCTCCAGGACCTGCGCAAAAATCCCTTCTTTGGGCATGACACAATCCCCTGCCTGATAATAGATGGCGCAGCGGGTGTGGCACACCTTTCCGATCTGGGTCACCTCCAGCAACGTGCCTTCTCCGACCCGGAAACGAGTTCCCAGGGGAAGGGCAAGCAGGTCCAGGCCCTGGGTGGTGAGGTTTTCCGCGAAATCCCCCGGTCCCACCTTCAATCCCAGTCGGGTCATCTTGTCGATGGACTCTTGGGCGAGAAGGCTCACCTGCCGGTTGCCCGGGGCGGCGTGGGCATCATCCCGCAGGCCCAGGCCGACCAACAGACACGAGGACCCGACGTTCTTTTTCCTTGTCCCTTTCTTCGAGCTGATGTTGACGGCAATGACTTTCCCGCGGGAATTCATTCTTACCCCCTCCGGGTGAAGAGAAGGCGGGCGGCGGAGCGGGCCAGAACGTAAGAAACGTTCTTGCTCCTGGAGATGTTCTGAAGGTCCCGGTCGTGGAGGTGGTCCAGGAGCTTGAGCGCCAGGGAGAGGGGGGCCTTGGGGTTTGAAACCAGGGCCAGCTTCACCTGGTAATTTTTGATCCAGGTCTTGTGCTTGGCCATGGCCGTAAAGACATCTTCCGGCAGGCTGCGAAGCTGGGCATACATGATGACTTCGTCTTCGGACAGCCTGGGATTCCGCAAAACCGCCAGGGGGACGACCTTGTTGGGGTCGCGGATGAGCACATTGCGCGCCTCCTGGTTTCCCAGCAGGGCCAGCCGGATCTTCTTCGGCACACTCATTTGGATGAGGTTTTGGGAGAAAAACTCCCGCTCCTGGGGGGTGAATTCTTTTTGCGGGTCGAGGATGAGGTCCTGGGGCAGTTGGGCCTTCTCCTCCTCGGTGACGTGGAGCGCTTCCAGAAGGTCAAACTCCTCCGCCGGGACCTTCTGCCGCTCCTCCTTGGATTCGGTTTTTTTAAGACCTGGGGGATCGGTGCTCATAAAAGCCGGGGGCCTTTATCCCCCGTAAAAATAGCCGTACCTCAAGCTTCCTTCTGCTGCGCCTTGGAGGCCGCGATGACCTTTTCGGTCATATGGGCGGGGACTTCTTCGTAATGGGAAAATTCCATGGAAAAAGACCCGCGTCCGCTGGTCATGGAGGTGAGGTCGGGGGCGTATTTCAAGACCTCCGCCAGGGGCACCTGGACCTTGATGATCTGCCCCTTGGGCCTGGGCTCCACAGCCTGAACCCGGCCCCGCCGGCTGTTCAAGTCTCCGATGACGTCTCCCATGTACTCATCCGGAACGAAGACTTCCAGGTTCATGATGGGTTCGAGCAAAACGGGATTGGTCTCCATAACTCCCTTCTTCAGGGCCATCGAGGAAGCAATTTTGAAGGCGATTTCTGAAGAGTCCACTTCATGGGATTTCCCGTCGTAGAACTTGACTTTCAGGTCCACCACAGGATATCCCGCCAGGACTCCGCTCTGCATGGCTTCGTTGACCCCTTTCTCCACCGCGGGGACGAAGTTCCGGGGGACGTTCATGCCCACCAGGGCATTCTGGAATTCAAACCCGGAACCCCGGGGCAGCGGGGAGAGTTCGAAATGGACCTCGGCAAACTGCCCGCGGCCGCCGCTCTGCTTCTTGTGGCGGTAGATAATCCCGCTCTTGGTGCTCTTGATGGTTTCCTTGTAGGGGATCTTGGGGGTTTTCAGGTTTACTTCCACCCCGAACTTCCGCTTGAGTTTTTCCACGGTCACTTCCACGTGGATCTGTCCCATGCCGAGGAGGATCATCTCTTTGGTCTGTTCGTCCCGCTGGAGTTTAATGGTGGGATCTTCTTCGCACAGGCGGGAGAGAGAAACGGTGATCTTTTCCTCGTCACCCTTGGATTTGGGTTCCACCGCAAAGGAGACCGGAGGAATGGGGAGGGAGATGGCCGGGTACACGATGGGTTTCTTCTCTTCGCTCAGGGTCTCCCAGGTCGTGGTTTCCTTCAGCTTGGCTACCGCGGCGATGTCCCCCGGGCCCGCCGATTCCACCGGTTTCTGGTTCTTTCCTTCCATCTGCAGAATCTGCCCGAATCTCTCCCGAACTCCTTTGTTGGCATTATAGACCGTTCCGTCGGCTTGAAGCGTCCCGGACCAGACGCGGAAAATGCTCAATTTCCCGGCGTAAGGGTCCGCGACAGTCTTGAAGATAAACGCCGAGAAGGGCTCGTCTTCCCTGGGATTTCGGGTCTCTTCCGCTTTTTTGGAAGGATGGACGCCTTTGGCCGGACCCCGATCCAGGGGAGAGGGCAAGCACTCGATGATGGCTCCCAGGAGAGGTTGGATGCCCATGTTTTTTGCGCCCGATCCGCAGAGAACGGGGAAGATGGTCTTGTGCAAGACCCCCTGACGAAGCCCCTTGGCCAGGTCTTCGGCGGAAAGCTCCTGCCCTTCGAGGTATTTTTCCAAAAGGGCGTCGTCCGACTCGGCGATGGCTTCGATGAGCTTGTCCCGGGCGACTTTGGCCTGATCCTTCAGGTTGGCCGGGATGTCACCCTGTGTGAATTTCCCGCTCAGGTTGTTCTCAAATTGATAGGCTTTCCCGGAAAGGAGGTCTACCACCCCGGAGAAGTTTTCCTCGGCCCCGATGGGGATATTCAGGGGGATGGCTTTGGGACTGAGCACCTTCTGGATATCGTTCAGGCTGCCGGAAAAGTCGGCCCGGTCCCGGTCCATCTTGGAAATGAAGAGAAGACGGGGGAGTTCGAACTGGTTGGCATACTCCCATACTTTTTCGGTCTGCACTTCTACGCCCGAAACGGCATCGATGACCACCACGGCTCCGTCAACTGCCTGGAGGCTGTTCTTGGTTTCGATGATAAAGTTGGCGTCCCCGGGGGTGTCGACGATGTTGATCCTGTGCTTATCCCATTCCATATGGTGGAA
>LJUR01000186.1 GCA_001304105.1 Deltaproteobacteria bacterium SM23_61
CAGCAACCCTCAGAAGACGAGGATATTCCGGGGAACCCTTCCGCCCGAGCTTCAAAAGAGGGTTGCCGGTCTGCGGGCCAGCGAAGACCCGGCGAAGGAGGGCAGGATGGTTCCCATCGAGAGAATCCGGAATGTCGAAATCTTTCAGGGGCTCAAAGATGAAGAGCTGAAGGTCGTGGCCCAGTTCTGTCAGGAGCTTCAGGTTTCCGAGAACAAAACGCTCTGCGAAGGAGGAGCCCGGGCAGACAGACTCTTCATTCTGGAGGAAGGAACCGTTTCCATACGATTTGAGAGAGGGGCGACCTTCGAGATTCACGGTCCGGGAAAGATCCTGGGCTGGTCTTTTCTGGTGCCCCCGAATCGTTACACGGCCTCCGCCGTCACGGTCACGCCTTCCCGACTCCTGGTCATCAAGAGCCCGGATTTCTACCAGCTGATTCATAAAGACAGCCGGATGGGTTTTAGGATCATGGACAACCTGGCCCAGGTGGTTTCCGGTCGGCTGAAGGCTTCGGTGGAAATTCATTGAACCGGGATTCCGCCCCGGGAAGAAGGCCATTCCGGCGACGGAAGATTGCAGGGGGATGAACTGTCCTGCCTGGAGGCAGGCCCAATCGGGGGAAGATTCCCCTCAAGCGAGAGAGCTATGGGAATCATTGATAAGTTCGGCGAAATGCTGAAAGGAAAGTCCAAGTCTCAGGAACCCCTCGACCGCTACCAGAATTTGGTCAAGAAAGAGCCGGGGAACGCCAAAGCCCACCTGAAATTGGCCGAGCTATACCAGAAGAAGGGGGACAAGAAGAAGGCCGTCGCCGAATACCTGATGGCCGCCGAGATCTTTTTGAAAAACCAGTTCTACGCCCGGGCCATGGCCATCTACAAGCAGGTTCCCAAACAGGACCCGACGCTCGATCACGTCTACCTGAAGATCGCCGACATCTACCGCAAGATGGGATTCACGGGAGATGCCTTTGCCCAGTACCGGATCCTGGTCCAGCATTACGACGGCCAGGGGATGAAAGACAAGGCCCTGGAAGTCTTGAGCCTCATGGCCGACATGGACCCCCGGAAGACCGACCTAAAAGAGAAGATCAAAGTTGCCAAACACCAGATGGACAAAGATCAAACATCCGGTATGGGCGCAGCAGCCGGTGACGGCGCCGCCTTTGGCCAACCCCCGCCCCTCCCGCCGGATTTTCCGCCGATGGGAGAGAAGAAGGCAGACTTATTCGACCTGGGGGCCATGCTGGAATCCGCGGAAGCACCGCAGGAGGGGGGCCTGAAAGAAATCTCCGCCATGGAGAAGATTTACGGCTTTGAAGAAATATTCAAAGAACTGAAGGAGAACAGCGGCCCGAGTGCGGTGGACCCGAATTTCAACTATAACCTGGGCGTCGCCTCCCGCGAGATGGGTTTCATCGAAGATGCCATCGAGCAATTCCAGATCGCCATGGAAAAGGACCAGAACCCCTTCGAGGCGGCCAACATGCTGGGGCTTTGCTACAAGGAGAAGGAACAGTGGGAGGAAGCGGTCCAGTCCTTCCAGAAGGCCCTAGGCATGCAGGGAATCCCCCGGGAGAGGATCCTGGAGGTCAAGTACGAGCTAGGGCTGATCTACAAAGAGCAGGGGAAAAAAGAGGAGGCGCTGGCGCTGCTGCGGGAAATTTCGGCGGTGAGTACGAAATTTCGAGGGGCCAAAAATGAGCTCGCCCTTCTCTTGGCGCAGGAGCGACAAAAGGGAAAATCCGCGCTCTGAGCCCGTCGATTCATAAATTCGGAAGCGAATGGATTCACTCAGGACTTCGTGCGGTTCGACAGGCTCACCGCCCTGAGCTGGTCGAAGGGCTGAGAGAGCCAGGTTTACCATTCACCGTTCAAGGATAAGCTGCCGGTATTGCAAATCGTAGCACCGAGCAAGATGGGGAGGAAAACGGGATGGCGGTCTTCAATTATGCCAAGAAAGAAATCGATGCGAAAATCGTGTACTACGGACCGGCGATTTCCGGGAAGACCACGAACCTGCAGTTCGTTCACGGTCACCTGAAGCCCGATCAGCGGGGAAAGATGGTCTCCCTCGCTACCAACGAAGACCGGACTCTGTTCTTTGATTTTCTGCCCATCGAACTGGAAAGTGTCCGGGGGTTTAAGACCCGTTTCCACCTCTACACAGTTCCCGGTCAGGTCTATTACGGGGCGACCCGCAGGGCGGTTCTCACCGGGGCTGACGGAGTGGTCTTCGTGGCCGATTCTCATGCCGACCGGATGGAGGACAACCTGGCCAGTTTCAGGGACCTGGAGGATAACCTCCGCTATTACGGGAAGAAGATTGACACGATCCCCCTGGTCATTCAATACAACAAGCGGGATCTGCCCAACGTCCTCTCCGTGGAGGATCTGAACCAGAAGCTCAACCGTCTGAACAGTCCCTATTTCGAGGGGGTCGCCGTTCTGGGCAAGGGGGTCTTCGAGACCCTGACGATGACTTGCCGTATGGTTTTGAAGGCCATCGAAAATGGAGTGGAATCCCGCCGGACTGTCCCGGGCGCGGAGAAGACGCCCCCGCCCGCTGCTCCGCCAAGCCCGAGGGGGCTGCGCCTGGATAGGCCCGCGGGCGGGCAGGCGGAATCTCCTCTTCCCCGGGTTGAGTCGATGGCTGGCAGAGGCATGGCCCCGGGAAAAGATGCGCCCCATGCCAGACCCGGCGCGCCCGCTTTGGAAACGCCCCGCGCCAGAGCTCTGCGGCAGGAAAAGGCACCGGTCCAGGCGGAGGTTCCGGCGGCCGGGAAGGTTCCTCTGACTCCGCAGGTGGGGAAGATTCCGTCCCTGACCGTGGAGAAACCGGATAGGAAGGAAGAGGAAAGGAAGGTTCCGGACAGCCTGCCTATGGCCGGGAAGACTGCGGAGAGGGTACCGGAGAGGAAGCGGCCGGAAATTCCCTTCAGACCGGACAGAGGCGCAGGGATGGTCAAGAAAAAGGCCGTGGCGCAAGAGGGCCTGCGGATTGTCTCCTGCGGTCAGCCCCGTCTTTCTTCTCCCGGCAGCGTGGAGATTCCCCTGACCCTGGCGCTGGATGGGGCGGAGGACAGCGGCGTCCTCAGTTTCAACCTGTCCATCAAACTCGAATCCATTGAACCGGAAATTGATTAAAGGGTTCCCCAATAGATTTCTTTTCCCGATAAAGGTCTTCCTGCGGACCTCCTTCCATCCTGCCCGGAGAAGATCCCTCTTGTCCCTGCTCGGGATCCTGGTCTTTTCCGGCGCTTTGATCCTGGGAGGTCTTCCCGCATGTACCCAGTCCCGCCCATCCCCTTCTCAACGGGAGACTCCGGCGCAGATTGAAGAAAAGAGCCGGCAGCATGTCTCCCGGGCCTGGCTCTCCCACCGGGAATACTTGGAAAAAGGAGATTGGCCGAAGAGCCGGGAGGAGCTGGAAAAAGTCTTCCAGTCCAATCTGGATCACGGCATCCGCAACGATTATCTTTCCTCCTTGGCCCTGCTCCGGGAGAGCTCCCAGGCACCCCGGAGGGGGATGTCCAAGGCGGAGGGCGAACTCCTCGCCTACGCCCACCGGATGGCCCCGGACTACTCCGAAGTGCTGCAAACCCGAGCCCGGTGGTTCCTGACCCAGGTCCCAACCAACTGGGAGAATGCCACCCAAGCGGTCTCTACTTGGGCGAAGGGCGTTTTCCTATCCTTTGCCAACCAGGAGGAGGCGTTTCCCCGGCTGGCGAATATCAGCTTCTGGATCCTGCTCAGCTTCATCCTCACCTTCGCGGCTTTCGCGGTTTCTCTTCTTTTTCGCCATTACTCCTATTTTACGCATCATTTGAAGCACCTGATCCAGCTGGACACGAGCGACCTTCCCCTGATGGCCCTAAGCTTCCTCTTTCTCTTTTCCCCCTTTTTCCTGGGCCTGGGGTGGATGTGGCTCTTCGCCCTGTGGGTCCTGGTCTTCTGGATCTACGGCCGGCGGTCGGACCGGGTGTTGACCCTGGTCCTGCTGGGTCTGTTGCTCCTTTTCCCCCTGGGCATTCGTTTTCATTCTTCTCTGGTTTGCTCTCTGACGGATAATGGGATTCCGGAAATACTTCGGGCAAATCACGGAGCCTGGAACCAGGATCTGTACCGGAAGCTTTTGGATCTGAACAAAGCTCATCCGCAGGACCCCGACATTCTTTTCTCCCTCGGACTGGTGGAAAAGCGCATGGGGAAATGGAGTGAGGCGGAGCAGCGATTCCTCCAGCTACTGCAGCTAGATCCCCGATCGCCCGGGGGCCTGAACAACCTGGGAAACATCCTCCTCCTGACCGGACGCCTGGATCAGGCCGCGGAGGCCTACCAGAAAGCGGCCCGTTTGGCCCCCTACCGGGCAGAACCGCCCTATAACCTCGGACAGGCCTATCTCCTGAAACTCCGGATGAAAGAAGCCGAGGCAGAATTCATGCGCGCCCAGCGCCTGCAGCCGCAGAAGATCTCCTACCATACGACCATCTCTTCGAAGCACCCCAACCGGTTGGTTATGGACTGGCCCATCAACCCTATTCAGGTCTGGAAAAGAGTGTGGGTTCCAACCCCGGAACGGGAACAGATCGCGCGGAGATTCTGGGAGCTCCTGTGGAATGGAGTTCCCTTGGAACATGGAGAAATCGCCCTGGCGGCCCTTTTCCTCCTGTTGGGAGGGGTCCACCTGGTGTCGCGCGGGTTGTCGCTGATCCGCAGCTGCGAGAGATGCGGGACTCTGATCTGCTCCCGCTGCAGCCGGTCCAGGGTCATCGGGAACCAGTGCATCCAGTGCTTGAATGCTTTTACCACCAGCAGCAACGCCGACCCCAAAGTCATCCGGAAGAAACGGGCCGCGGTGGCCCGGTACCAATCTCGCCAGAATTTCTTGCCCCAGAGGCTGTCGTGGATCCTGCCTGGGGCGGGGCACCTGATGCGCGGGCGTACCGGGGAGGGGTTATTCTATCTTTTCGTCCTATTCCTTTTCCTGACCCGGGCAATTTGGTGGGCGGGGTGGATCCCCAATCCTCTTTCGTCAGATTCGTCCCTCGAGATCCCCTGGCTGGTCTTTGCCCTGGGCCTGTTCATCTTTTTTTATCTTTTCGTTCAATACCGGATGAAGCAAATCCGTCTGCAAGGGGGAATGGCCTATCTTCGACGGAGCTAAAAACGGGAGAGAAGGCGGGCTCACCGGGTCCCTGAAAGAATTCGGTTTGACGGATCTTTTCCAGGTCCTGGGCCAGCAGCGAAAGACCGGAATCCTTAACCTGGAGGGGGACAAAAAGGTCGTTCAGGTCCTCTTCGACAAGGGCCAGATTGTGGGAGTAGCCTTCCCCGGGGAGTCGGGAGAAGAGACGGCCCTGGGCCGACGACTGATCCGCGGCCGGGTGATCTCGGCGGAGAACTGGCACAGGGCCTACAAGCAGCACAAGGATAACCTGGTGGGCCTGGAGAAGATGCTGGTCAGCAATGGTATGGTAACCAAGGAGGATCTGACCGCGGCCCTGCGCCTCCTGGTCGTGGACACCATTTACGGCATCTTCAAATGGAGGGGGGGCAGTTTCCGGTTTGAGACCAAGCCGGTCTCCTACGATCATGAGTTCGTGGAGCCCATGAATTCAGAATTCCTTCTCCTGGACGTGCTCCGCATGGTCGATGAGTGGCCCATGATCGCCGAGCGTCTTCCCAGCTTTGATATCGTCCTGCAGAAGACCGATCCCATGGCCACCCTGGATGCCTTGGTGGGGACTCCCTGGGAAAAGAACCGCACCTTCCAGATGGACGTCATTTATGACCTCATCGATGGTCAGCGGTCGATCAGTGAAATTATCGAGTTGGCCTTTGTGGAAGAATTCGAGACCTGCAAGTCTCTCATCCTCCTCATGGATGCCGGGCTGGTCGAATCGACCTCTATCAAGGCCAAGAAGGCCCGGAGGGAAAGAAGGAAGTTTGAGGGAGCCAAATACCTGGGAAACGCCGCCGCCATCCTCCTGGTGGGGATTTTCGCCCTTCTCCTTTTTTCCCAGTTTGCCGCGACGCGTCTGGTGGATTTTCCCTTCACCAACGGGGAACGGCAGGCGTGGCATGCGGTCCGGGATTCGGTGAGCAAGGTCCATGACCTGAAGATCAAGAATGCCGCCCAGGTCTTTTTCCTGGAAGAAAACCGCTACGCCAAAAACCTCTCCGAGATGGTGGAGCGGGGTCTCCTGCCTCGCTGAAGGATCTTTGGAACGACCGCCCTAGCGGCTCGAGGAGCGGCCTTCGGCCTCGAGGAGCGCTCCGGCCTGAACCATACTAGGTTCAGGGGCTTCGCTTGAGGAAAATACAGATTCCACCCTTCATTTTTTCCCCTTCCCCTGTTTCCCCAGGAGAACGTGCTCGATAAGAAGGACGGCCACGATCCCCACCACCAGCCCGTTTTTTAAAAAGGCCTGGGCGCCGGTGGGAAGGGCCCGATAGAAGTCTTCCGGAAGCAGGGTGGTGATTCCGGCCAGGAGGATGGGCAGGCCGACCACCAGATAGTCCCGGCCCTCCAGAGAGCGTCCCGTGCGGCTGAGGACCGAGATCCCGGCCCCCACCTGGGAGGCCATGGCCGTGAGGAGAGCGGCCCCCACCACCGAAGGGGGAATGGAGATGAGGAGCATGAGAAACTTCTGAAGAAAAGCCAGGAGGCAGAGGAAGATCCCGCAGAGGGTCACGGGAAAACGGCTTCCCACCCGGGTAATCAGCACGACGCCGGGGCTGATTCCGAAACTCACCGTTCCGATGGACCCCAGGACCCCGGCCACGATGCCTCCCGCGCCGGTCCAGCCTATTCCCCGGGCCACCCTTTCTCCCATGTTCTCTTTGCCCACGATTTCTCCGATGCTGTACATGCTTCCCACCCCGTTGATGACCACCGCCAGATAGGCCACCAGGAAGGGAAGAATGGCCGGGAGAAAAAAACGGGGAGCTTCGGGAACCAAGGAAGAGGGAAGGGAAAACCATTGGACCTCGGGGGGGACGGAAAAAGCCAGCCGGCCGAAAAGGCCCATCAGGAAGGTTCCCAGCAGGATTCCCCAGAGCAGGGAGAGCGTCTTGAAAAACCCCGGGAGCCTCTGGCTGAAGAGGGCGATGGCCGTGACCGTAACCAGGGATACTCCCAGGGTGGGCAGGTCCCCCCGCGGGCTCCCCGGTTGCTGGCCGATGAC
>LJUR01000013.1 GCA_001304105.1 Deltaproteobacteria bacterium SM23_61
AGGAAAGCAAGAAGCAAGGCCCCGATCATGTTTCCGCCCCCCCCTCCTTCATCGTCATCGCTCCGGCCCATGCCGAACATGGCTCCCCAGCGGGCCATCATGGCCAGGTAGCTGATGGCTCCGGCGATCACCGCGGCCACGCTGCTGATGAGGATGTCCCGGTTCTTGATGTGGGAAAGCTCATGGGCCAGAACCCCCTCCACCTCCTGGGGCTTCAAAATCCGCAGAATCCCCTCGGTCACGGCCACGGCCGCGTGCTCCGGATTCCGCCCGGTGGCGAAAGCGTTGGGGGTATCCTGGGGAATGACGTATACCCGGGGTTTGGGCAGCCCGGCCTGGACGGAAAGCCTCTCCACCATCTGGTGCAGGTCAGGGGCCTGATCCTGGGAAACTTCCCGCGCGCCGCTCATGGCCAGGGCGATCTTGTGGCTGAACCAGTATCCCACGAAGTTTATGATGAGGGCCATAAATAGGGCGAAGTATAGACCCTGCCGTCCGCCCAGCGCCTGTCCGATGACCAATAACAGGGCCGTGAGGCCGGCGAGGAGAATAAAAGTCTTAAAGGTGTTATTCATTTTTTCTCCTTTTTTGGGGAAAAAGTGACCGATAAAAAGTTATTCTGTAACCGCAGCAACCGGGATATCAACCGGAATATGTTGAAAAGATATATCGGCAATTTCGGTTTGTCAAGGATAGGGGGCGCCTTGCTCTCCTATGGGTCAAAGAAGCGCGAGGCCCGTTGAATTTCAGGGTTTGCCCGGCCCGGAAGCAAGGGCGTTCCGTGCAAAAACCATGAGGCGGCCCTCATTTCTTGGGACGGGCGGGCACAGCGTCATAACCACATCCTCGGGTTGAATCTGCAAGTGTGGGGCACATTGCTCTTCTGCCCATGGGTCAACGAAGCCCCGGGCACGTTTAATTTCAGGGTTTGCCCGGCCCGGGCGGGAGACGGATTTCCACGGGGAAGATAGGGGGAGATAACTGGTCGACGGGGAAAGGTTGAAAGAGCGAAAAATTTGACAATGCGCCGGCCGGTCCCCTATAATACGGAAACTCGAATCAGCACTGCATTTTCAGGGGGGAAGGTACATGGAATCGGGCGCGGATCTGGACCAAAGAGCTTATGACCTCATGGCCGGCGGGTTGAATTGAGCGGAGTCGGTGATCACGATCCTCGGGGAGGATCTGGATTATGATAAGTCTCTGGCGATGAAGATGGCCACCGGCATGGGGGGAGGAATGGGCCGGTGGGGGACCGTATGCGGGGTCGTCACCGGTGGGGCCATGGCCCTGGGCTTCTGCTTCGGCCGAACCAAGGCCGAGGAGAAGGAGCAGCGGGACAAGACCTACACCAAGGTTCAGGAGATGATCCGGCAGTTTGATAGGGAATTCGGGGCCGTTCAGTGCCGGGATCTTATCCACCTGAACCTCATGGACCCGGCGGACCGGAAGAAGTTCGACGAGCTGGGCCTGCGCAAGAAATGTGCCGGGTTCGTGGCCAGGAACGTGGAGAACATCCGCAAGATCCTAAAAGAAAAGTAACGCCGTAAACCGAAGGTGGTTTCTAGTAGTTTTTTGGGTGAGTTTTATCCGTGTTGATCCGCGCTCATCCGCGTCCCAATAAAAGCCGTAAAATGTGAGTTGTGAGTTGTGAGTAGAATCTGTGTTTATCTGTGTTCATCTGTGCCCCCTTAGGTTCTTATTGTTCTGAGTTTTTGATTTTTGGCCTCCCGGCCGATGAGGGCCGATGAAATTCATCGCCGATCTTCATCTCCACTCCCGCTACAGCCGGGCCACCAGCCAGGATATGGAAGTGAAGACCCTTGCCCTGTGGGCCAAGCGCAAGGGAATCAAGCTTTTGGGGACCGGGGACTTCACCCACCCCCTCTATTTCCTCGACCTTCAGTCCAAGCTGAACCCGCTGGGCAACGGCCTCTTCGTCCTGAAAGAAGACCCGGAGGGGACTCATTTCCTGCTCACCGCCGAAGTGAGTAACATGTACAGCCAGGGCGGGAAGTCCCGTCGGATTCACACCCTGATCTTCGCTCCCTCCTTCGAAGTGGTGGAACGGATCAACCCCCGCCTTTCCAAATACGGGAAGACCGGGTCCGACGGCCGGCCGATCTTCGGTTTTTCGGCCAAGGATCTGTTGAAAATGATCCTGGACCTCTCGCCGGATTGCCTTATCATTCCCGCCCATGCCTGGACCCCCTGGTTCTCCATCTTCGGAGCCAATTCGGGGTTTGACTCCATCCAGGAATGTTACCAGGAGGAATCCAAGCACATCCAGGCCATCGAAACCGGGCTTTCCTCGGACCCGGAGATGAACTGGCGGCTGTCGGCGCTGGATGAAATCACCCTGATCTCCAATTCGGATGCCCATTCGCCGGGTAAAATCGGGCGGGAAGCCAATGTCTTCAACTGCGAATTGAGCTATGCGGGGGTCACGGAAGCGATCCGCAGGAAAGACCCGCGCAGGATTCTGTACACCATTGAATTCTTCCCGGAAGAGGGAAAGTACCATTACGACGGCCACCGGAATTGCAACATCCTTTTCTCTCCCGCGGAAACCCGCAAGCATAAAAGCATCTGCCCGGTCTGCGGCAAGCGCCTCACCGTGGGGGTCATGAACCGGGTGGAAGACCTGGCGGACCGTCCGGAGGGAGCGGTTCCGCCGAAAGCCATACCGGCCCTTCGAACGGTCCCCCTCGATGAAATCATCGCCGAGGTCCTGGGAGTGGGACCCGGCGCCTCCGCAGTGGAAAAAGAGTACCTTCGCCTGGTGGAGAAGGGCGGCTCGGAATTCAATATCCTCCTGGAGCTTTCCCCCGAAGAGCTTTCTTCTTTTACTCCCCCGAATATCCTGGAAGGGATCTTGCGGGTCCGGGAAGGGAGACTAAGGATCACCCCGGGGTATGACGGAGTCTTCGGAAAGGTGGAAATCTTTTCCCCCGCCGAGAGGGGAAAGGAAATCACCACGGGAGAGCCCAAGCAGATGGGCCTTTTCTGATGCGGCCATGCGCTCTTCCCCTGAAAAATCCATCCTTCTGGTCAATCCCTGGATTCATGACTTTGCCGCCTACGATCTGTGGATGAAGCCCCTGGGGCTGCTTTACCTGGGAGGAATCCTCCGGTCGCGGGGATACCGGGTTTCCCTCCTTGACTGCCTGGAATTCACCCTTTTCCCCGGGGAACTGACCCGAAATTTGAAACCCCCGAAGAGAAAGGAATCGGGCCGGGGGCATGTCTTTAAAGAAGTCATTCCCAAACCCGAGCCCCTCCGGGGAATCCAGCGCCAGTACCGCCGGTACGGGATTCCCCCTGAAGTTGCGCAAAAGTACCTGCGCCGCCTTCCGCGTCCTGAACTGATCCTGATGACCTCGTCCATGACCTACTGGTACCCGGGGGTTTGGGAAACCATCCGACTCCTCCGGGAGACCCTTCCCGGGGTGCCCGTGATCCTCGGGGGGATTTACGCTACCCTCTGCCCCGGACATGCCCGCAAACATTCGGGTGCTGACCGGGTCCTTCCCGGGGCATGGGATGGGGACAAGATGAGAATCGTGGCCGAGATGCTGGGGGAACCGGGGAATCGGCTGGATGAAGGTTTTCCCTCCTGGCCTTACCCGGCTTTCGATCTGTACCCCCACCCACCCTATGTCTGCCTTCTCACGCGCTGCGGCTGTCCCTTCTCCTGCACCTACTGTGCTTCTCATCGGCTAGCCAAGGGTTTTGAATCCCGTGAACCCGGGGAAGTCCTCGAGGAAATCGCCTTCTGGCAGGCAAAATTCGGAGTGAGGGATTTTGCCTTCTATGATGATGCGCTCCTGATCGGGCCTTCCAGCCACATCCTTCCCATTTTGCAGGGGGTGATCGAAAAAGGGTTCTCCTGCCGTTTCCATGGCCCCAACGCGCTCCATGCAAGGGCCATAAGCCGAGAGGTGGCCGATTTTCTTCACCGGGCCGGCTTTCAAACCATCCGCCTGGGCTTGGAGACTTCCGACGAGGCGCTCCAGGCCAGGACCGGGGGGAAGGTCAACAACCAGGAATTCCGGGTGGCGGTGGAGAATCTGAAGAGGGCCGGGTATGCGGGGGAGGAGATCGGGGTCTATCTGCTGGCCGGGTTGCCCGGCCAGACCGTCGGAGAGGTCGAAGAAAGCATCGCCAAGGTGAGGGAGACAGGGGCCAGGCCCATTATAGTGGAATACTCCCCCATTCCCGGAACGGCCATGTTTGAAGAGGCCCAAAAGAGTTCTCCTTTTGATATTGCTGGAGAACCATTGTTCCATAACAACTCCATCCTGCCCTGCCAGTGGGAAGGTTTTACCTGGGGGGATTTCCGGAGATTGAAAGCCGGACTCAAGGGGAAGCCTTAGCTCAATCCAGGGCCATCTGGGGGGTCCATTGCTCCTGGTGGGGCCTAGCCGAAATTCTTTCAATCATTTCCTTTAGGCTCATGAATTCGACTTTGAGCTTGGGAAGGGCATGGACCGATGCCCGGGTCGCATCCCCACATACAACCCAGTTCGGGCCTGAGGGGTAATGATAGCGGAAAGCCTGGAGACCCCGGGGGGTGAAATCCCGGGATCTCCACAGGCAGGTAATGGTAATAATGCCCCTTTCCGGGTTAATGAGAATAAAGTCCACTTCGTGCCCGCGCTTGTCCCGCCAGTATTGCACCCGGGGTCCCTGGAGATGGGCGCAGATTTCATTCAAAACCCAGTGTTTCCAGAGAACTTTGAAATCCTCCTCCCGCAGCCTCTGCCAGCCGCGGGAATAGCATAAAAAGCCGGTGTCGAACACGTAGGCTTGGGGAATGGTGACGATTTCCACGGCCCGGCGGGTCGAGAAGGGCCGGACGACCAGAGCGGCCCAGGAGGCCTCCAGGGCCTGGAGGTATTTGGTAATCGTGGTCCGGCTGACGCCGCAGGGGTCGGCATACCGCACCGCCTCGAAAAGCTCTCCGCTGGTGGCGAATAAAAGCTCCATGAAGCGGTGAAAAGAATCGCGCTGTTCGATCCGGAAGAGGCCCTGAATATCCTTGGCCCAGAAGGAATCCATCCATTCCTGAAAAGCCGCTTCAGGCAGGGTGGGACCGGCGAAAAAGGAGGGCAGTCCCCCCCTCAAAAATCGGTGTTCCAGTCCCGTGTTCCCAAAATCGACGAGATCCCGGGATGTCATGGGGGTCAGCCAGACCTGGGCGAGCCTTTTTCCCAGGACCTCGCGGACATGGGGGGTGACCTCCAGGTCCACGGGGGTCGTGACCAGGATCCGGATGGAGGGAAACCGCCGGGTGGCGGTCTTCAAGAGGAGGTAGGGGTTGGGCAAGCGGTGGATCTCATCCAGGACGACTTTCTTTCCCCTCAGCTTTTTCCAGAATTCTCCCGGGTCGGCCATCAACCGGCGGACCCGCGGCGCCTCGCAGTCGAAGAACTCGGCGTCCCAGAGGGCCTGGCATAAAGAGGTTTTCCCTGCCCCCCGGACGCCGGTGAGCCAGACCACGGGCTTTTGCTCCCAGGCGGAACCCAGGAGGCCCGACCAATAGGTTCTTGATACCATATGTTAATTATTATGCATAAAGTGATACTAAATGCAAATAAATATTTATATGATAGCGATTCAATCAGAGATGACGACCCTGAATCTCCCCATCGGTCAGGACTCGCCCTTTCTCAAGGGCGATCGAAGGAGACATTCCCGGAGGAGCATAAAGACCCGAAAATAGACATTTAGCCTTGACCCAGCAGGCTTCAAGCCGGCATATTCATAGGTACAAACCCGGCCCCTTTGCTGCTCCCGACGGGCAAATCCCCAATGCTCGGGGATTCATCAGGAGGTAACCCATGGTTCTATCGGATACGATTTCCTTAACTACCAGAGGCTTTGGCGACATTCAGGATATAACTCCCCCGGTTGCAGCGACCGTGGGTAAAGCCAAGATCAGAAACGGAACAGCCACCGTTTTCTGCCCGGGGTCCACCGGTGCCGTGACTACGATTGAATATGAAAGCGGGGTTCTGGAGGACCTGAAGAAG
Organism: Deltaproteobacteria bacterium SM23_61; assembly: GCA_001304105.1. Classification (GTDB taxonomy): domain Bacteria; phylum Desulfobacterota; class SM23-61; order SM23-61; family SM23-61; genus SM23-61. Next base: position 6,036 of record LJUR01000013.1, read on the forward strand.
GCCATCGAAAGGATGGCCCCCTCCAACATCCCCTACGCCCATGACCAGAGATGGGGAGACGGAAACGGCTTCTCCCACGTGCGGGCCGCCCTCCTCGGCCCCTCCCTGACCGTTCCCGTTACCGAGGGGAAATTAGCCCTGGGAACCTGGCAGCAGATCGTTTTCATCGATTTCGACAACCGAAGCAGGCGAAGAAAGATCGTAGTTCAGGTGATGGGAGAATGAAGGATGGACGGGGAGAATAATGGAGAGGCGGTCAAGGTTCAATCAAAATATCCTGCGAAAAAATTGACCAGGAGATCCGGACTCTTGAAAAAAGTCCTTTTCCCGATAGAATAAAATGTGGTTCATCTCCAAATTCGTTGACCGAATTTTTCATGAAAGCTTGCCAAGGGCCCGGAAGGAAAGTCAGATTGCGCAGCAAGCATCGGCGGGATATCCCTTTTCCATGAGTCCCCTGCTGGTCATCCGCAAGGCGCAGCGGGGGCGCGATAAGTAAGCTTCGAAGAAATAAGAGACTCCCCCGCCACCGGTGGGAAGAGATAGGTGCCTCATGATTGCAAGCAAGATGACTTTCCTTCCGGGCCCATGAAATCGAAGGGAATTCTGAAAAGACCTGCTCTTTGGCTTGCAACGAATTTGGAGATGAACCTAAAATGTTAAACTTTCCCCCTGGAAAATAAAATCTGGGGAACGGAGAAAAGGAATGAATTGGGTCACGGAACCGGAGAGAAAAACCCCTGTGGTGGGAGAGGTGGATCTGCTCGTGTGCGGAGGGGGCTTCGCCGGGGTTGCGGCGGCGGTATGCGCAGCCCGCCTGGGAGCGAAGGTCATGCTCCTGGAGAAATACGGGTTTCTGGGGGGGCTGGTGACCTCGGCTCTGGTCATCACCACCCCCCCTCTGGATAACGGGATCAACCTGGAAATTGGCGGCAGGCTGAAAGAAAGAGGGGTATATGTCCCCTGCCGTCATTCGGGAGAGGAGTCGGAATGGCTGAACATGCACGCCGTGGACCCGGAATTCGTCAAGTATGAGTTTATCCACATGCTGCAGGAGAGCGGAGTCGATTTCCTGTTCCATGTTTATATCGTCGGGACGATCATGGACGGCCGGAGGATCAAGGGGGTGGTCATGGAAAGCAAGGCCGGCAGGCAGGCGGTGCTGGCCCGGATGGTGGTCGATGCGACCGGGGATGCGGACATCGCCGCCTTCGCCGGGGCTCCATTTCGCCTCCTGAAAAAACCCGTGACCATGATGTTCAACATGACGGGGGTGGATATTCCCCGAGTCCTGGCGGAGATGGGAAATTGGGGAAACCTCCGGAGGGTGGTGAAGGAAGCCATCGATAAAGGGGATTTGCCCTTCGATTTGGGGATCGAGAGGGAATTCGGATCCCCCGGCGTTCATGCGGAGAAGCTGGTATATGACGGGGAGATTAATGTCTGGTCCGGAAACTTGATGGGTATGGACGGAACCGACCCCAGGGATTTGACTCAGGCTGAGGTGATCACCCGGGAACATGCCATACGCCTGGCGCGCTTCCTGAAGGAGAACATCCCGGGCTTCGAAAAATCAAGAATCGAGATGACTTCGACCCAGGCAGGGGTGCGGGCCACCCGCCAGATTATGGGGATGGCTTCCCCCTCCGGGGAGGAAGTGCAGAAAAAGATCTTTGCCGACACGGCGGTGAAGCCCTATGCTTACAGACCCATGAGGCTGCCTTACGGCTCCATCCTTCCCCAGAAGGTGGAAAATCTTCTGGTGGCGGGAAGATGCCTGTCGGCGGAGGAGGAAATCCTGGGCCAGCTGAGGCTCATCCCGGTTTGTTCGGCCACCGGGCAGACCGCGGGGACAGCGGCCGCCCTTGCTCTCCAGCAGGGAAAGGCCCCGCGCGAATTAAAGGTGGAGCGGGTCCAGGAAGCTCTCCAGGCCCAGGGGATGGACCTGGAGCTTTGAAAAAATTCAGGCAGCGAGAAATCGGGGAGCCTGCCCATGTCCGGGGGAGGGTCAAATTCACACCGCCAAAACAGGCACTGATTTCTCCGTGGCCCGCGTGGTATTTAATCCGCTGAAGCCGAAGAGAAGATCAGCCACCGCTCCACGAGGGGAGGGGAATATTTTTTAACAGCCACAAAAAGAATCGCAGATTGAGGTCTGTATCAATCAGAAGGAGCAAAACCATGCCGGGCAAGTATTTCGATGAATTCGTCGTGGGGGAAGAGTATGTAACCCCCGGCCGGACCCTGACCGAGACCGATGTGGTCATGTTCGCGGCCATGAGCGGGGACTACAACGAGCTGCACACCAGCGAGGCCTTCGGCAAAAAGACCCAGTTCGGGAGACGGATCGGCCATGGGCTGCTGGGATTAGCCATATCCCACGGGTTATTCTTCCGCCTGGGTCTGGTGGAGGGGACGGCGATCGCCTTCTTGGGGATCGATTCCTGGAAGTTCGAGGCGCCCTTCTTCCTTGGCGATACCATCCGGGTCAAAGTGCGGGTGGCGGAAAAGACGCCGAGCCGCAGCAAGCCCGACCGGGGGGTAATCAAGTTTTTCTTCCAGGTAGTGAAAGAAGAAGAGACCGTGATTCAATCGGGATATAAAAGCATCATGATCCGAAGGAAGCAGGGCTGAGCGAAAAGGAGAGAAGGGAGAGAAATAATGGCCGGCAAGGTTATGGCCGCGGAAGACGCTGTAAGGTTGATCGATGACGGAAACACCCTGTCGGTTTGCGGGATCATCGGGTCTCTGGTTGCGGAGAAGGTCCTCGCCGCGCTGGAAAAGAGGTTTCTGGAAACCGGGAACCCCCGTGATCTCACCGCCGTCTTTCCCGTGGCAGTGGGAGACGTGTACGGACTCAAGGGAGCGGACCGCCTGGCCCATGACGGCATGCTCCGGCGGGTCATCGGCGGGTCCTACGTGACCGCCCCCGCTTCCTCCCCGCCCCCGAAGCTGGTGGAGATGATCTACGGGAACAAAGTGGAGGCCTACAATTTTCCCATGGGGGTCCTCATGCATCTTCACCGGGAGATCGCCGCCCGACGGCCGGGGCTGGTCACCCAGGTGGGGCTCCGGACCTTCGTGGACCCCAGGCTCAACGGGGCCAGGATGAATGAAATCACCCGGGAGGATCTCATTGAAGTCATCCGGCTTCGGGGGGAAGAATATCTTTTCTACAAATCTTTTCCGGTGCACGCGGCCATCATCCGCGGGACCACGGCGGATGAGCAGGGGAACATCAGCATGGAGCACGAAGGGTCTTTCTCCGTCATGCTGTATCTGGCCATGGCCGCCAAAAACTGCGGCGGGAAAGTCATCGCCCAGGTGAAAAGGATCACTCCCCGGGGCAATCTGAACCCCCAGATGGTCCGGGTCCCCGGGATCCTGGTGGATGCGGTCGTGGTGGATGAAAACCAGAAGCAGGCCACGGGGATCGATTACGATCCGGCGGTGAGCGGGGAGATGAAAAAGCCGGCGGCGAAGTTCGAAGCCGTCCCGCTGAACATGGAGAAGGTGCTGGCCCGGCGGGCCCTGATGGCCCTGTGCCCGGGGGACATCGTAAACCTCGGATTCGGAATCCCTTCCCTCATCTCCTCGGTGGCGGCCGAGGAGGGCTTGATCGAGCGGATTTATTTTACCATCGAGCACGGGGCGATCGGAGGGGTCCCCCTCTCCGGTCTCCAGTTCGGGGCGGCTTACAACCCGGAAGCGATCATCGATTCCACCTCCCAGTTCGATTTCCTGACCGGCGGCGGCATCAGCGCCGCGGCCATGGCCTTTGCCGAGGTGGACGGGGAGGGGAATGTGAACGTGAGCCGGCTGAACAAGATGCCCCACGTCCTCTCGGGGGCCGGGGGGTTTATCGACATCCTGCACAGCGTCCGCCGGATCCTATTCTGCGGAACTCTTACCGCCGCCGGGATCGAAGGAGAAATAGCGGGCGGACGGCTCAGGATCGTCAAAGAAGGGAAGGTCATCAAGGGTGTGCAGGAGCTGCAGCATAGGACCTTCGACGCGGCCTTTGCCCGGGAGAAAGGGCAGGAAGTGATCTACATCACCGAGAGAGCGGTCTTCCGCTTGCAGCCGGAGGGCCTGGTCTTGACCGAAATCGCGCCGGGAATGGATGTCCAGAAGAATATCCAGCCGGTAGTGCAATTTGATTTCCGGATATCCCCCGATGTAAAGATAATGGACCCCCGGCTCTTCCTTCCCGGGCCCATGGGATTGAAAGAGGATGAAGGATGGAGGGCATAAGAGAGCTTCCCTCCCCTGCATTTTTTCAGGGATTCCCCTATGGCTGTTGATTTAGAGGGACAGGATGGATGGGATTGCTTCCCATAGTTGTCAGGTCAAACCCGATATGTTAGTATCCTTTCATGGATTATATCAGTACTCGCGGGTCTGCGCCGGCGATTCCCTGCAAGAAGGCGATCATCAAGGGGATTGCCGAAGACGACGGGTTGTACGTTCCTTCCCACTTTCCTTCGATCGGTCCGGCCCCCTTTGAAGCCCCGGAGAGAAATTCGTATCCCCGACGGGCGGTCAAGATCCTCAAACCTTTTCTCACGGACTATACCGGTGAAGAGCTAAGCGCCGCCTGCCGGACGGCCTATGCCGAAAATTTCGAGTCGCCCCAGACGGCACCGCTCAGAATTCTCGGCGGTGACCCCGCCGTCCTGGAACTCTGGCACGGGCCCACCCAGGCCTTCAAAGACATGGCCCTCCAGCTCATGCCGAGGCTGCTTTCCTTTGCCCTGAAGGCGGAAGGGGAGAAATACGAAGTGGTCATTCTTGTGGCCACCTCGGGGGATACGGGAAAGGCGGCCCTGGAAGGGTTCGCCGATGCCGAGGGGGTGCGCATCTTCGTCTTCTACCCCCATGGAGGGGTGAGCGAGATCCAGCGCCTGCAGATGGTCACCCAGCGGGGAAAGAACGTGGGGGCCTGCGCGGTCAAGGGGAATTTCGACGACGCCCAGACCGGGGTCAAGCAGATCTTCTCCGATTCGGCCCTAAACCGGAAGCTGGCCGGCCTTCATTTCCACCTTTCTTCCGCCAACTCCATCAACTGGGGCCGCCTGGCTCCGCAGGTCGCCTATTACTTCACCGGGTACGATGACCTGGCGGCAGCCGGAAAAATCCGGAGAGGGGACCCCGTCCTGATTTGTGTCCCCACGGGGAACTTCGGGAACATCCTGGCGGCCTACTACGCCTTTCGCTGCGGCCTTCCTGTGTCCCGCCTAATCTGCGCCTCCAACCGGAACAGGGTGCTCACCGAGTTCATCCGCACCGGGGTGTACGACCGGCGGAGGGAATTCTTCAAGACCGAGTCGCCCTCCATGGACATCCTCATCTCTTCCAACCTGGAACGGCTGCTCTTTGAGTTAAGCGGCCGTAAAGCGGACGCGGTCATTCAGTGGATGAAAGAGCTAAGCATCCAGGGCTGGTACAAAATCGACCCGCGGGGTTTGGAGGAACTCCAAAAGTTGTTCTATGGGGGCTTTGCCGACCGGGAGGAAACGCTGGCCGCCATCCGGCAGGCCTTCAGGAAGCAGGGTTATTTGATGGACACCCACACGGCCGTCGGTTACAGCGTGCTTCAGAAATACCGGGAAGAGACGGGGGACGGCACTCCGGCCCTGCTGGCCTCCACGGCCAGCCCCTTCAAGTTCAACCAGGCGGTGCTGGAGGCCCTGGGGCGGGACACATCGGGAAAAGACGAGTTCGCCCTGCTGGAGGAGCTCTCGGCCATCACCGGCCGGCCCGTCCCGGCCAAGCTGGCCGAGCTGAAATCCCTGCCAGAACTACACGGCGGGGTGTGTGAAAAAGAAGATATGGCCGGGGCCCTTCTCCAATTTCTTAAGATTTCTTGAATTAAATAGGGTAAAGAGCAGAGAGTAAAACGCAGGGTAAAAACTTTAACCACGGAGATCGCAGAGAACGCAGAGATAAGAATGGATAAAGACTCGAGGCCTGGGATGCGTGACAAAAGCGGTTCCATGTAGGACTCTTCCCGGAAGCCCATCTCTCCCAAGGGATTCTAATCAAAAGACCTCTGCGCTCACTGCTTCCTCTTCGTTCATTTTTTGGCCTTCATTCGAAGAGGGTCCAGAAAGAGAAAGATTTTTTCCCAAAAGGGTAGAAGGCCTACAAACCGCAGAGATCTGGGAGAACGCAGAGGGGATGAAGATGCGAACTATGACTCATGTTTTTGGTCTTTTGGAAGAAAATGCTCTGCGGTCTCCGCGTGCTCTGCGGTGACATTTTTTTGTCGTCGGATGGCATAGAGAATTTTATAATTTCCCGAACAATGAAAAATAAGCCCAAAGAAAATTCACTTTTCCCCGACACCCCTTTTATCGTCTGCAAGCGCAGGAAGAATCAGCCCCAGATTTCCCCGCTGATCTGCGAAAAGCGCTGCCCGCGCAACAAAAACTGCCAGGAATATTTCGATTATGTCCAGCCGGCCATGTTCGAGCGATATGAGAAGAGAGATGCTAAGGAAAGGTCCAAGGTGAGCCCAATCCGGAATGAAAAGGATTCCTGAGGGAAACAGCGATGAGGCTATTTCCCGGGACGCGCGAGAGGATCCAGAGGATATCCGGCACTTCGGGAAACTGCCCTTCCAGGAACGCCCTCTGGAGTCTTTTCAACCGCCGGAAGTAGAATCCTTCGAATCTTTCATGGAGCGCTACCGGCAGTCCTGATCCGTTTTCACCCCAGCCTTCGGGGGATGAAGGAAGAATTCAACCACAGAGTGTAGAGAGGCAAAAAAAATGGAATAATGGAATGATGGGATGATGGGTAATACAATGGGTTTACCAATATTCCAATATTCCATGATTCCAATTTTCCAGTCTTTCTCTCTGTGTGCTCTGTGGCCTCTGTGGTTAAGTTTTTTATGAATAAAATGAAGGGAGATTCAGCATGGCCGTTCAAAGAGGACGTCATTTTTTGCAGATTCCCGGGCCGACCAATGTGCCCGAGCGGGTTTTGAGAGCCCTCAGCCGGCCGACCATTGACCACCGCGGGCCGGAATTCTCCCGCATGACCAGGGAGATCCTCGAGGGGCTTCAGAAGCTGATCCGCACCTCGGGGAAGGTGGTCGTCTATCCCTCCTCCGGGACCGGCTCCTGGGAAGCAGCCCTGGTGAACACCCTTTCGCCGGGGGATAAAATATTGGGTTTTGAGACCGGCCATTTTGCCACCATGTGGAAAAATGTGGCGGTCAAAATGGGCCTCCAGGCCGATTTCATCCCCGGGGACTGGCGTCATGGCGCGGACCCGGCGCAAATCGAGGCCAGGCTGGCCGAGGACAAGGAGTATGCCATCAAGGCGGTTACCATCGTCCATAATGAAACCTCCACGGGGGTAGTCAGCCGGATCGGCGAAGTGCGCAAAGCCATGGACCGGGCAAAACATCCTGCCCTCCTGATGGTGGATACCGTATCGTCTCTGGGATTGACGGATTACCGGCAAGACGAATGGGGAGTGGACGTAACCGTATGCGGCTCCCAGAAAGGGCTCATGCTGCCGCCGGGCCTGGGATTCAACGCCATCAGTGAAAAAGCATTCAAAGCCTCATCATCCGCCCGCATGCCCAGGTCCTACTGGGACTGGCAGACCATGATCGACGCCAACCAGACGGGCTTTTTCCCCTACACGCCGGCGACCAACCTGCTCTTCGGCCTGCGGGAAGCCCTGCAGATGATCCAGGAAGAAGGCATGGAAGAAGTCATCACCCGTCACAATCGTTTCGGGGAGGCCGCCCGGCGGGCGGTCCGCACCTGGGGCCTGGAGGTAAATTGCCTGAACCCGCAGGAGTACAGCAACTCGGTCACCGCCGTGCGGGTTCCCGAAGGCCATGACGCCGACGCCCTGCGCAAGAAAATCCTGGAAAAGTTCAACCTGTCCCTGGGCAACGGCCTGGGAAAGCTGCAGGGCAAGGTCTTCCGCATCGGCCACATGGGGGATTTCAACGACCTGATGCTTGCCGCAACCCTGAGCGGGGTGGAAATGGGGTTGGCCCTGGCTGGAGTTCCCTTTAAAAAAGGGGGAGTCCAGGCGGCCATCGATTACCTTGCCGGGAATGAATGATCCCCCGCGCGATGAGCCCATGGGGTTAGGAAAGAAAAAAGCATTCTGGATGGTAGTTTTTCTCCTGCTGGCCTGGCCATGGGATGGCGCCGGAGCCCAAGCGGAGGGTTCCATCGGGGACCGCTTTACCGGGGAGGCCTTGAAATACGAGGTCGGTTTCTGGCTCATCGACCCGGTGGGAGGAGGGGTGGCGGATTTCCGAAACCTGGGCCATGGAAGATACAGGGTTTACCATGTGGGGAAGGCCGAGGGGTTCGTGGGGTGGCTGACCAACTACCGGAGGGAAATTTACCGTTCCACCATGACCACCATCAACGACGGCAAGAGGCTCATTCCCCTCAAGTTTGAAGAGTATTCGGTCACCGGCGAAAGGTACCGGAACAAAACGACGACCTATGATTACCCGGGCCGCAAGGTGATCATCGAGCGGGAAAGAAAAGGGAAGCCCACGAAACGGGAGGAGATGGAGATCCCCGTGGGGGTCCTCTATGATGACCCGGTGACCGCTTTCTACAACCTCCGCTTCGGGGTCTACGGGAAAGTGGAACCGGGCAAGGAGTTTATCCTGCGGACCATCCCCAGCAAGGGGCATGAGATCATCCGCATCCAGGTGGCCACGAAGGAAGAAACGGAAAAGGCCCGTGCGGAGGAAAAAGTCAAGACCGGAAAAGATCTTTTGATCCGAATTCTCCTGGACCGGGAAATGTGGGGCCGGAAGAAAGGGGAGTTGGAGATCTGGTTTAACCGGGATCTCGTTCCCATTTCAGGGGTGGTGAAGGACATCCCTTGGTTCGGCGACATCAGGGGTCGGCAGACCTTTCACGGAAATATCCGTGCGCCTCTCAAAGAAGAGGTGTCCATTCCGGGTGACAGGAAAGAGGCGGCCCGGGCAAAATAACCCGGGTAGGGGTCATAAACAAGGCAGGGTCGGGCTGGCAAATATCAAAATGCAATAATGCAAGCCTGACCCCCAAATTTACATACTTTTTGTCTCTGTTCACTTAAGCGCCTGCTCAGCTATTTGACAGCAGTCCTTAAACTCAAATTTCTTGAAAGACGAAATGCAGTCTTCTATGCATTTCCCCTCCTTCTCGCCTCTCGGCTCAGGAAAGCGTCGAAAGAGTTCCCGTATCCTTAAAGCAGCTTTCAATGCATCCGGACTCTTTTCAGGAGTGGTGACTAAAACGCCCCCGTTTCCTTTTTCAGGCCAAAGGGGGATTATGGCCACGTTATGCTCTTTATCAATAAAGGCATTTCTGTTGCTCCGATCCAGTCTGAATGTGGCATGGGAGAAATATGGTGAATCTGGATCGGCATCCATGACCTTCACTGTGCCGGAACCCTCCATGACATCCGGACTGACTTTTAGTACAAGTATACCGCTGTCCGGGAGGATTTGGTCATATCCGATGGGTTGGCGGTTTTCCACCAAGTAATAATGGCTCCACCCACCGCTTCGTCTCTGCTTTAGGGGTATTTTAACGGCAAGCGTTTTGCCCTTTTTTGAAAGTGGGGATAGAAAAGCACATTGGGTGCTACCCGGATTTACCCGAAGCACCTGGTCCGGGGATATCCAACCCAATCTGATTTTTGTGAAGGAGGAGATACCTTGTGGAGGCTTTGTTTTTTCTATGAAATGTTGAGACATAATGTCCCACGGTCCCATATATATGGCATGATGCCTGAAGCTGGGTAACCTGGAAGCGTCAGACTGACGCTCGAAGTCGTACAGTCACGGGACAAGCCGTTTATCTTTGTGTATCCCTCCGAGGGCGTGGAAAAAATCATGGGCAAACATTCCCAAATGGGCATTTTCTGCCGCCACACAGACGCCGCCCCGGAATGTTTGGCCTTTCTTTGATTCCATGGGCACATACCTGATGTTTCTTCTTACACCTGAAAGCATGCCCGGATTGGCACAATAGCAGATCATTCCGTAGCCCTTTCCCGGGGTTGTAAAGGCCCCGGGGATGACAATTATATGCTGGTACCGGGAGAAATCCGCCTTAGGCTCAATAGCGGTCATAGAGTCCTCAATGAGCTTTTTAACCCTTGTTCTATCAACTTTAAAATTATAGGGGCTTACCTCATATCTGCCAATCGGGTCTGGAAGCATTATCCACCCTCTAAAATCGGCGTTCACCCATGCCAACCCATACGATTGCTCTCTTACGTATTTATTAAGGCCTTGGACGACTTTTCTTCGAATTCGTTCTAGAGGAAAACTCGGTTCCACATCGGGAAATCTCACGGCCAAAATAAGCACGTGCTGTTCCCCTCTGGCCTGCTGAGACTGTAATCCCAGAGTCGGGTCTTCCTTGGCTGGCATTGTTCCGCGATTTAAGGAAAGTTCCTCCTGATTCTTTTTGGCTTGCATCTTCTGGCATCCCAATATGAGCACCAAGAAGAACACCAAAAGAGAGCACGTTAATCGGTTAGTCATTTTTGCCGTTGCCACACTCCCCTCCCTCGGGATCTTTGTTATATTGAGAAATGGTGGCCCTTTGCCGGCTTTGCCGCTTTGCCGGGGTCGGGCCGCGGTAAGTTCTCTTTAAACTCGTTCTAATCCATATCGCTTTCTGGCCTTAAACAACCATTGCAGATATCTCTGCCTATCCCTTGGTGAATTTAAGGAAGAATTCCCTATCATGCCATTGATGGGTAATATGCCAGACGTACCCCGGAATGTAATGTCCCTTTGCCCCTACCATACTGAGAAAAAGAGCCCTTTTTGCCTACGAAAACCTAATTATAGGGCCGATTTAGGGGAAAAAAATTGCAATTTCCCATGGCATATCAGATACTTCCCGTGGCCCGACCCGTGAAAGGTGCCAAATGTGAAAATATTGGCAAACCCAAAAATATTCGTGGGACTGATCACCTGAACTTTCGATTGCCTTCCACTGTCCGCACTTCGTCATAATTTCTAAGAAAAAAAGTATGTCCAAACCTCGATTTCCGATAGAAATCTAAACCCTCTATCAAATTCTGTCGCCCGATCATTTACGGAAGGAAGTCTCAGGTTTTGGGAAAACGCGCCGCCGTTTGCTGGATTTACCGAGTACACCTGCAACGGCCTAATTATCATAGTTCATAATGAATGGAGATTATTGGTTGAAAGAGAGCATAACGCCCGGGTGATCGGCGCGCGTCAGCGCGGCCGCTAACCTCGGAAGGTTATACCGGCGGCATCATCTTAGAAGGTTCTCACGCCGCGCCGTTCTGTCCACCCGCCCCTTGGGAGGACTGGGCTTGGCCTCGATCAAGGGTCTGCTGCTGGCTGTTGGCGAACCGTTCTAGCAGGTTGGGCACGAAGCGCTCGGAGAAGCCGGCGATGAAGCTCCACACCAACGCCTTTGCATAGTCAGCTGGCGCGACGGGCTGCCAATTGAAGACAAAGTTCTGGAAATTGTCCGGCCGAGGGCTCGCCGGAGATAGGTGGAACAGGGGAAACAGATCGCCCTTAACCAGCCCTGACGCAAAGATGAGGTAAAGCGCCACCGCTGCGATAGTGCCTACCAGTGATGGGATCATGGAGTAGATAATCAAATAGAGATCGACCCTGTGCCAGGTCTTGAAGAAGTTCACCGGAAAGATTCGCTGGAAAGCATAAAGCCTCCGGAGGGCGCTCACAAATCCACCCAAGGCCCCCGCAGCGGCGACCACCACCAGAACTGTGACGCGTGAGAAGACAAGACCGCCCGCCAGTATTGCGCTCAGTAGCAACGTTGCCACAAAAAGCGCAATGACCATCTGGCGGTGCGCCTCGAATGCATCGCCCGGCTGTAGTCCGGTTTCGACCGGCGGAATATTGCTTGGCAGTTTAGCCATCAGAGTTCGTAGATACCATACTCGGTATAACTGAAAACAGCCATTCGATGGACTATGAATCTAAATCTATACTTTTTTGCAATGCATGTCAAATCTCACTTTCAGGAATGTCAAGCCAATTTAGAAATGTCCGGTTTTTACCAAAGTAGAAATGTCCGGTTTTCATGGATTAGATGCAACGGCCGTTCTTTTCTTCTTCTTCGGGGTCGGACCAAGGAAAGTTATTGAAATTTAAATAGAGAAGTCCTAAAAATAGCTGTTTTCCACCCAATCTCTGGAGCTCCTTTCCAATTCCTCCATATGCAGCCCGGAATGGAATGCCTATTCGCTCTGGCCATCCTTCGAATCCTCCTTAGAAGGGCAATTTTAGCCCTGAAAAGGCCCTTCTAAAGCTGAAAACGGCCCCCTCCTTTGAGCGTTCATCCAAAAAATCAGCCAGTTAACTTGGTCCGACCCCAGGAGACAGGAGACCCCGATTTTCCCCGGAATTTCGAACCGTCTAAAAGCCGAGAAAAGCAATACGTAAATTTGGTTGATGCTATAATATATAGAATTCTAAAGGTCCGGCTGTAAACCTCGAGCGACCGACTTGGCCACGAAATTGGGCGGGGACTGAAAGGCGGGAGGAAGCATTCATGATCGAGAAAGTCATCATCATGGGGGCGGCTGGCCGTGATTTTCATAACTTCAATGTCTACTTTCGGGACAACCGCCGCTACGAGGTCATTGCGTTCACGGCCGCGCAGATCCCGGCCGCCGAGTTCCGCTCCTATCCGCCGGAGCTGGCGGGCAAGTTCTACCCGGCAGGCATTCCCATCTATCCCGAGGATGAACTTCCTCGCCTGATCCAGGATCACCGCATCGATCTCGTCGTCTTCTCCTACAGCGATGTTCCGCACGTGGAGATAATGCACAAGGCATCCCGCGCCATGGCGGAAGGGGCAGACTTCATCCTCATCGGTGCAACCTACACGATGCTGCGTTCACGGATCCCGGTGGTTGCCGTCTGCGCGGTGCGCACGGGCGCGGGAAAGTCGCAGACGACCCGAAAAGTCTGCGGGATCATAAAAGGACTCGGGAAGAAAGTGGTGGCTGTGCGCCACCCCATGCCCTACGGGGACCTGCGCACCCAGATCGTGCAGCGTTTCTCTTCGTACGACGATTTTGAACGGCATAAATGCACCATCGAGGAGCGTGAAGAGTACGAGCCTCTCGTGTCCCAAGGGATCGTGGTGTACGCGGGAGTGGACTACGGCCTGATCCTCAGCGAGGCAGAGAAGGAAGCAGATGTGATCGTCTGGGACGGCGGCAATAACGATACGCCCTTTTTCCGTCCCGACGTCCACATCGTTCTCTTCGATCCCCACCGCCCCGGGCACGAACTCCTTTATTATCCGGGCGAGACGAACCTGCTCATGGCGGATATCGCCGTCATCAACAAGGTGGATACGGCCGCCCCCGGTGACGTGGCCAAAGTCCGGGCGAACATCGAGCGCTACGCGGCCGGAGCGGACATCGTGCTCGCCGAATCTCCCCTGACCGTAAGCCAGCCCGAATTGATCAAGGGGCGCCGGGTCCTGGTCGTCGAGGACGGACCGACACTCACCCACGGGGGCATGCCCCACGGTGCGGGCTATATCGCCGCCGAGACTTTCGGGGCTGCAGCGATTGTGGATCCCCGTCCCTTCGCCACGGGGACGATCGAGCAGGCCTACCGGCTCTATCCGCACATAGGACCCGTCCTCCCGGCGTTGGGCTATAGCCAAGAGCAGATCCGGGACCTCGAGCGCACCCTCAATGCCGCCGAGTGCGACTTGATCGTCTTGGCGACGCCCATTCAACTCCCGCGCGTCCTCTCCATCAGCAAGCCGACGCTGCGGGTGCGCTACGAATACAGGGATCATGGAACACCTTCGCTGGAAACGGTCCTCCTCCGGCGCCTTGCCGGCCTGCGGGCAAGTCCAACCAGCCTTCTTTCGGCCGCCTGCAAGGAGCGCGAACCGTGAAAGGTCCGACGAAGAAACAGGTGGTTCTCGTCGCGCTGGGCGGAAATGCGCTCATACGCAAAGGCCAGGCAGGAACCATCGAGGAACAGTTCGAGAATCTGAAGCTCCCCATCCAGCAAATCGCGCGACTTACCGCCGGCCGCCGGGTCATCATCACCCATGGGAACGGCCCCCAGGTGGGCAATCTTCTGTTGCAGCAGGAGTGTTGCGATACGGTGCCCCGGCTTCCGCTCGAAATTCTGGTGGCCCAGACCCAGGGACAGATCGGCTACATGATCGAATCGACCCTCGATACGGCCCTTATGGAGATGGGCATGGACGCGAAACCCCTGGTGAGTCTCATCAGTTATGTGGTCGTCGACGAGAACGATCCCGCCTTCCGAAATCCTTCCAAGCCCATCGGCCCCTCTTTTCCCGACGAAAAGGCGGCAACCCTTCCTTATCCCACCATGAAGACCGCGAAAGGAACCCGTCGCGTCGTTGCATCGCCCAAGCCGGTCACCATCGTCGAAAAGCGCGAGATCCGGAGGCTTCTCGAGATGGACTTCATCGTGGTCTGCTGCGGTGGAGGGGGCATCCCGGTGGTCAGGGAGGGGCGAACCTTCTGCGGCGTGGACGCCATCATCGACAAGGATCTCGCCAGTGCCAGGCTCGCCGAGGAAGTGGGAGTCGACGTCTTCGTCATCGCCACGGATGAAGAGGGGGTTTATCTCGATTACGGACGGCCTGGCCAGAAGCTTCTCCGGGTCCTGTCCATCCCCGATGCCGCGCGCCACCTTGCGGAAGGACAGTTCCCGCCAGGTTCCATGGGGCCGAAAGTGGAGGCCGCCATTCAGTTCATGAAGGGCCCGGGGAGAAGGCGGGCCGTCATCACCTCCATCGACGCCATCCAGGAGGCAGTGGAAGGCACGGCGGGAACCGAGATCATCCGGGGATGAGCGGTTTTCGGAGGAGGCATCAGCCGTTTCCTGCAGCTGAGATCATCCGTACTTTTGAACGAGTCGCTTCTCCACCATCACGACGAAATCCTGGACGTTGGTAAGGATGGATCTCGCCGTGAGCGAGCCCCGGTCGGCCAATTTACTCACAGCGAATTCCGACATGTCCACACTGTAGAAGTAGATGGGCCGCACCCGACCCGCTTCCGTAACCGCGTACGAGGGCACCATATTTCCCGTGGCGATGGCGTGGAGCTGGGTGGCCAGGGCGATCACGGTGGTGGCCCGCCGGGCAAAAGAACGCATCGCGTCCTGGGCTGCGTAAACGTCGGCGATGACCTCGGGCAGCGGTCCGTCGTCCCGGATGGAGCCGGCAAGGACGTAAGGGATTCCCCGCCCGGTGAGCGCCCGCATAATTCCGTCCGGAATGAGCCCTTCGGCGATGGCTTGTCGAATGGAACCGGAATCGCGGATCCTGTTGAGGGCATCCAGGTGCTTGTAGTGGCCGAGGGGCACGCTGCGTTTGGAATAGATCTCCTGCCCCAGCGCCGTTCCGAAAAGCGAGGCCTCCAGATCATGGGTCGCCAGGGCGTTGCCAGCGAGCAAGGCGTGCACGTACCCCTGCTCCACGAGGCTCACAAAGGCGTTTCGGGCATCCCGGTCAAAGACCACCGCGGGGCCCAGCACCCAGAGGATGAACCCCTCCGCCCGTTCATGCTCGAGCAGATCATAGAGCTCCTCGTAGTCGATGGAAAAGGACGTCTCCCGGCTGATCCTCTTCCGAAAGGAAAACGGGTCCGGGACGCGGGAAGGAAAATCGAACCCGCGGGCATGGACCAAGATGCCCTCCTCTCCGTTTTCACCCCGGCCCAGGGCCACCAGGTCTCCCGCCTTCAGGCAGCGGAATTCCTGCACCAGGAGGTCGCCTTCGGGACTTAGAACGACCACGCAATCCATGCGGGACTCCCTGGGGAGGCGCCAGTCACCCTTGGCGAGCTGGAAGTATTCGGGGAAGATCGACGTGGCATGGTAATGATCCGGGGCGACGCCGTCTTTCTCCACCCGGGCGAAGCGCACCGTGGGCGCCCCCCGCAGCAAGGATCCTTCAAAATCAGGGGAAGTATACAAGGGAAGTAAAAACGACATATTCCCTCCATCCTTCTGGGATCTTGGGGTTGGCAGTCTTGGGGTCGAAGCTTTATTCTTGAATTGACATCTGCTCAGGCCTATTTTTCGTATATTTTTGTTTTCGGCACATTCACGGCTTAAAATTTTCCGGATTCATTCTGAAGCACACTGTGTGTCCGCATCAGAATTAAGCGGTTAGGTTTCCAAGACTTAATTGCATTTCTCATTTTGGTTTGTGTTCAGTTATTTTAGCATTATTCGGTACTGAGGGTTACATTTTAGTCTTCAGGGTCTTCGGGTGTCTTCGGGGTCGGACCAAGCAAAGTTATCGAAATTTAAATAGAGCGGTTCCCGCCCTTCCCGGCAACCGATTTTTTCACCCAATCTCTGTAGCTTCTTTTCAATTCCTCCATATGCAGCCCGGAATGTAATGCCTATTCGCTCTAGCCATCCTTCGAATCCCCCTTAGAAGGGCAATTTTAGCCCTGAAAAAGCCCTTCTAAGGCGGAAAACGGCCCCCTTCTTTGAGTTTTCATCCATAAAATCAGTCAGTTAACTTGGTCCGACCCCAGGAGCAGGAGAATTTCTCCCCCTCACCAAAGGCGCAGACCATGTTAGCTTTGATGATCAAAGATTAGCGGCTGAAAAGGCCGCGCTCAATTCAGCAGGCCGGGGAACGCGCGGCGGACGCGGTCGACGTGTGTCTCGTCGAAGGACTTGCCGTGCAGGAGCACAAGAAGGGACAGTAGGTCTTCTGCCGCCACGGTATAGCTGGCGCGCGGCCTCTTGCGGATCTGTTCGGCGAGTTTCCGGGTTGCTGTGCGGTAGGAAAGGGGTCTGGGCGGAGCGCCGGCCTCGGCCTCGCGGCGCAGCGCGGCCAAGGCTTTCTCCGTTACTGCCTTCTCCTTCCCCGGCTCGGCGGCCAGGATGGCGCGGCAGATTGATTTCGCGCGGGCCCACGTGACTTTCCCTTCCTCCAGCAGCTTGCGTAGCCGAACGTCCATTCCCGGCGCATAGCGCACGATTTCTTCGATGGAGGCGACGCTGCGATCAAGGAAATCTGCGATCCGCTCCCGGCTCCAGTTGGCGTTGTTCAGGAGGATGACCGTGTCGAAGAAGTCGGTGATCTTCGCATCCAGCCGGTCGGCGTTGAGCTTGAGGACGAGGGCTTGTATCTCGTCGAGTTCGCCAGTCACTACCCGCACGTCGACGCGATCGAAGTAGCCAGGTCTCTTCTCCCGGATGAGCCGGAGCGCGGCCATTCGGTGGAACCCGCCGACGAGAAAGAACTCACCATGCTTGCGTTCCCATACGACCAGCGGTTCGAGGAGACCATTTTTCTGGATGTCCTCCGCGTAGTGCGCCACCTTGCGGTCGTTGATCGGACGATGATTCGAGAGGGCAGGGTGTTCACCGATCGAATCGAACGGAACGTAGTCATAGCGCTTGGTCGTCAACATAATCGATCCTCCCTTTTACGATCTGCACGCGTTCACGGCCTACACAGGCTGCCACCGACCAATTCCGGCTACCTTTCGCGACCACAAAAATCACAAATGGCAACAGACAGCGAACGGGGGTTGCTTCGCCGGGCCAACAGGAATTAGGAGGATCCGCCTAATATGCGGGAAAACGGTTTCCGGTCCGTATAACACAATTTTAATACGGCCAATATTTCTGGAATAATGTCCAATGTCAATTATTTGCAGCCCTTGGGGCTTTTTAACAAGGCGTCTTATACGGATCCGGATAAAAACCTAGTTCTTGAACTCAGGGTATATCTAAATACCGCCGTTCTATCGAATATAGGTCGAAATCTACGCCTGTTGAATAGATTTGTCAAATCCCACTTTCAGTATGTCAATCCCACTTTCAGTAATGTTCCCTGCTAGGCTTTACACATGCTGTCAACGAAACTACCTCCTAGGACATATAAGGCTTACGGAAAATGAAATCTTGCAGCAGCCGCGGTCCTCTCCGGTTATTTCTTTTTCGCCGTTACGGGTATACTCCGGTAGGATTCATC
>LJUR01000014.1 GCA_001304105.1 Deltaproteobacteria bacterium SM23_61
CCACGGGATCCACCCCAAAGTGGTAGCTCTGCCCGAAGGGCTGGGCCACTGGGAGTTGGGGAAGATTGCCCGGGCAAAGAGATATAGGAGCAGCGATTTTGACACCCACGAGCTCTGGTGGGAAGAGCAAGGAAATGGGGTCCACCCAAACAGAGTGATTCCCGCCCAATTCGATCCGGCTGGAGGGGGGGCGGCGAGGAATGATACCGTAGTCACCTTAACCAAAGTCTGACTGAAGATATTTGGATATTTCCCCTGCCATCCCCTCCGCTCTGGCGGGGAAGGTGAGGGTGGATCAAAGATCAAAGGGAGTTTAGATGCGTCTCCCTTACCACGGGGGAAGAGGAGGCGCCGGGATAGAACCTTACATTCGACTCCGAGGACAGGCCATGAAAATTCCAGCCATACCGAAACTCTCCAAGCGCACCTGGGCTTTGATCGTCTGTGTCTTGGTGATCCTGGCGGCCATTCCGGGCCTCGGGTTGGTCCGGTTTACCACCAGCCACCCCTTCTTCTGCATGAGCTGCCATAAGAATCAAGAGCCTATCGCCATGTGGGCCCCCTCGCGAGCCCATCCGTCATCGGTGGGCTGCGTGGATTGCCATACGCCCGAGGGAGGAATTACCCTTTCCCATACTTTTTCGGCCAGCGACGATTTGATGAACCAAAGATGCCTGAGCTGCCATCCCACCAATCCGGCGGGAGAGCAGATGGATCTAGACAAGGTAAGGATCGTAAAAATTTCCCACCAACAGCACGAGAAGGAGAAGGCCCTGTGCATCGACTGCCACCGCAATGTAGAACACGACAAGGGGACTCCCCGGACCAACCGGCCCACCATGGAGACCTGTTACCAGTGCCACGAGGCCCATCCCCGGACCCAGGCCTGCGACACGTGCCACCCCATCAACCTGGTCTACACGAAAAAATAAGACGCCTAGGGGCGATTCACGAAAAACCCTATTTTAAAACCGCTCTCCTTCATTAATTTACATCCATTTCCCAATCTGCTATTATTGCTCTAACCTGTTTTGGATTATCTATCCCGGCATAATGCCTACATCCCTATTGCTCTGCCCGGCTGTGGTGTTAAATCTTTAATTTTTTTTGCAATTTTTTGGATCTTTATCCGGATGTGCCCGTTTTCATCCGGCCCCATTCGGTCTTTTTTTGTTCAATTCTTTGGCCAATAGAATCTGCGTTTATCTGAGCTTCTGTTGGGCAAAGCCTTAAACTTTTCTTGGGGTTTTTTCAATGAATCCTTATGCCTCTGTATCCGTTTTCATCCGCGTCCCATTCAGTCTTTGGTCTTTAAGCCTTCTGAGGTTATAAAATCTGTGTTTATCTGTGTCCGATAGAAAGTTTTTGGTTGCGGCGAAGCCGCGTTGTGTTCTCTGAGCCCTCGGTGGTAGAAATTTGGAGGTCTTCCATGCGTTCCATCTTCATCGGGTCCACGGGGGCGGGACCGGGCCAGACCCTGGCCACGTGGGCCCTGGCCGCCCGGCTGAAAGAGAGAGGGCTGAAGGTCGGTTTCTTCAAGCCTTACGGTCTCCTTCCGGATTCAACGGTCTCTTCTCCCGGCGGCTTTTGCGACCCTGACGTCCTGCTTTTCAAACAAGTCTTGGAAATTTCCGCGCCGGACGAAACCCTCTGTCCGATTCCGTTCCCGGAAAATCAGGCTTCGGCTGGGATGCAGGGTGAGGAACTCGTGGAGAAAATACAGAAGGCTTATCTGGAGGTCTCCCGGGGGAAAGATGTGGTTTTAATCATGGGGGGCAAGGAAATTTTTTTTGGAGAAGGGGGGCCCGGCCTCTCGGATGGTTTATTGGTCAAGTCTTTTGAATCCTCCGTCCTGCTGATCGATCGCTACCAGCGGGATAACCTGACTTTTTACTCGGTTCTCTCCCTGAACTCCTTCCTTGAGGGGCGGGTGAAGTCGGTTATCCTCAATCACGTGCCGGCGGATAAGATGGACCACGTGAAGACCAAGGTGGTTTCCTTCCTCCAGCAGAAGGGAGTGAAGTCGGCGGTGGCCGTTCCTGAAGACCCCATCCTGGCCGCCCTCACGGTTTCCGGCATAGCCGATATCACCGGTGGAGAGATCCTGGGCGGTGCCCGGGGAGAAGGGAATCTGGTGCAGACTTCGACCATCGGAGCCAAGCACCTGGAAGGGCCGCTCTCCATCTTCAAGCAGGTGTACAACAAGGTGGTTCTCGTGGGTTTGAACCCCGAGGAAAAACCCGTGTCCGGGATCATTTTGACCGGGGGAAAAACCCCCGGCGAAAGGGTGGTCAAGGTGGCGCAAGATCGGGAGATTCCCCTGATTCTGACCCGGGGGGACACTTTTCAGGTTATGGAACGGCTGGAGAAGGCCAGACCGGGCTTGACCCTCAAGGATGAATTCAAAGTGCACCGCTTCCTCAAATTGATCGATGGGGTCAATAGCGGGAGCCGGTGGGTGGAAGAACTCCTCTGATTGCGGAATAAAAACCGTTGCCGGTTGTCGGTTCCCAGTTACCGGTTCATCGTTATATTTTTTTTGACCGGCAACGGGGAACCGGGAACGGGCAACAAGGTTTTATTCACTTGAGCGCACTTCAGACATTTTAGGCCTTGTCTCTATGCCCTGGCTCAAACGCATCAACTCCATGTCCCAGAGCCAAAAGGAGGGGCTGTACCGCCTGCTCATTCCCCCTTCGCTATTCAGGCGGTTCCAGATCAACCCTCTAACCTTTACGGATTATGAGGGGAACCGGTTGGTCCGGTTCTACTGTCCCGAGCGGGAAGAAACGGTGATGATCGAGGTGAAGCGAAAACTCGACGACCCGGACCCCGTTTACTCCATCCAGGCATCGGACGGGCCGGACTTCACCCAGGTGAACTGGGATTTTCTTATCGTGAACGACCCGGACAGCGAACGGTTCAACATTGACGTGGATGAACAGGGCCGGGACACCATGTGGGGGAGGGCCTCCCGCAACCTGCCCGAAGAGATCAAGGCCCTTGAGGCGGGCATGGCCCCCGGTCAGGTCCGCAAAGGGCTGGGGCTGACCCGGGAAGTCATCACCGGCCTGGAGTATTTTGCCAAGATTTTAGACATTAAGACCATCAGCCTGGAAGCGCTCTTTTATCACAATGCCATTGTGTATGAGCGTTGCGGGTTCACCTATTTTGAAGGCTTCAAACGTATGACCCGGATTCACCAGGCCTTCCAGCCCGGAGGAAAGCTCTTCAGGCTGCTGGACGGCTCGACCCCCTTCCGCCAGACGGGGTTTGAGAAGACCGTCCGCGGCCGCTCCTGGGCCGTTCACGACGGAGTGGTCAGCGAGATCGACGATGAGGTTCTCGACGAAGGCTGGTACTCCCCCAAGATGTACCTCCTGGTCGGCCAGCCCCGCACCGCCACAACCTTCCCCGACGCCGTTTACTGATTTACCCGGCATTTTCCCCGGCAGCCCAAAAAGAATGATGGGCAGCCAATTCCACGTCCCGAAAATACCTAATTACTTAAGCCTGACCCCATGCCTTTTGAAGAGCGCAGGGCGGCGTTTGCCAGGGAAGGGCAATAAAAAACCCGTGCGACCGAAGGAGCGGAACGCACGGGTATAGATAGGATGGCTGTTGGACCCGGTTCTTATTTTTTAAGAGCAATCCCCGCCATCTTGGCAATCCTTCCATAGTCTTTATGCATCATGGCCAGCCATTTTCCGAAGGCCTCGCCTTTGATGAATTTGAGATCCGTTCCGCGGGATTCCAGAAGTTTCAAAAACTCCGGATCTTTGCTCACCTTTTCGAAGCCATTAATCAGAAAATCCACAATTTCTTTCGGCGTCCCTTTGGGGGCCGCGATCCCTCGCCAGGAAACCACGTTCGCCTGATACCCGAGTTGGAGGGTCGTGGGAACCTCTTTCATGGCGGCAAAACGATTTTCCGCAATGATCGCCAGCGTCTTCACCTTCCCCGCCTGGACATGGGGAAAAATCTCTGAGGCACTTGTGATCGTGGCGTCCAGATGCCCGCCCAAAAGGGCGGTAATCGAAGGGCCGGCCCCCTTGTAGGGAACGTAGGTAAGCTTCAGGCTCGCGGCATGGGCCAGCGCTTCTCCTGCCAGATGCCAAGGGCTTCCCGTCCCCGCTTGTCCGACCCGAAGCTTGCCGGGATTCGCTTTGGCTGCTTTAATGAAATCTTCCAGGGTTTTGTACTTGCTGTCCGCCAAAACGCTGATGCAGGAGGGAACGACGGCAACCAGAGCGATGGGTTCATAGTCCTTATAGGTTACCGGATATCCTTTGGTAATATGGGGGGCAATGGTCAACGTGGTGACAATGAAGGTTAAAACATACCCATCCGGCTTGGCCTTGGCACCATAGTTAAAGCCGATGGCCCCCGCGCCTCCGGCCCGGTTGGTCACAAAAATGGTCTCCCCGATATACTTGGAGCCGTATTGCGCGACTGCTCTTCCCAAAATGTCGGATCCGCCCCCGGGGTTAAAGGCCACGACCAATTCAATCTTTTTTTTCGGATAGTCCAGGGCTACCGACGAGCCCTGAATGACGAATACCGCAAGTACGGTTGCGATCAATCCCATAAGCCACTTTTCTTTGAAAACTTTGCGCATATCTTTCCTCCTTTTTTTGTTTTTGTAAGTGGTTGGTGCTTCGCTATTTCCCTCCTTTCCTCCTGGATTCTCTTCCCAGTCGATTCACCGTCTTTGGGCAACCGAACGAAAAGCCCGTTTCATCCATGGTGCCACAAAGGGCAGAATCGTCAAGACCAACAAGACGGTGCTGATGGGCGTAAAAAATTTGAAAAAATCTCCTCCGCAGAGCAAAACGGTTCTGGCAAAGTTGGTCTCCACCATTCCACTCAGGATCATGCCAATAATCAGGGGGGCACGGGGAATGTTGGTCTTTATCCCCCGATCCCGGAGAGGGCCATCACGTAAACATCGAACATGTTGTTCCGCAGGGAAAAAGAGCCGGCGAAACAAAGGAGCAGGATGATGGGGCTTAAAAGGTAGTTGGGCACCCGCGAAATCTTGGCGAAGAATTTCGCCAAGGTTAGACCGAAGACGAGCATCAAAACATTCGCCACACCCATTCCCAGGATCAGTTTCCAGACGAGTCCCATCTGTTTGCTCATCAAGAGGGGCCCTGGCTGGAGGCCGTGAACCATGAAGGCTCCCATGATGATCGCCGTCACCGCGCCTCCCGGGATCCCGAGAGTGAGAAGGGAAATCATGGTGCCACCCGTGGCGGCGTTGTTGGCCGATTCTGGACAGGCGATCCCCTCCGGGTAGCCGGTTCCGTAAAGTTCGGGATGCTTGGAAAGATTGCGCCCTTGGCTGTAGGATATGATAGCGGCGATGTCGGCCCCCGTTCCGGGTACCGCACCCACGATCAGGCCCACCCCCGAGGAGCGGAGGATGGGGAGCCGGAGATTCCTGAATAGGGAAGGGGGGGGAAAAATTCTTTCAATCCTGGGGATCTTCGGGCGGATGGCCGAAAGGGCCTCGATATTCATCAATATCTCGGGGATGGCGAACATGCCGATCATCACCGGCATGTAGGGAATGCCCCCCAGAAGGTTGCTGTTTTCGAAGGTAAACCGGGGAATCCCGTGAATTTCATCGATCCCGATGGTGGCCAGGAAGATCCCGATGCCCGCGGCCAGCAGACCCTTCGGCAGAGACTTCCCGGAAAAATGAGCCACGGCCGCCAGGGCAAATATCCCCAGAGCAAAATATTCTCTTTCTCCGAAGGCCAACCCTAGAATCGCGATGGGCCGCGAGACCAGGGCCAGGACGATGACGCTGACCATGCCGCCCACAAAAGAAGAGATGGTCGCGATCCCGATCGCTAACCCGCCTTCCCCTTTCTTGGCCAAGGCATTTCCGTCGAAGATGGTCGCCACGGCGGCGGGCGTACCGGGAATGCCCAGGAGGATCGCTGAAATCGACCCTCCGTACACCGCCCCCACGTAGATGCCCAACAACAGCATAATACCGGGCAACGGGTCCATGACGAAGGTCAGCGGGGAAACCAGGGCGACCCCCAGCGTTGCCGACAATCCCGGGAGGACCCCGACGATGATTCCCGTCATCACCCCCTCGGCGATGATCAGAAGGATGGGCCAATCCAGAACCGCTCCTATATGGGAGAAAAACGCGTCCATTTTCGGTCCCTCAGGGAAACTTACGGAAATACGACATTAAAGAGCATGGAAAAAATCCCGTAAACCGCAATTGTCACCATGCCGGAAGTCACCAGGATTCGGGCAAGCGCCGGCCGGATTCTCCAAGGATAGAGAAGCAGGCTTGCGGCGATCATAAACACGAACGCCACAGGAATGAAACCCGTAAAAGGGACAGTCAAAATGAACAGGGTGAACACGCCGATGGTCCCTAAGACCCGGTAAAGGTTCATCCGGTCTTTTTCTGCCCGGCCATCCTCCTGGACCCCCAGCTCTTCAAAGATTGCCTTCTGCACCGATAGAAGCCGGCAAAAGGCTTCCGGCCCCCGGATGTATTCGGCCTCTTTTCTCTCGATGATTTCCTGCCGGAGCATTTTCAGGTTTTCCGGTTTGGTCAGGAGGGAAAAAATCCGTTCCCCTGCGCTCGGTTCCGCTTTCCTCGGCAGCCCCAAACCCACCCATGTCCCCGAGACGAGATTGGCTCCCAGTTCCTGAAAGGTGGGGGTCCGGGGCAGGCTCGGGAGGCGTTCGGGACTCGCCACCGCTACGATATCGAAATGTTTGAGAATCTCCTCATTCTGCAAAAAAACCGTCAGGGGAAGGAGCCCCGCCGAGATGGTTCCCTCTTGCAAGGCATCCAACATCGCAGGTGAATCGTCGAACCAGACCCCACGGACCTCCCGGCCCCTCCCGGTCAAGGCCTCCCCCAGATAATAAGGAAGGTCCCGGCGATGACAAAAACCTATGGGCGGGTCTTTTGACCCTCCAAGAATCGCCTCAAGGCTCAATCGCTTCGATTCTTGGCTTTCGACCCGGGTCCCCACAATAACATCAGGGTCAAAAAGCACTCCCATGACCGGAAGGAATTTTTCCAGTGTTTTTAAAGCCCCCAAGAAATTCGGAGCCGTAGCTTGATCGTTGGTGATCACCGTCAGGGTCTTTCCATCCGGTGCAGCCATGGATCCTTTATACTGGGCGGAAAAGTAGCCTTCCCCTGGATGGTTCTCGACCACCCAGGGACTCTTTATTTCCTTGGTCAGAAGGTCGGCAATCTGGTTGACCAGGAACCCCTTGCCGCTTCCTGCGGCAAAGGGAGAAAGGAGGCGACATTCAGGAGGGGAAAAAGCTTTGAGGATGATCAAAACGGTCATAGCCATGACGACGATGAGGATAAAGAGGGGGAAAACCCCCGGGCCCACGGTTCCGGCGACATGGCTTTCAAACTGGGCCAAATCCAGGAGCATAAAAATGGAGAGTCCGATGACCCCCCCCATGAGAAGGATGACCGGCAAATCAATTTTTTTTGGTCTCATTGGACAACTCGATCCCCATCCATCCCGGCCCTGTTTGAAAAGGCTCAGGCGAAAAACTGGAGCAGCGAGAGGAGCTCCTTTTGGTTTTCCAGATTTTCAACGAAATCGAGAATTTTTTCCCCCCTCTCCTCTGGCAAGGGAGGCTGCGCGAATCCCGCGCAGCGGCGGAATTTTTCCTCGACTTCCTGCAGGGTCAACGGATTGTCCGGGCTTCCCTTGCGTTCGAGGACTTTCCGGCGAAGCCTTTCTCCCTTTTTCGTCCGCAGTTCAACGACGGCCGGCGAAACGTAACTTTGAAAATCCTTTTCCAATTGGCCGTCCACGAGGCAGTCGACCCGTTGGGCCATCTTGAGAACTTCCGGGTTACGGATCTCCTCCATCGTAAAATCATCCAGGAAGACCTTCTTTCTTACCAGGGCAGCGGCCACTGTATAGGGAAGGCTGAATTGCGCCTGGGGAATCGTCTCGGGCATGCGCGTCTTTTCCAAGGGCAGGCACACAAAATTGAATCCCTGCTGGTTCACTTTGACCATGACCCCATCCACGTCATCGGGGGTCAAATCCCGCTCGGCGAGGATATCCAGGACGGCATCGATGGCCGCGTGCGTATGCATGCAACAGGGGTACTTTTTCAGGGTCACATGAACTCCTTCGAATTTTTCCCCGAGACCTTCCAGAAGATGCCTGCGGTCGTATTGGCCGCGGTGATAAACGGGATAATATCCGAATTTTCCTTCCAGAACCTCTTTGGCTGCGGTAAGGCCTCCCCGGGCAAAAACCCCCGCATAAATACCCGCTTGAGCGGCCAATCCCTGACAAAAGCGCGTCGCCAGGGTTCCCTCCAGGAGGTTTTGGGAATTCCCCGAGGTCTGGCTGTAGGCCAGGCCCATGGCATGAATCATTTTTTCCTCATCCAGCCCGAGAACCCTTCCGACCACTCCGGCGCACCCAAAAGCGGCATACTGGTACGTTACGTTCATGCCGCTCAGCCCGGAGGGAATCTTGTGGGTCCGGCCCATCCGGCACATCAGGTCGATCCCCAGGGTGACGGCGGTCAAAAATTCCCGGCCCTCCAAGCCGCCCCTCATTTCGGCGGCGGCCAGGGCCGCAGGGACGATCGAAGCGCTGGCATGCATCGTACCGGGCTCAAAGACATCGTCGAAGTCCACCGCCCGGGCCATCATGCCGTTGGCCAGAGCAGCCAGGAAAGCCGGGACCTTCCTGCGCGACCGGAAGATCGTGCTTTCTTCCTTCCCGCCCCATTCCAGCGCCTGGGCAACGACCTCGGGGCAACCCTGGGCGTTCGTCCCCGCGAACATGGCCGCAAATGTATCCAAGACGCTCTTCTTCGTGGCGGCGTGAACCTGGGGTGGAATATCTTCAAACTGAATCCCGATCAGGTTTCGAACCAATGGAACGATGGCGTCCATCGCCGAGTTCCTTTCCCGCCCCCCCTCAAGGGCAAAAGGACGGAATGGGCCTTCCGATCCAATCCGCCCGGAGGACTAATACTTCTGGTATTTTTGCTGCCGGGGCGGCGATTTTTTCATATTCAGCCCCATCTTCTCCCCGAGGTCCCGGTACTTGGGCTTCAGGTCGTATTCCTCCTTGTACTCCTGGAGCATGGGGATCCCCCAGTTGTGTTTCTGCAGCCAATGAATCCCCTTGATGAAATCAGGGAGCATTTCCGGAACGATGGTGAATAGGATCTCGTCATCCTGGGCAGCCGCCAGGCGGCGGTCCCCCTTGCACGGAATGGCGATCTGGCATTCCCGCTTCAGTAAAGAGGGGACCGTGGCGTACACGCAAGCCGCATGGCCGGAGAGCTGGGCGTGGATGTCCTTGCCGTCGATCCAGTTTTTCACGATGATCAACTGGCTGGTCTGCATGCCGTTGACATGCATGACAATGACGTCAGGCATGAAATTGCAGGTATGGGCCGGGGCGGACACGATCCCCTGGTACCGGCCATACTCCAGGTGGGGCATGTTCTTGCACCATTCGGATGCCGCCTTCAGGTCCCGCACACTGTCCGGATAGCGGTGATGCCCCTCGAGGAAATACGGGGTGTGCTCCACCAATCCCAGGCCGATGGCCGGCTCCACGCACCAGTTGTCGTTTTTAAACATGGCGATCGTCAATCCGTCCCGCTGCGAACGGGCGAAGGCCTGGCAGAGGGAATACTTGTGCTTCCAGTCCCGGGTGGGGATAATGGCTCCTTGGGGAACCTCCTTCTTATTTTTCAGCATCTTGACGGCAATGGGATGCACCCGCATGCGCAGCCACTGCTCGAGCTCTTTGCTGCATTCGTGAATTTTCTTAAGTGATATCATGTTTTTCCTCTTCCCCTGACTCGGCCTCCTTTTCCCTTTCCCTCGATTCATTCCCTTTGACCTCCCTTTGTTTTTTTGCCTTGTTTGATCCAGGCTCCTTGAGGTAACACCTGTGAGAACCGTCTTCAAATTTATCCATCCAGCATCCTCGAGCCCCTCTTCCCGGATTTCCCCTTCGGCGCCGATGGGGGACCGACAATCCTTCCTTTCTTCTCGATTTTCAATTTCTGGGCAAGAAATTCCACTGCCTGGCTGTAGTGGGCTTTCATGAGCGCCCGGATTTTTGGCAGGTCTTTTTCCTTGCAGGCCTGCAGCATCCGCTGGTGCTCCACAATGGATCTTTCCATTCTCACCTGGTACAGGGTCAGGTTTTGGAACCAGCAGGTTCTTTTATCCGCGTCGCAAAAAATCTCGTAGAGCTTTTGATTGTTCAGGCTCTTGGCGATTTCGTGATGGAATTGCCAGTTAACCTTGCGGTAGCCCTCCACATCCTGCTTTTCGACCCGCTGCTTCATCTCCCCGATCAATTTGGCCAGATCACTGAAAAAACCTCTGTCCGGCTGGAGAGATTTTTCACCGAGTGCAGATGCCTCGATCAATTCTTTGATGGAATAATTTTCCTCGATTTCTCTTCGGTTGATCCCGATGACTTCCCGCCCTTTCCGGTTTCTTCCCGTGGCGATCACCAATCCCCATCGCTCCAGGCTGAGCAGGGCCTCCCGCACGGGGACGCGACTGATCTCCAGCCGGTCCGCAATTTCCCTTTCGATCAGCCGGTCTCCCGGCTTGATCTTCCCGGAAAGGATCTCTTCTTCCAGAATCCTGAAGACCTGCTGGGCGATCGTTTGGACCGGTTTAATGATCTTTCTTCGGTTCATCCTGCTACCCATCCGGACCCCTAGCGATACCGGGCGCCGCTCAGAACATTTACCAGGTATCCCTTCCCCCCGGCAAACCGGATCGCATGTTGCATCCCCGCAGGAACGAGAATCGAAGCCGGGCCCTTGACTCGATGTTTCTCCGCCCCCAGCATCACCTCCAATTCCAAATCCCCGAGAAGACAGTACAATTGATTCACCTCGTGGGTGTGCAGGGAGGGGCCTGCTCTCAATTCATCCTTCACTTCCCGGTTCACCTGGCGCACCAGGAGGGTCACGTCCGACTCCGGGACCATTTCGCGGTCCATGAATTTGAAGAGCGGACCGATCTCCTCCTCCATTTTGGGAATATCATGATGGACCAGCTCCTCGATGGCCTGCGGCTTCACGATGAATCTTTTCATTTTTTGTTCCATCGCCTGGCCTCCTCGGCGCTCCTGCTAGCCTGATACCGTCCGGGCCTCAATGGGGAGCTTTTGGAACTCCCTGACGTAATCCCGAATAAAATCCACCCACAGGGAAAGAATTTTTTCTCCTTTTTCTTTCGTGGCCGCCATCGGGTCGCCCATCACGCCGGATTTTGTCACCTCGTCGGACAGGTGGTAAGCATAGGCCGAGATTCCTTTGAAGGTCACCTGGGGGCTGCCCTTTTGGACGAAACTATCGATCCTGGCTTTGACGTATTCTTTTTGGGCCTTGGTCATGTCCACCAATTCTGGGCGGAGCGCCAGCATGACGCTGGTCATGATCTCCCCCGCATGGAGAAACACTTTTTCCTTCAGTTCCGGGATGTCCTTCCCCATCTGATTGGCCGTCCCCCAGAGATTCACCATGCCAACCCGGGCCGCCGAACGGCGGACAAGCTCATGGGCCACCTCCATGATTGCGGGATCATTTCCCACATGGGAATTGATGAACATGATCCGACGAAGTCCATGCTCCACGAGACCGTCGCAAATTTCACGCAAAACCTGGGTCAGCGTAGAAAGCCGGATGGAGAGGGTCCCGGGAAACCCCATGTGCCATTCCGAATAGGTGACCGAAACAAGCGGGGCGACCAAAAGTTTCGTCCCCGCGGCCACCCTTTTCGCAACCTCCAGGGCGACGATGGAATCAACACCCAGCGGCAGGTGGTAGCCTTCCACTTCCACCGACCCTGTGGGGATTAGAACCGTATCGGTTTCTTTTCTCGCCTCGACAAACTCCGTCCAGCTCATTTCTTCCAACAGTTTCTTTTCGACCATTCCTTGTTTCCTCCTTTTCCGAGTTCGGTTTCCGCTTTCAACGTGGAAGGCGATTCCGATCTTTTGCAAACCATGCCCTGGGCGGGCGAAAGCCCCCGCTGAACCAATCGTCAACCTTCGCAGAGTAGGGAAATATTTTTTGAATTCCAATGAGGGTACCGAACAGCCCGAACCCAACGGCGTCGGTCAGCAGCCCCGGTTTGATCAAAACCAAGGAGGCGATCACCAACCCCGCTCTCTCCGGAATGGTTGCCCGCCTGAAAAGCCAGCCCTCCACGCCGGCCGAGAGGGCCACGATGCCGCAAACGGCCGTACAGAGGACCCAAAGAACATAGGGAGCCCTGCCGATCATTAACATGGAAGGATCATAGACGAACATGAAGGGAACGATGAAGGCGGCGATCCCGATGCGGCAGGCCGCGAAACCGGTGCGCATGGGATTGGCCCCGGAGATCGCCCCCGCGGCGAAAGCCGCCAGGCAAACAGGCGGGGTAATCGCCGAGATGCAGCCGAAATAGAAACAAAAAAGATGGGCGGCGATGGGCTTGACGCCCAATTCGAGCAAGGCAGGGACGACGATCGTCACCAGGGTAAGGTATACCGCCGTAGCCGGCATGCCCATGCCCAGGATGATGGAGGCGATCATCACATAGACCAGAGTCAACCAGAGTTCGCCTCCCGCCGCCATGACCAGGATATGCGCGAATTTCATCCCCAACCCCGAGATGTAAACCGACCCGATGATGATCCCCGCGCAGGCGCAGGCCATGCCGACCGTGACCGCCGCCCGGGATCCTTCCTCCAGCGCGGACAGGAATCCCACCGGGTTGAGCCGGGTTTCTTTTTTCAAGGAGCTGAACAGAAGCAGGCAGAGAATGGCCCAAAAAGCGGCCATCATCTCCGTATAACCCAGAGCCAGAAATAGGATCAGCGCCACGACGGCAATGAGAAGGTGTCCTCCGGCGGCAAGGGTCTTTCGGAAGGATGGCAGATCCTTCTTATCGATCGGCCTCAATCCTTCTTTCTTGGCCTCGAAATGGACCATCATCATCACGGAGGCGAAATAGAGCACGGCCGGGATCAAGGCGTGGATGCAGACCTGCAGGTAGGGGACAGAGAGAAACTGGGCGATAATGAAGGCGGCCGCTCCCATGATGGGGGGCATCAGGATGCCGCCGGTGGAGGCGACGGTTTCCACGGCCCCGGCGAAAAGAGGGCGATAGCCCACGGATTTCATCAAAGGGATGGTGAAAGATCCCGTCGCGACCACGTTGGCCACGCCGCTCCCGGAAAGCGTCCCCATGAATGCGCTGGCCAGGACCGCTGTTTTCGCCGGCCCGCCGGTCAGGCGCCCGGCGATGGAATAGGCCAGGTTGATGAAAAAATTCCCCGCCCCCGTCCGAATCAGGAAGGAGCTGAAAAGAAGAAACAGGATAATGAACGACGAGACCACCATGAGAGGCAAAGAAAATAGGGCGATGTCGCTGAAGGTCACATCCACGAACCGAATCCAGGGAGTGGGCGGGCTGTTCAGAAGTCCCGGGAAATAATTGCCGAAGACCGTATGAATGATGAAAAATCCCGTAATGATGACCATCGGCCAGCCAACGGTCCGCCGGGTGGCCTCCAGGACCAAAAAGATGGCGGCTGAACCCACAAGGGTATCCATCCGGGTGGGGGCGCCCCAGCGAAGCTGAAGTTCGTCGAGGTCATACAAAATATACACTTCGATCCCGACCGCCAGCAGAATCAGGAGGACATCCAGAAAAAAAAGCCCCCGAAATGCCTGCGGGCGGGAATTTCCCCGGAAGGGGTGGAGAAAGAAAGTAAGGACCAGAATGAAGGTGAGAAAAGCGGACCGGTGTGCCAAGGCCGTGGGCTCGCCAAAGTAGGCCGTAAAGAGATGGTAGAACCCCATATAAACGGCAATCAATGAAATCAGGATGAGCCGGAGGGTCGCCGGGGAAATTTTTTCTGCGGCGAGAAAACACTCGAAAAAGCTCTCTCGTTTGAAGGGTTCCATTTGTAGACCTCTACTGCCCTTTGGCGAGAAGAGGGACGCCTCGTCCCTCTCCCCTTTTCACCCCACCGTCACTTCACCAGTCCTTTTTCCTTGAAATACCGCATGGCCCCGGGATGGACGGGAATCATATTGCCGATCAGCGGCGTGTTCATGGCCATATCTTTGGCCGGAACATACTGATGGTATTTTTTCTGATTCTCGGCAACCGCCTTGGCGATTCGATAGACCAACTCCTCGTCCAAGTCCGCACGGCAGATCAGGGTTGTCACCGCCATAATGCTGTGGACATCCTCCTTCTGATCTTCGTCGAAGGTTCCTTTGGGGACCACGAGTTCCGCGATGCCCGGAGTGGCATCGAGAATTTTTTGGATATGTTTCTGATCCATGGACAAGAGCTTGATCCCCGGGCTCACCTTCAGGTTCAGAAAATTGGCGTGATTCAGCGGAAACATACAGGCAATCGCATCGAGATGCTTGTCCTTCAACATATTCACCCGCTCGCGATCGCCCAGGATATTCACCACTCCTCCCTTGGCCTTGATGCTGTCGAAGGTGATCCCGTAGGCCTTGAGCGTAGCCTGAGACAATACGTAGGTCGTCTGCCCCACCTTGGCGGGCGAAATCTTTTTGTCGGCCAGGTCCGCGAGCGAATTGATTTTACTTTCCTTGCGTACCACCCAGACGAAGGGAAGGGAATACATGGAAATGAGGTGGCGAATCTCCTTATGGGGTTTATCAAAGGGCTTTACCCCCTGGTAAGCCTGCACCTGGGTGTTGGAAAGGCACATGCCGACCTGGCCGCCCCCGCCCTGGAGCAATTTCGCGTTGGCCACTCCCCCGCCGGGACCGGGCTTGGTGGTCAGCGCCGGGATTGCCTGGTGGATAATCTCCGCCGTCAATGAAGCCACCGGGTGCCAGCCGCCCCCCAACGATCCGTTGTAGACCGTCAGGTAAGACATCTTCGGCTTCCATTCCGCGTTGGCGGCAACGGCAATCAGGAGGACACTCAAGAAAACAACGAAACCGATCTTTCCCGTTTTTTTCCGGCTCATGAAGATCCCTCCTTTTCCTGAAAATTGGAGCGCATCAAATTTGGGTATCCCATCTTCTTTTACAATTTCTTTTTTATCACCCCCATCCTTGTTGGATTGCGGAAAACCATCCAAAATTTCCCCCCCCTGACCTTCCTCTTCTTTCCCCCTTTTCATGGGAGAGGATGCCAGCTCCGCACTCCTACCGCCGATCCCGCATCCAGAAAAATCCCATCATGGCAAGGAAGGTTATGCCTATCGTCCCGACCAAAAAGAGATTAAAGTGCCCCTGGTGAAAATGAGACTTGCCCAGAAACACGAGAACCGCGACAAGGGCCGCGATAAGAACCCACCCGTATTTGTTCGCCATGGAGTTTTCCCTCTCTTGTCCGGGGTACCCGGTCATGCGGTTTTTTCCGCGGGATCCAGGATTACGGGCTGCCCGGATCTTTTCCCCTCCGGTGCGCGGACAGTCCTAGAATCGATCGGCGATTTCCATGAGGAACAAAACTTCCCTTTCTTGCGCACCCCCGGCACGCGCCTGAGATTTAAAATGGAGGGCAGGATTTGGTATACCGGATACAGTATGCCAAAAAATTTGTCAAGTCTTTTTTCAGGATCAAATTTCCGACAACGGCGGTTTCTGGGCCGAGAAGTGGTCCCGCCGGCGGCGAAAAATATCGGCAATTCATTGCTGTGGGAAATAGGGGGAATAGGGGACATACGTTAGGTTGTAAGTTGTACGCAAGGGGAGCGAAAAGGGGGTCCAGGAGAGAAGATTTACTGAGCCAGGTCTTCGATCATCTTCATGCTGGCTTTGGGCACGCGGGTGAACTGGATGCCGGCGGTCACGGTTCCGTTGGACTGGAGGCGGATCACTTTCCCGTGGGCTTTCCAATCCTTGAGGGGCTCTTGATCCGATTCCAGCAGAACCCGGAAGGGCTCGCAGGGGATCTTGCCGCCTTCCAGGGCGATGTCCGAAAGGAACGCTCCCCCGATGCTGATGTTCTCCATGGTGGCTTGGCCCGTATCCCGGCGGTAAGGGGTTCTGACGGAGTAAATCCCGATCTTCAGGGGAAGGTGAATATTCATCCGCGGCCAGCGCCTCTGGTGTTTATAGTTTGTTTCCTCTTCGGGCAGCTCCCGGGGAATGTTGAGGAAGGTATATATCATTTTGCCCCATTCCTCAAGATCGGAGCTTTCCTTGGGGAGAACTTCATCGACTCCCCATTCCAGGCAGCGGCGGGAATTCCGGCTCTTGGCCGAGCAAAGGATCTTTAAATCCTGCTGATCGGTGGTCATCCTCCGCAGGGAGCGGATGATCTCCATGCAGGGAATATCCGCAAGCTCTTCGTCGAGGATCAAGAGGCTCGGAAGGGTCTTGGAGCACGAAATCAGGACGTCACCCCCGAACCCGGCCCTTTCCAGCTCCACCCTTCCATCCTCCGAGAGGACCCGCTGGAGTTGGGAAAAGAGATGATCGTCGGAAGTTCCCACCAGGATTCTTTTCTTTTCCAGCGACAAGTTGTCGACCGGGAGATTAAACTGTTTCATGAAGTTGATCAGGCTCTCCCGGCTGATCATTCTTTCCCCGGTGATGGGGTTTTTCTTTCCCTGGAATATGCCCTTGTCGAAGTTGCGGGAAATGGTTGACCGGGAGATGTTGACCAGTCTGGCCGCTTCTCCTGTAGTGAGAAATTCTTTTGAGGTCATTGCCTTTTTCCTCTGATGGAAAAAGCGAAGTCTGCGGGTCCCGACAGCTTTGCTTTTCCCTGGAATGACTCCCTGCGTAGGAAAAGGGAAAAACCCATTTTTTTCAAAAATATTCCGCTTCCTTTTTAGATAACAGCAAAAAGGAAATTTGTCAATTTTTTTTACCCTTCCACGGGGAAAAAATTATTAGCGTCCATTCGGATCGGGGACTTTCCCCCTCTCCTTTCTTGAGAATCCGCCTTCTTCCTTTATTGCCGAAAGTTTCCCCTCCCACATCTTGAAAGACCGTTGCAAAAACATAAATGTAAGAATGAAAACGGAAACCCGAGGCGATTTTTTCATTCCCCTTTTTCCTGGATAGCTCTTCTTGAAGATCATGTCGCCGCGTAAGAATCCAGGCTCAGGGGTCTTGGAAGAGTTTTGTTCGTAAGCAATTAAAAATGACATTTTATGTCAGTTTGTTGTAAAAAATGGTAAATTTATTTACGGTAAATTTACATTCATCCACAAAAGATTTTTTTCCCCAATTATTTCAATGTACTAAAAAAATCATTGGAGAAATATTTTTGGCAGAGTAATTGCTAATCAAGAAATAGGAATTTGAATCGTTACCCCTAGGAGGAAAAAAATGGGAAAAGGGTTTAGTGCTTTTCACGGTGCGGGTTCTTTCTTGAATAAATGGATCGGTTTGTTTCTGTGGATCCTACTGTTGGTATTCCTGGCAGCCATGCAGGGAAGGTTGTAGGAAATTCCTCCGGGCTTCCCTTTCCCCAGCCAGCTTCTGCCGGGTATGGATTTCTCGCTCCTAATTTTTTCAAGGTAAACTCCCGCCTCCTCCGGAAGCCTGTGATCCCTCCGGATCTTTTGCTTGACACCCTTCCTCTCTTTTTTCCATAATAGTTTTTGGAGTGAGGAAGGAAGATTTTGGCAGAAGTGTCTTGCCAAAGAAAAAAGGAGGACTCTGGATGACCCGATTTCTCAGCAAGTGGATCGCCTGGTATCTGGTTCTGGCCATGCTCGTGATCGGCGTCACCCCCCGCGTGTACGCGGGGTTCGCCCCCTCCGAGGCCATCGGCCTCTCCCCGGCGGAGAGAACGGCCGACTTGGAAAAGGTACGGAAGTTCCTGGAGATGAAGATGGTCCGGGAACGGCTGAAGGAATTCGGCTACACCGCGGAAGAAATTCAATCCAAACTGAGCCAGTTGAGCGACGAGCAGGTTCACCAGCTGGCCCTCAACCTGGATGACCTGAATGTGGCCGGAGACAGCGCCCTGGGAATCATCATCGCCCTGCTGATCATCGCCATCCTGGTGATCGTCATCTTGCAGCTGATGGGCCACAAGATCGTCATCAAAAAGTCCTGAGACTCAGGCCTCCTTGGTATTATCAGCCAGAGATCGATTCCCCCGGAAGGATGCAGGAAGAAAACTCCCTGTGCAGGGAGTCTCCTTCCTGCTGGTTGCCATTTTTTGTTTCTCTTGTTCCTGCGTCGGTCCACCTTCGACCCTTTCCGCCCAGCCCGCCCGGGTCATTGAGGGAGTCCCCTTTTTCCCCCAGGAGAAATTCCAGTGCGGCCCCGCATCCCTGGCCGGGGTCCTGAATTACTATGGATGGAAGGTTTCCCCCGCCGAGATCGCGGCCGAGATCTTCAGCCGGCAGGCCCGGGGAACGCTGGACATGGATATGGTTTTTTACGCCCGGAAGAAAGGGCTGAGAGCCGAAAAATACAGGGGAAGCTTCGAAGACCTGCAGGCTCAAATCAGTTCCCGCCGTCCCCTCATCGTTCTGATCGACCAGGGGCTTTGGGTTTACCAGAGCCATCACTTCATGGTGGTGGTGGGGTATGACGAAAGGGGCGTCATCGTCAATTCCGGAAGAGAAGAACGCAAGTTTCTATTCCGGGATTCCTTTTTGAATACCTGGAAGAAAACCAAATTCTGGACCTTAAGGATCACCCCCCCATGAAAAAAAGAGTTCTGATTTTACTCTTTGCTCTTTGCTCTATGCTCTCTGCGCTGGGTTGTTCGTTCCCCCGGGTCATCGTCCTGAAGGACCCCCTGACTCCGGAGGAGCACTTAAACCTTGGGGTCACTTATGAGCAGCAGGGGGATTTCGACAACGCCATCAAACAATACAAGCTGGCGGCCAAGAATCTTCCCCGGGCCAATCTTTATCTGGGAAATGCCCATTTCCAGAAGAAGGAATGGAAAGAGGCCGAAGGTTTCTACCGCGAGGCTATCGAGCTGGAACCCGACAACGCCGACGCCCACAACAACCTGGCCTGGCTGTATTACACCCGAAAAGAAAATTTGGACCAAGCCGAAAGGCTGGCGCAGAAGGCCTTGGAGTTGAACCCGGCCAAGGGGGACATTTACCGGGATACGCTGGAAAAGATCAGGGAGATGAAGAAGGGCTCCGGGCGATGAAGGCCAAGAAGGAAGACCGATTTCATACTTGAGATTTGGCTCTTATGCGGCAATTTCCAACGGGCCATTTGTTTATATGCTCCTGCGGTACCCGACAAATGTCAGGATGTCTCCCATGAGAATCTCATAATCCTTCCGAATCTGCTCGTACATCCGGGCATTTTCTATGGCCAAAGCGCCCATTTCGGCCAGGGCTTCAAGGAAGCCGATCTCCTCTTGCGAGAAATTTCGGGGTTTGGAAGTATAAAGCCGGAGAACCCCGATTACTCTTTTCTTGACCGCAAAGGGGACCGAAATAATGCTGAAAATCCCCTCTTCGGCCGCCTCCTTCTGGTATTGCGCTCGTCGGTCCCGGGTCGCATCATAGATGCTCACCGTTTTCCCCTTCATGGCCTCGGCGATGCTCCGATCCACCGCCACCGCACCCTTGGATAGGTATTTCTCGCTCAATCCGTGAGCGGCAACTAGCTCCAATGTCTGCCTGGAAGGGTCCAGGAGGCGGATGGCGCAGCCTTTCAGGTTCATCACTTGGTTGACTTTGGTGACCAGCAACTGCAGGACTTCCCTGATGTCCAGGGTGGAGTGGATTGCCTTCACCACTTCACGGAAGGAGTCGAAGAACAATTTCTCACGAGAATTCATGTTTCCACCTCCTATCGGGTTCCTATTGGGTACGAGAATGGCTAGTAACTGGCTCTTGACCGGGAGAATATAAAAAAATCTTACCGCAGAAATAAAAAGATGACAATAGCCTAAAGGACTTCCCCTCTTGGCGATTCCTACCCATTCAGCTCGACCCTCTGCTCTCCGCCGGTCCTTTTTCCAAGTTTTCCTTTCTTTCCCATTGCGTACCTTGCATTGCGCTTTTGAAAAGGGGGCCCCATGAAATAAGGAGGCAATAAATTGACGGTGTTTTTTCCCATGAAAAGGCAATTTTTACATTCCTTTTGTCCCCCCTCAATTTCCTATCATTCAATAAAAACAAAGAGTTAGAGATAAGGCACGGGATGGCATGTAAATTGCTCAATTATGTACCGAACGAACCCGGCTACCCGGGCCGAAAAAACAGGAGGTAAATACATGCTCCCCCAGCAAGAAGTCCTGTCCCTGATCGACCGGTACACCCAGGATAGCGCCTACCAGGCCCTTCACTGGGAAGGCACCTTTGGGGATTACCTGAAGATCGTAAACGAGAACCCCGGGATTCTGCGGGATGCTTTCCAGCGCATTTACGATCTTATCATTTCCTACGGGACCGAAGAATATGTGGAAAATAAGGATAAGCTGACCCGCTACCGGTTCTTCTCCGACCCGGACAACGGAGGGGTCGATGCCGTCTTCGGCCTGGAAAGGCCGCTGATGCATCTGGTCAACGTTTTTAAATCCGCCTCCCGCCACTACGGTACCGAGCGGCGCATCCTGCTTCTCCACGGCCCGGTGGGCTCGGCCAAGAGCACCATCGTCCGCCTCCTCAAGAAGGGGCTGGAGGCCTATTCCCGGAAACCGGAGGGAGCGGTGTACTCTTTTTCCTGGCACTTTCCGGACCCGGAGAAGGGACAAATCAATGAGCCCTGCCCCATGCACGAGGACCCTTTGAACCTCCTTCCCCCCCCAGTCCGGGAGCCTTTGATCCAGAGCCTTAACACCAAAATCAACGGCCGCACGAAAATCGCCGTCGACGGGGACCTCTGCCCGTCCTGCCGTTTCTACTTCCGCACGCTGATGCAGAGGTTTGCGGGGGACCTGAAGAAGGTCCTTGACCACGTCCGGATATACCGGCTCATCCTTTCCGAACAGGACCGCATCGGCATCGGCACCTTTCAGCCCAAAGACGAGAAGAATCAGGATTCCACCGAGCTGACCGGAGACATCAACTACCGCAAGATCGCCCTCTATGGGTCTGATTCGGATCCGCGGGCCTTCAACTTCGACGGGGAGTTCAACGTGGCCAACCGCGGGCTCATCGAGTTCGTCGAGGTCCTGAAACTGGACGTGGCCTTCCTGTATGACCTGCTCTGCGCTTCCCAGGAGCACGTGATCAAGCCCAAGAAATTCCCCCAGACCTACATCGATGAGGTGATCATCGGCCACACCAACGAGCCGGAATACAAGAAGCTGCAGAACAACGAGTTTATGGAAGCCCTGCGGGACCGGACGGTGAAGGTGGACGTACCCTACATCACCCGGCTTTCCGATGAGGTCAAGATCTATGAGAAGGATTATGGCCCCAACCGGGTACAGGGGAAACACATCGCCCCCCACACCAT
Source organism: Deltaproteobacteria bacterium SM23_61 (assembly GCA_001304105.1). GTDB lineage: Bacteria > Desulfobacterota > SM23-61 > SM23-61 > SM23-61 > SM23-61. Next base: position 21,421 of record LJUR01000014.1, read on the forward strand.
AGAAATGGCCGCCATGTGGGCGGTGCTGACCCGGTTGAGAGAGCCGAAAAAAGCGAACCTGAGCCTGCTCCAGAAACTGAAGCTCTACAACGGGAAGACGCTCCCCGGCTTTACCGAGGAGAACATCAAAGAACTGAAGGACGAAGCGGAGCGGGAAGGGATGGAGGGCATATCTCCCCGTTACATTCAGGACAAGATCTCCAACGCCCTCGTATCCGAGGACGCCGAGGGGTGCGTGAATCCTTTCACCGTCCTCAACGAACTGGAATCCGGGCTGGACCACCACAGCCTGATCACCTCGGAGGAGCAGAAGAAGCGCTACCGGGAGCTGATGACCGTGGTTAAGGATGAGTATGCCGACATATCGAAGAACGAAGTCCAGCGGGCCATCTGTGCCGATGAGGATGCCATCAAGCGGCTCTGCGGGAACTACATCGACAATGTCAAAGCCTACACCCAGAAGGAGAAGGTGAAAAACAAGTACACCGGCGAAAACGAAGAGCCCAATGAACAGCTCATGCGTTCCATCGAGGAAAAGATCGAGATTCCCGAGAGCCGCAAGGATGACTTCCGACGGGAGATCATGAACTACATCGGGGCCCTGGCCATCGAGGGGAAGACCTTCGATTACCGGTCCAACGAGCGCCTCAACCGGGCCCTGGAACTCAAGCTCTTTGAGGACCAGAAGGATACCATCAAGCTGACCAGCCTGGTTTCCAACGTGGTGGACAAGGAAACCCAGGAGAAGATCGATGTGGTCAAGAGCCGGCTGATCAAGAATTATGGGTATTGCGACGTTTGCGCCACGGATGTGCTCCACTTTGTGGCCTCCATCTTCGCCCGGGGGGACTTGAAGGAAGCAAAATAAAAAGAACCGCAAGGCGTAAGGCGTAATGCGCAAGGCGCAAGGGGTAAAGAGAAAACACCCAATACCCAACACCTAAAACCCCAAACCATGCCTTCCCCCAGGGGGTGATTCGGGGGGCCAAGGGAAGCAGGAAAAAGCTTTGTACCAAGCAAACCGCATTGAACGTGACCGGAGCCGGTTCAAAAAGATTGTCCGCGGGGCGATTCGTTCGGGAATCCGGAAATATATTTCCCATGGGGAACTGATCGGGCGGAAGGGAAAAGACCTGGTTTCCATTCCCTTACCCCAGCTGGAGATCCCCCGCTTCCGGTTCGGGCAGAACCCCAAAGGGGTCGGGCAGGGGGAGGGAAACCCCGGGGACCCCATCGCCCTGGACCCGAACGGGCCGGGGCAGAAACAGGCCGGATCAGACCCGGGAGATCACATCCTGGAAGTCGAATTGACCCTGGAGGAGCTGGCCGAAATCATGGGGGAGGAGCTGGCCTTGCCCAGGATCGAGCCCCGGGGGAAGAAGAACATCGTCGCCGAAAGGGACAAGTACAAGTCCATCGCCCGGACCGGCCCGGAAGCGCTCCGGCACTTCAAACGCACCTTTCGCCAGGCTCTGCGCCGGCAGATCATCACCGGAACCTACGACCCGGCGGAACCCAAAGTCTGGCCGGTGAAGGAAGATAAACTGTACCGCTCCTGGAAGACCCTGCCGGAACAGGAATCGAACGCGGTAGTGATTTACATGATGGATGTCTCCGGCTCCATGGGGGACGAAGAGAAGGAACTGGTCCGGCTGACCTCCTTCTGGATCGATACCTGGCTGACCTCGCAGTACAAGGGGGTGGAACGACGCTTCATCATCCACGACGCCGCCGCGCGGGAGGTGGACGCGGAGACCTTTTTCCACACCCGGGAGAGCGGAGGGACGCGCATTTCTTCGGCTTACGAAGTCTGCCTGAAACTGATGCGCGAGTCCTTTCCCTCCCAGGATTACAACCTCTACCCCTTTCACTTCACGGACGGGGATAACTTCAGCGACGACGACGAGCAGGCCCTGAAACTGCTCTCCGAGATCGTTCCCCAGGCCAATGTCTTTTGTTACGGCCAGGTGGAGGGGTCCTACGGCTCCGGAGGATTTCTGAGCCAGATTCAAGAAAAGGTGAAGGAAGAAGAGAAAGTCCGCACGGCCACCCTGCGGGACCGGGAGAGCATCTACGATGCCCTGAAAGCCTTTCTGGGCACCGGGCGGTAATGATTTAACCATAGATGCAGATTCTTCCTGTGTCGATTTTTTCTTTTGCTTTTGGATACAACCATCTCTGTGTTCTCTGTGCCCTCTGTGGTGAAATAGAAGAAAGGAAAAGACTTGCTGAAGCATTCGCCCTCCCAAAAATTTCCCTCGGAACTGAAGCGGATGAAGTACGAGATCCAGGACCGGGCGCAGGAATACGGGCTGGATTTTTTCCGGGTCATCTTCGAAGTCCTCGATTACCACGAAATCAATGAAATCGCGGCCTACAGCGGCTTTCCCCAACGTTACCCCCATTGGTCCTTCGGCATGCAGTATGAGGAAGTCTCCAAAAGCTATGCTTATGGACTATCCAGAATCTACGAGATGGTCATCAACAATGACCCGTGCTATGCCTACCTCCTCAAATGCAATAACCTCATCGACCAGAAACTGGTGATGGCCCATGTCTTTGCCCATTGTGACTTCTTCAAGAACAACCTTTATTTCTCGCACACCAACCGGAAGATGATGGATGAAATGGCCAACCATGCCACCCGGATCCAAAGGTATGCAGACCGTTACGGGACCCAGGCGGTGGAGGCCTTCATGGATTGCTGTCTCTCCCTGGAAAACCTCATCGATCCCCACGCCACTTTCATGAAAAGGCGCGATCCCGAGGAATCCGGGGACCGGAGCTGGGTCTGGACTCCGGGGTCCGGGCATGAACATGGATCTTTCGCCTGCGGTGGGGAGGGAAAGTCAAGCTGCACTTCCACCGGCTGTTCCTCCGTCTCCGGGAACTGCCCGGGCGGGCAGGCCAAAGAGGGGACCCAAGGAGCGGACCTCTTCGCCGATGACGAGGACGCGGAGCGCGTCCTACCCCGTCGGCTTCACAGCAAGGGGTACATGGACCGCTACATCAATCCCCCCGATTTCCTCAGAGCCCGGGCCGAGGAATTGAAGGCCAAGCGGAGGGAAAAAAAGCGTTTTCCCGAGACGCCGGAAGGAGATCTCCTCCTCTTTTTAATCGAGTCCGCCCCCCTCAAGAACTGGCAGAGGGACATCCTCTCCATTCTTCGGGAAGAGGCCTATTACTTCCTCCCCCAGGCCCAGACCAAGATCATGAACGAGGGTTGGGCTACCTACTGGCATTCAAGGATCATGACCGAGAAGATCCTAAAGGATGCCGAGGTGGTCGATTACGCCGACCATCACTCGGGAACGCTGGGCAGTTCCCGGGTTCGCTTGAACCCTTACAAGCTGGGAGTGGAATTGTTCCGGGACATTGAAGACCGCTGGAACAGGGGGCGATTTGGGAAAGAGTACGAGGAGTGTGACGACCTCAGGGTCCGGGAAACCTGGGATAGAAATGCCGGCCTGGGAAGGGAAAAGATCTTTGAGGTCCGGCGGCTGTACAATGACCTGACCTTCATCGACACCTTCCTGACGGAGGATTTCTGCCGGAGGCAGAGGCTTTTCCTTTATGCCAAAGAGGAAGAGAACAAGACCTGGGTAATCCAGAGCCGGGAGTTTTCCCAGATCAAGAGGATCCTTCTTGACAGCCTGACCCATATGGGCCACCCCATCATCCGGGTCATGGACGGGAACTTTGAGAACCGGGGAGAACTCCTTCTACACCACCAGCATGAAGGGCGGGACCTCAAGTGGGATTTTTCCCGGGACACCCTGGTCAACCTTCAACGGCTGTGGAAAAGGCCGGTTCATGTGGAAACCCAAAAAGAGGGGGAAAAAATTCTTTTGACCTATGACGGGGCCGAGCACCGGGAGAAATCCCTTGATTAGGCCCTCTTCTCATTTCTATCTCTATGAAAATGTAAGGATTAAAGATGTCCCCTGATTTTGCCGATAAAGTCGATGAAAGAAAAAACTCCCCCCTTTCCCAACCGGGAAGGAGGGAGGATGAAAGGGTGAATAGAGGGAAAATGGCCAGGGCAGAAAATATTATCAACGAGCTTCAGAAGTGTCCATTCGGACAACCGGGGGAGGTCTTTGCCCAAGATGGGGACCTTGAAGTCCGGGTGCAACTGGCCGACTGGGACCGCCTGGGCTGCCGGCTGGAGAAGCTGGAGATGAAAGGCACCCGGGGCCATTCCCTGAAAGTTGACCCCATCCGTCTGGAAAAAGAATTGACCTACCTGGGCGAACCCCTCCGCATCGTTGAGCTGGAGAAAAATCGCGGAAAAGCCATCCTGCGAAGTTTCCCCCCCCGCAGGGAGAACGGGACCGTGTCCTTCTTCGAAATGATCCTTGACGGCTCTGAAGGACTATCCCTGACCCGGCTGGCCTATGACCGGATGCTGGGTCAGCGCTCCCCGGTACCCGTTTCTCTTACCCGGGACACCCTGGAGCGCCTTCTGGGCGACCTGGTGGACCTGGCTTCGGATCATTAAAAGCCTATCCAAAAACATTTAAAATTTTCTCCCAGCATTCTGTCCCGGGAATAAGCTGACAAAGGCAAACCCTGGTGCTAGGAGCCGATGCCCAGACCGATGCGCTTGCCAAAATAGGCATTCGTTCCTCCGGAGCCGACGGGGTTCTTACGATGGACACTGCCAAAGGGTCTATTTTGGCAGAACTTACCAATGCTTACCCCGCTGCCCGCGTTCCTTTACGGAACCCTGGAGATGCGGCGGAAGAAGACTTTCCTCCCGCCGGATTTTGTCCCGCCGAGGCGGGAATCTGTCCGACCCTCGGCTCCACATGCAATTTTATGCCTGTTATTTTGGGATATACTCTCAGGCTTTCCCTCCATCAAATTAGCGGACAGCGCCATGAAATTGGACGGCAAAAAATTGACCCGTTCTTTCGACTGGGCCGGATCGGGACGCTTGCCAGCCAGCTTCCATAAATAAAATTCCCAATAGATCTATGTAATTAGGCATTCCGCCTCTCCGTGGCATGCGAATTGCTCACTATCATACCGGATGTCCCTGAACCACTGTTCTGGGAGGGGATCGGTTTAACCGGAAAACGGGTAAGAGGGTGAATTTCTTTTCGGCTACCCCCCGGCAAAGGCCATGGAAACCCAGAGGATGCTGAGAAAATTCGTCGGCAACAGGAAAAAGGCTCCTTTCAGGGAGCTGACCGAAAGGATCCTTTCCTGCGCCCGGGAAGTCCATTCGAGTTTGGGCCCCGGTCTGTTGGAGACCACCTATGAAGAAGCCCTGGCCCATGAATTTTCCCTGAAAGGAATCCAATTTGTGCGCCAGAAAGAGGTCAACCTCAGCTATAAGGGGAAGAGCATCGGCTGGCATCGGATTGACTTTCTGGTCGAAGATGAAGTGGTGGTGGAATTGAAGTGCGTTGAAAAACTCCACTCGATTCATCAGGCCCAGTTGGTGTCTTACCTGCGTTCCCTGAACAGGAAGTCGGGCCTGTTGATCAATTTTAACGTGGTGAAGTTCACCGACGGGGTCGAGAGTTACGCCATCTGAAATCCCCCGATCATCGCGATTCCCTTTTTCTCCCTAAAATTCTTTTCCCGCCAGTGCTTTTTCCGCGCAACGCTCTTCCTTCCGGGCCGCAAACTTTCTTTTGCGCAGAAAAGAACAAAAGTGAAGGGTGGACAAGACGCATTTTGGGATTGAAAAAAATGGAGGCCGTCGGCTAAGATTCCTCCATGAATCGTGAACCCGTAGCCCATCCGAATCCCCAGCGCCTGGTATTCATCGTCGGCTTGACCATCGGCCTGTCCATTCTCGGGGACTCTTTCCTGTACGGCAATCTGCCCATCGAGGCGGAAAACCTGGGCATTGCCCTTCCCCTGGTCGGGGTCCTGCTCAGCGCCAACCGCCTGGTCCGGCTGATCTCCAACACCTGGGCCAGTTCCCTGTTTGAAAAATTCGGGCCCCGCAAGCCCTTCATAGCCTCCACAGTGCTGGCCCTCATCACCACGGCCCTGTACGGGGTGGGCTGGGGGTTCACGGTTTTTCTCCTGGCGCGCATGGGGTGGGGGGTCGCCTGGTCGGCGCTCCGGCAGGGGGGCTATCAGGCGGTCTGGACCGGAGGACCCTATGCCAAGGGAAAGCTGATGGGGCTCCTCTGGGGTATGATCCGCCTGGGCAGCGCCTTCAGCGTGTTGCTGGGAGGTTATCTCCGGGACCTGTGGGGTTACCGGGCCGGGGTTTTAGGGGTTATGTCCGTTTCCGCGCTGGCCATTCCGGTCGCTCTTTCCATCCGGTGGCCTGCGGAGGCCCAGCGGATCTCCTCCTCCAGGCAGTCTTTCTGGGAAGGATGGAAAGAAGCCCTGAAAACGGAGCGGGGCCGCCGCCTTCTCCTGGCCGGGTCCATCCATACCCTGTTTGAAGGGGTCCTGATCGCCACGGCATCCCTGTTTCTGGCCCGCCGGCTGGGGAACTTCGATTTTCTTTCCGGCCTGGGCATCCGCATCGGCACCATGCTGGACTTCGGATATCCTCTTCGCTCCGGGGATCGGCTGGATGTCCGATCGAATGGGGCAGATTCGGTCCTTGATTCTGCTGGTTTGTGTCCTGCTGGTGAGCCTGGCCGGGGCGGTGAGCTTCAGCGGGCCTTTTCTGGTTCTATTCTTGGCCTTCCTGTTCGTCAGCAGCGCCGGCCTGAATATCATCCTGAGTGCCCTGGCCAATGGCGTTTCCGTGCAAATGGAAAGGCCTCATATCTATTTGGGGGTTTACGCCACGGCCATCGACGGCGGAGCGGCTTTGGGTCCGCTCCTGGCCTACTCGGTCGGAACACTGGCGGCCTTCGCGGCTCTCTATATTGGAGTGGGGGGTGTGCTGGCCCTGGCCATTCTGCGGTACTGCTGGCCCGGGAGCAAAGAGACTCATTAGTCGCTCAAGGGGCAAATTGACCGTAAGATGGCATCAAAACTTCCATTGAAACTGATTGTAATTTCGAAGCACGAAATCCGAAATTCGAAATTCGAAATAAACCCAATTGTTCAAAATTTAAATGCCTTTTTTGGTTTGCTGTTTTTGAACTTTTGAATTTCGAATTTGTTTCGGATTTCCACATTCGGATTTCGGATTTTTTGATGCCTCGAACGCGTTTGGTTCGGGCTTGACCGGGTTAGGATCGCGGGGCAACGGGGAACCGGCAACTGGCAACCCGGATTCAGGCATCTATGACCAGGTCCGATTCGGGAACGGCAACGCAGGGCAGGATCATTCGATTGGCCAGATCCGCATCCTCCAGCCCGTCTTCCGTCTCCATTGCTGCGCTCCCCGAAAGAAGCTTTACCCTGCAGGATCCGCAGACCCCCATGCGGCAGCCGCTCTCTATCTGAATCATTGAAACTGCTTTCTCAGTCAAAGGTTTTTCCTGATTTTTGGAAGGTGATTTTGAAGGTCATCCCGTTCTCCCGCTGAGAGATTGGTTCATCTCCAAATTCATTGCTCAAATTTTTCATGAAAGCTTGCCCCTGGGATCGCAGGGCATTCTGAATAGACCAGCTTTTTTAGCTTTCAGACCATGTAACTGCCGCCGTTCACATCGATGCACACCCCGTTTACGTAGCTGGCGTCGTCCGAAGCCAGAAAGGCGACCACCGTGGCGATCTCCTCGGGCTGGGCCACCCGGCCCAGGGGGATTCCAGCGAGGATCCTTTGCCGCTCCTCCTCGTCGCGCGATTCCCATTTCGCCTTGACCCGCTCGGTCAGGACGGGACTGGGAGCCACGGAGTTGACGCAAACCCCGAAAGGCCCGAGCTCCGCGGCCATGTGCCGGGTGAATCCCACCACTCCAGCCTTGGCGGAGCTGTACTGGGGGCCCGAAAGACGGCTGAAAAATCGGCCGGCAAAGGAAGATACATTGACAATGCGGCCGTATTTCTGCCGTTTCATGATCGGCGCTGCGGCGCGGATGCACAGGAAGACCGATTTCAGGTTCAGGAGCATGGTTTCATCCCACTCTTCGGGAGAAACGTCTTCCACCGGCTTCACCGGTGTTCCCAGACCGGCGTTGTTCACCAGAATGTCCAGCCGCCCCCATTTCTTCATGACCGTTTCGGTCATGGCCGCAACCTGGGAGGAATTGACCACGTCGCAGGGGACCACCAGGGCATCCCCTCCTTTCTTGCGGATGGAGGCAGCCACCCACTCCAGGTCGGAAACCGTCCTGGCGCTCACCGCCACCCGTGCGCCGCGCTGGGCCAATACCCTGGCCGTGGCCGCCCCGATTCCACGGGAAGCTCCGGTGACCAGGGCGATTCGATCATTCAACAGCATAACCCCCCAACTCCAATTTGGGTTTCATACTGGCGCTCGGAGGGAGCGCCTCGACGCGTTGGATTATTATGATTTTTCCTTTTTCGCGAAGACAGGGGACCCGAAACGGGGCTGGCTCAAAAAACGATAACCCGAGGGTGCCGCCATCCTAATTTCTTTTCCAAGCATTCCCCGCGGCAGTCAGGATCGCTTGGACAAAGTTCTCCGGCGAACAGTTGGGAACCTGGACACCCGGACGGCGGAAAAAATCTTCCACCGTCCGCCGCAAAACCCCTTCCTCTGCTTCCAGTCCCCTGATTCCTGCTTCCATCTCTTCCACCAGTTGAACGGGAACACAGTGAACGGAGCCGGTCAAAAAAATGTTTCGGATGATCTTCCCGTCCATGAGGACAACCGCCCGGATCAAAGGCCCCTGAGGGACCTTGAGCGCGTGTTCCCCCCGGGCCCATTCAGCGGACAGGGGGTCACCTAACTTTCTTCTTTCGGTCATGGCCATGAGCCAATCTTCGGAAAATATCCGGGCGGTTTCTTCTTCAACAAGCTGTTTCTCTTCCGGGGAATAACCTTCCCGCTGAAACTGAATCTTCATGGCCCTTTCCAGGGCGGAGACGTAGGTTTGCTTGACCTCCTCGAAGGAGGGGACCCGGCCCAGGAGCTCTTCGAAGTTGGTCACCCTGGCTTCCACGGTCTTGGCTTCTTTATCCGCAAATTTCTCCGGGGGGACCCTGAGCGCCCGGGACATGAGGTCCATGCGGGGTTTCAGGACCTGGGGGCCGGATCCCCAGCGGCAGGCATCCCCCAAGAAAGTCACCGTGTGGCCGGCGACCTTTTTTCCCAAAACCTCCATGTCGTTCAGCGGGCGGTAGACAGCCGGAATCCCGAAGCGTTCGGAAATCGCCTGGGCCGAAGCGCCGATGAGGAACCGGTAGGCCTCGGCGACGGTCTCCGGAAAACCGGGTAGCTGCTTCCGGTTGAACCAGAAGTAGATGATCAGGGTCCCCGGGTCGGCCCAGTAGGGAGAGCCTCCCGTGTCTCGCCGGCCGATCTCGATATCTTTCTGGCGGCAAAAGTCCAGGTCGAGTTCCTTCTCCGGGTCGTTGTAATAGAAGAGGCAGGCGGATGGACGCTCGAAGGTGAAGAGGCCCAGCGTGTTGGGAATCTTCTCCTCTGATTTCAGCTTGAGGAGGGTGCTGGTCAAAGATGTACTGGCGGCGTAGCTGGAGAGCTTCAAATCCAGCAGCCGCCATTCATCGTTACGCATTTCGAATCCTCCTGAATCCGCGGTCCATCACCGGAGCATCCTGTCCGGCGGCCAGGTGCCGACTTCCGACCAGAGGATGATCGCCGTCAGCCCCATCCCCTGCAATTCCACAAAGGGCCAAACGGCCCGGTAAATGTTATCCATAATCGAAGAGACGGGGAAATAAAAAATCCCGTATCGGGCCCGGAAACGGGATTTCGGAAAACCGATTCAATCGCCTCCTCCGCTATTCGGTGAACAGGTTCAACTGGAAAAGTCTATCGAGCGTGGTTGTCGTTGGAACCCCGTCTGCGTCGGATCTGGGGCGAATCTAGCATAAGTTGCCCCGAAGGAGCAAGGGAATTTTGACCTCTTAGCAAGGGTCTGAATGGTTTCCCCTTCGGGATCAGGTCCTCATTTTGGCAAGCGAATTTTTCCGACCCCTGGACATGGGTTATGCCCTCAAGCTTTCCCTCAGCCGAATTTATTCACCCTTTGGGGAGAAAGTACGAATTCCGGTTTCCTTTGACATTCTGCATATGCGAGTGTTACAAAGGTGAGAACCCACTTCCGTCGGGCGTTTAAGCACCTATTCTTAAAGGAATCAATAAGCCATTCCCCATGGATCAGCCTGAATCCGCGACCTTTCCCTGGATACCGATCGCTCTCCTGACCGGGGTTTTCTACCTCAACTTTACCTCCCGATTCCTGCTGGCGCCTCTGCTGCCGGTCATTGAACAGGATCTGGGACTGGGGCATGGCGATGCGGGCTCCTTGTTTCTCCACATTGCCTGCGGGTACGGGGCAGGGTTGGCCGCTTCCGGGTTTATCTCCTCCCGGCTCACCCATCGGCTGACCATCCTGGTGTCGATTTTCATGGCGGGCGCGGCTTTTGTGGTCATCTCCAGGCTGGACTCCGTGGGCGATATGCGAATCGGGCTGGTGATTGTCGGCCTTTTCGCCGCGCTGTACATTCCCTCGGGAATCGCCACCATCACCGAACTGGCCCGCCAGGAACACTGGGGAAGGGCTTTGGCCATCCATGAGCTGGGCCCCAACCTGGGGTTCATCACCGTTCCCTGGCTGGCGGAAGGCCTGCTGCGGTTTACCACCTGGCGGGGGTCTCTGGCCGTCCTGGGGGCGTCTTCGGTCTTCATGGGGGTTCTCTACGTGTTTGCGGGAAAAGGGGGCAGGCAGAGAGGGACTCCCCCCAACGGGCGGTCAATCTGGCAAATTCTCTCAAGCCCCGCCTATTGGGTCATGGCCTCCTTCTTCGTGGTATCCATCGGCTCGAGCGTGGGACTGTACACCATGATCCCCCTCTTTCTGGTGAACGAGATGGGAATGGAGAGGACGACGGCCAACACCCTCATCGGGTTTTCCCGGGTCTTTGGGATCGCAATCCTTTTCCTGTCGGGATTCATCACCGATCGGTTTGGTCCCAAAAGGGCGATGACCGTTTTTCTCCTGACCACCGGGATCCTGACGGTCCTTTTCGGGGCCTTCCGAAACCCATTGGGAACTGTCGTCCTTATGTTCCTCCAGGCGGCGTCGGTTGCGTGTCTGTTCCCCGTGGGGTTTACGATCATCTCCCTGGTCTTTCCCGCCCCCCTGAGGGGGGTCGCAGTCTCCCTGGTGATTATGATCGGATTTATTTTGGGAGGGGGTGTGGTGCCCTCGGCTCTGGGGCACTGGGCGGAAGTCTTTTCTTTCTCTTCGGGCTTTGCCCTTTTGGGGATTTCTTTTCTTGCCATGCTGCCCTTTTGTCTCCGCGTCGGAAATCGACTGCAGGTGTAACCTGCTCTTGCGGCCCTGGTATTTTGAGCGGCCGTTTCCAAAGAACAGGGAACCGTAGAGAGCACGGAGTAGGCGGAGGTTTTATAAATTCTGAGCAATGAAGAAGAGCCGAATCGTCATCACCTGTGCCAAGGGCGTCCCTCCTTTTTTGAAGGAGGAAGTCCTGTCCCTGGGACTTCCGGTCCTTTCGGAAACCGTTGCCGGCGTGGAGACCGAGGGGACGGAAGAGGACGCCATGAGGCTGAATCTTTTCCTGCGGACCGGCCAGCGGGTCCTTCTTCTGCTGCGGGAAATGGAAGCCCTCAACGCCGATGACCTTTACCGCGGCATTTCGCGAATCGCCTGGGAGGATTATGTGCCTCCGGAAGACTACCTGTGCGTGACTTCAGCCGTGGATAACCCCACCATCCGTGACTCCCGGTTTGCCAACCTGAAATGCAAGGACGCCATCGTGGACCGCATCATGAGAAAGGTCGGCCGCCGTCCCGACTCGGGCCCGGAACGAACCGGGGCGGTCGTCGATCTTTACTGGAAAGGGGATCTTTGCCTGGTTTATCTGGACACTTCGGGGGAACCCCTCTACCGACGCGGCTACCGGAGAATTCCCCTCCACGCCCCCATGCAGGAGACCCTGGCCGCGGCGGTGATTCAGGCTACCGGGTGGAAGGGGGAAGGGAACTTCGTCAACCCCATGTGCGGCAGCGGCACCGTGGCCGTTGAGGCGGTCCTGATGGCCCTGGACATGGCTCCGGGCCTGCTCAGGAAGAATTTCGGGTTCATGCACCTGAAAGGGTTCAACCGCTCCTCCTGGAAGAAGATGCAGGAAGAGGCGAGAGCCCGGGTGAAAAAGTCATTCCCCGGTAAGTTGGTGGCTACCGATATCGATCCCGGCGCCATCCGGGCAAGCCGGCAGAACGCCGCTGCGGCGGGGATTGCCCCTCATATCGAGTTTTCCGTGGGGGATTACTCCGAGACTCCCCTGCCGGAAGGCGGAGGGGTGGTCATTCTCAACCCGGAGTACGGGGAGAGAATGGGAAGGATCGAAGAATTAAAGGAGGTCTACCGGGGCATCGGGGATTTTTTCAAAAAGAAATGTCAGGGATACACGGGCTATCTCTTCACCGGCAACCTTGACCTGGCGAAGAAGGTGGGATTGAAATCCCGAAGAAGGATCCCTTTCTTCAGCGGCAACATCGAATGCCGCCTCCTGGAATACAACCTGTACGAAGGAAGCCGGAGGACCCCTGATGCCGAAAAGTGAAGCGGAGGAAGTCACGGAGGGGCTTGCAATTTTGGAATTTTATAAAATAAGGGATCAGCGTCGAAGAAGGAGAATTGCTTGAGTCCTGCACTGATCCCTTTTCCTGGCTACGGATCGATCAGCATTGCCCGATAGAATATCGGGAAACCGCAATTATCTCTTTTTGGCGGCCTTGGCTCTTTCGCCTCTGCTTTTCCGCTTGAGGTCCATTCCGTGGGCTCGTTCGTAAGTCTGGATGTCCTTGAATCGCCCCTTGGCGTCGCGCACCGCGTAAAGTTTTTTGCCTGCCACGCTTCGGTGAGTTGTCCGCCGCACTTTTCCCGCCATGGAAAGTCTCCTCTCTTGGATTTATTTACTTCCGAAGATGCTCTTCAAGCCTCATGAACACCGGGTAATTACCGCTTACCCCTCTCCCCGCCATCCTTCTTTCATAATGTAGACGAAATCGTTCGCCTGCGCAAGAAATATTCGCTAAAAAACATATCGGTTCTCCCTCCAATCGCGCGGGTGGAAAGAGGGCCGGAATATTCTCCGCCCAGGGGGTGGGATGCACCCTATGGGCCCCTCCTTAGATCTCTTTTCTTAATTCCAATTCTTCAGGATGAACCCGATGCCGATCCGGTTCACCGAGTGGTTGTAGTCCATAAGGCTCTCGCCGTACCCGTTATAGTACTGGAGATAGCCTCCGATCCGCTCCAAGATCGGAAAGCTCCATTCCAGCTGCACGGCGCCCCGGTTGTCATGTAAGTCAAGGTTGTTGCGGAGCATGATTCCGAACCGGTTCCCTTTCCAGAAATAGTAGCCCCAGATCTCCCCGTATCCCAGATAATCTCCCATATGCGGGTTGTCATCATCTTCAGCAGACTCGGGGATTCGGCACCACCCTTTCAGGAGAAGGGAGAAATTCCCTCTTTCAAACCCGGCATTGGCCACGATGCGGTTCCAGCTCCTGGATAAAGGTTCGGACTGGCCGTTGGACTGGTGGTTGAAACCCAGGTTTATGAACCGGCCTCTCAACCCCAGGAGGCGGTAATCAGTCCGAAGGTTGAGAAGAAGTTCGGGCTCATAATTCGTCTCCCGGAAAGGAGAGGAGTCTTCGAAGTTATAAAACTGCCAGAAGGATCGCTGGGTGTAGGCGACCCACAGGTCGGCTTTCTGGCCAAGAATGTCCTCCCAGAGTTTGACCTTCAGGCTCAACTGAAAAGCAACTTCTTCATGCTTGAGATCTTTGCCCGGGTCGGCCTCCCGAACGGCTTCGTAATTGGGCGACGAGTTGTACGAGTAAGGAAGGATATAGTTGGAGTTATGGGGAGAGATTGAATATTTTCCGCGACGGGTTTCCGGCTCCAACTCCCAGAGATGGGAAAAGTAGGAGAACTTCTTCGTTTCTCCCGGCGGGGGTTTTTTCACCGATTCTTCCGCCGGCACGACCTCCTTCGATTTGCGGCCGGCCAGGCTGTCGTAGCACTTCAGCCGTTCCCCGGGATCCTCGATTTTGGCGCACTCGGCCAGTTCCCGGGAGGTCTCCGGGAGTCCCTCCCCAGGGACCGCACCCAGAAAAAGCAAAAAAGAGAGCAGGCCAATCCAGGGATGTCTTACGGTGAGGAAAGAACGCCAGGATATGCGGTGTCTTTTCATCAGCTCCTCCCCCCAAAAAGGGTGTATGATCCGGTGGGAATTGGTTATGAGGCTTCCGGATGCCTTCTCCGGGTGGTCCCGGAGGTCAATCCTCCACAAACTTTCCGCCCTTGACCTGCTTCTCGACCAGATTGCGGCGGGCATCGAACTTCATCTCGACTTCAATGGGAACATAGCAGCCTTCCTTCCCGATCAGGACTTTACGGGAATAGTAGGCGGTCTCACCTTCCCCTTCGCCGTACTCGGCGCTCAGGTCGTTGTTCAAATCCACCCGCGTTCGGATGATCTCCCCGCAGCGGTCGCACTTGACAGCAATCCAAAGGGAATAATCCTTGGGCGAACCGGTGACCAGGCTGGCGAACTTCCGAAAGATTCCCATAGCTGATCCCTTCCTGATGGCCGATATTATTGCTTAGCTTTACCCCATTTGTCACTCTTTTCTTGATCCAGAGATAGGGACGGGCTTTTTCGTTTCTCTTTTTTGGGAAGATAAATCTTCGCGGGAAGACAGGGTAGCCCTTCCATTTGACAATTCGTATTTTCGTCCCTATAATCGTTTTCATAAATGAGGCGCGTTTCAATCTCGAAGATCGAAAGGCGGTGCTCGAAAGGAGCGAACATGGAGGAGAATCGGATAAAAGCCCTGGCCGAGATGCTTCTCGCCGCGGAAATTTCCCGCAAGCCCATTGCACCCCTCACCGAGTCCGACCGGGGGATCACCGTAGATGAAGCCTACCGGATCCAGCTCCGTATGATGGAGGTGAAAAAATCCAGCGGGCAGGTGGTTGTGGGAAAGAAGATCGGAATTACCAGCCGGGCCATGCAGGTTATGCTGGGAGTAAGCGAACCGGACTACGGGCACATTCTGGATGGAATGGTGGTTGCGGAAGGAGAGATGATTCGAGCTGGGGACTTGATTCAGCCGAGAATCGAGGGGGAAATCGCCTTCATTTTGAAGGAAGACCTCCATGGCCCGGGGATGACGCTTACCGACGTGATTCGCTGCAGCGAAGGCGTGATCCCGGCGCTGGAGGTCATCGACAGCCGGATTATGGACTGGAAGATCAAGCTTCCCGACACCGTGGCCGACAATGCCTCCAGCGCCCGGATCGTCCTGGG
>LJUR01000015.1 GCA_001304105.1 Deltaproteobacteria bacterium SM23_61
CTAGACGAGTGAATGGACGAGGGCCAGCTTTCATGGGGTCTCCCCGGAAGATTGCGGTTGCCGCTTGGGGCCATTTGACGTATAAAGGAAGCACTCCTAATCCGCAAGGCCATCCCGTCGCGGTCTGGAAGGACCCGGTCAGGAAGCGGGTGAAAATAGAGAGAAAGGAGCCCTCCGGTCGCTGTTTTTCCCATGATGTGCGCCCAACCCGATAAAAGCTCGGATCTCCTGTATCGCCGAGGGTTCTATGTCCTTTTGGCCGCCGCTACGCTGTTCCGCCTCTTCTACATTCAATGGGTGGAGCTGGCGCCGGACGAAGCCTATTACTGGACCTGGTCCCGCCACCTCCAGTGGGGGTACTACGACCACCCGCCCATGGTGGCTTTCCTGATCCTGGTCTTTACGACTCTATTCGGGCAGGGGGAGTTCGGGGTCCGCGTGGGTTGGGTCCTCTTGACGGCGCTTCTCTCCTGCGTTCTGTACTTTACGGGAAGGGTGATGTTCCGCAGCGAGCGGACGGGCTTCTATGCCGCCTTGCTGCTGAACTTCAGCCTCCTCGCCTCTGCCGGAGCGATCATCGTTACTCCGGACGGGCCGCAGGGATTGTTTTGGGCACTGTCCATCCTCTGCATATACCTGGCGGTGTCCGGGAATGGAAACGCTTGGTGGTACGGAACCGGAATCGCTCTAGGCCTGGGGCTTCTCAGTAAGTACACCATGATTCTCCTGGCCCCGTGCGTCTTTTTCTTTTTGCTTTCTTACCCGGAGGGAAGGAATTGGCTCCGGCGAAAGGAGCCCTACCTGGCGTTTGTTCTGGGCCTAGCGATCTTCTCTCCGGTGATCCTCTGGAATGCCCAGCATGACTGGTTGTCATTTCGTTTTCAGCTTTTCCATGGACTGGGGGTGAAAAAGGAAGTCGGCCTCAGGTACTTCGGGGATTACTGGGCCGGGCAGGCGGGACTGGTTTCCCCGCTCATGTTCATGGGGATTCTCTGGGCCATGGGAAAGAGCGCATGGCTCGGGTTCCGCCTGAAAAAAGATATTTTCCTACTCCTTTTCTGGACTTCAGCCCCGATTCTTCTATTTTTCGCTTACACCAGCCTGCGGAGCAAGGTGGAAGCCAACTGGCCGGCCCTGGCCTACTTTTCAGCTTTGGCGGCCATGGCCGGATTGGCCTTGGAAGAATGGGGGAGATGGGGAAGGGGGAAGAGAATCTTTGCCTGGGCGGCGGTTCTGATCGGGTTGTTATTCACGGTTTTGGCCCATGTGCAGCCGATCCAGGCGGTCATCCCCATCCAGGCACATCGGGACCCGACCAGCCAGCTCCATGGATGGCGGGCGCTGGGAGATCGACTCAAGGAGACTGCCGGATCCCTGGACCCGGCCAGGGGAATCTTTCTCCTGACCCCGCGGCATCAGCTGGTGGGCGAGGGGATGTTCTACACCCGGGGGAAAATCCCCGCGTACCAATGGGACGCGCCCAACCGGATCAACCATCTTTCGCCGCTCAACTCTCCCCCCGCAGGGAGCCAGGGCATCTTCTTTACCGAGGGGGGAAACGAACTGCCCCGGGGGCTGGAGCCGCTCTTTGAGTCCTGCGAGAAACTGGAGCCTTTTGTGGTCCGGAGGAATTCGTCGGTCGTGCGTACCCATCCCCTCTGGAAATGCATCGGGTTCAAGGGGCTGGACAGCAAAACTTATTAACCGCAGAGCCCACAGAGAACGCAGAGGCAACAATTTGATAGGACAAAACAAATACAAAATATGTGTATTTGCGATTCAAGTGTTTTGGTCTTTTATTAGCAAAGATTTCCTTCCGCGTGCTCTGCGCTCTCTGTGGTTAAAGGTATGAAAAAATCTTTTTCCGTTGAAATCGAAAAGATGGTCTACGGCGGGAAGGGGATGGGCCGCGTTGGGGGGAAAGTGGTTTTCGTCCCTTTCACCGCCCCGGGGGAGCGAGTCGAAGCCGAAGTCGTTCGGGAAAAAAAGGACTATGCCGAGGGAATTCTAAAAAGGATTGTATCTCCCTCACCGCAGAGGGTGAGGCCCTTTTGTAGCTTGTACGGTGATTGCGGCGGCTGTCAGTACCAGCACTTTTCCTACAAGGATCAGCTGAAACTGAAAGAGGAAGCGCTGCGTGAGACGCTGCAGCGGTTGACCCGGAAGGGCAGTTTTGAAATATTTCCCATCATTGCCTCTCCTGCAGATCGAGAATACCGAATCCGTGCCCAATTCAAGATGGGGATAAAGGAAGGAAAGAAAACTCTGGGTTTTTATGCTTGGAGAACTCACCGGGTGGTGGAAACGGAAGAATGCCCCCTTTTGCACCCTCTGGCAAACCGAATTCTCCACGGCCTTGGGCAATGGCTGGAGCAAGAAAAGGAAGTTTCGGTGAAAGAGATTGACCTCAAAGTCAGCCCCGAAGAGGGAGGGGCGGTCGTGAACCTGCGGGGCAAGGATCCCCGGGGTGAAGGCAAGGGGCAAGAATTGATAGAGAGGGTCATCGGAATAAAGGGAGTGGTCAGCGGGGAGGAGAAGCGATCCTCCTGCGGCGATTTGAACATTTTTCATGAAGGCCCGGAAATTGCGGGGAGGAAGATTCGTTTTCAAACTAGGGGTGAGTCTTTCGTCCAGGTGAATCCCGGACAAAACCATAACCTGATTCGAAAAGTGGTAGAGTGGGCCAGTCTTGGAGGAGAGGAGAAGGTCGTCGATCTTTTCTGCGGATCGGGAAATCTGACCCTGCCCCTGGCTCTGGGGGCGAAGAAAGCTTGGGGAATCGACCTGGATGGACAGGCCATTGAATCAGCCCGGGAGAATGCCCGGGTGAATGGGATTGGTCAATGCGCTTTTTGGGCTGGAACCGCGGAGGAAGGGATCGGACGGGTCCGGGAAGAAGCCCCGTCGGTGGATTTGGCCGTGCTGGACCCGCCGCGCGCCGGAGCCCACGGAATCCTTGAGCCTCTCGTCTCGCTGCAACCCCGGAAGATTCTGTATGTCTCCTGTGAGCCTCCCACGTTGGCCAGAGACCTGGCCCGGCTGGTCTCCCTGGGGTATAATATCAAACGGCTTCAGCCGCTGGATATGTTCCCGCAGACGTACCATATCGAAGCAATTGCCGAGCTAGAAAAAGAAGCTCATAGCTCGTAGCTCATAGGTCGTAGGAAGGAGCTCATAGCTCATAGAAAATCTAATAATTATCAGCTTTGGGCTATCAGCTATGAGCTATCAGCTCATGAAGCGTTGAGGAGAGGATATGAATATCCTGGTTACCGGCGGTGCGGGTTTCATAGGATCCCACCTGGTGGAGCGGCTTCTGGGAGGAGGGAATCGGGTTGTCTGCCTGGATAATTTTGACGATTTCTATGACCCTGCCCTGAAACGCCGGAATCTGGCTCGATCGCTCCAGGACCCCTCGTTCAAATTGGTGGAAGGAGACCTGCGCGACGAAGGGGGCCTCAGAAAAATTTTAGCTGGCGAAAAGATCGATGCAGTTGCTCACCTGGCGGCCCGGGCCGGAGTCCGTCCCTCGATCCAGAAGCCGGCTCTCTATGCCGACGTAAATATCCGGGGAACCATCTGCCTTCTGGAAGCCTGCCGGGAAAACGGCGTCCGGCGTTTTCTCTTTGCCTCTTCCTCCTCCGTGTATGGGAACAGCTCTCAAGTTCCTTTTTCCGAGGACGACCCGGTGAACCACCCCATCTCCCCTTACGCCGCGACCAAAAAGGCAGGAGAACTCCTCTGCCACACCTACCATCACCTCTACGGGATGGATATCGCCTGCCTCCGATATTTCACCGTATACGGTCCCCGGCAGCGGCCGGAGATGGCCATCCACCATTTTACCCGCTCGATCCACGAAGGAAGGAAGATCTCTGTTTTCGGCGATGGAAGTTCGCGGCGGGACTACACGTATATCGATGACGCCGTGGATGGAACGGTAGCAACCCTCTTCAGCGAACATGGGTTCCAGATCTACAATATCGGGGAATCGCAGACCATCTCCCTTGGCGAATTGATCCAGGCGATTGAAGATCAGGTGGGAAAGAAGGCGATCCTCGAACATCTTCCGGAACAGCCCGGAGACGTCCGCCAAACCTTCGCCGACATCCGCAAAGCCAAAGAGCAGCTCGGCTACAATCCTCAGACCAAGATCCGGGAAGGCCTGGCCCGCTTTGTCCAGTGGTACCTTCAGGAAAAGGAAAATTCATTGGACACAGATGAACACAGATGAACACAGATATCCTGTTCGCAAAAGACTCAAAGACCAAAGACTGAATGGGACGCGGATGAACACGGATACACGCGGATTTAGATTCATGAAAAAAGCCTAACCAGATTTTACGATCTTACAACCTGAATATGTCTGTGTCTGTGTTTATCTGTGTTCATCTGTGTCCCATAAAATTTCTTGTTTTTTTGAGTTCCTGCGTTCATCCGCGTGAATCTGTGTACCCATAGGATAAGATAATGGAAAGACCCTGGCTGAAATTTTACGATTCCCATGTGCCCAAAACCCTACCATACCCCCCCATCCTTCTGCCCCAGGTTCTGGACAATGCGGCGGATCAGTTCCCCGAACGGGTGGGGGTCTTCTTTTTCGGGGGAAAGGTCAGGTACCGGGCGCTCAGCGGCTATGCCAACCAGTTTGCCCGCTCCCTGGGAGAAATCGGCCTGAAAAGAGGGGGACGGCTGGGCCTTCTTATGCCCAACATGCCCCAGACCATCATCAGCGCCTACGGGGCGATGAAAGCGGGAGTGCTGGTCTTTCCCTTTGATCCCCTTCTGGAAGAGGAGGAATTGCGGCGACAGATCAACGAGTCCGGGGTCGAAACGGTGGTGGTCCTCGATCTGCTTCTCCGGCGCATCGATCCCCTTTTCGCCCAGACGCGGCTGAAGAATTTCATCATCGCCGGAGTGAAAGATTTTCTCCCCTTTCCGCGCAACGTTTTTTTTTCTCTTGCCGCCCGGGGCCGGGGGATTCAAGTGAAGTTGGCCCAGAAGCCCAATATCTACCCCTTACGAGAATTCCTTCAAAAAGGGGGAGCGGACCGGCCGATTCTCGGGGGAGATTCCTTGCGGCCGGATGATGTTGCCGTGGTCCAATATACGAGCGGCAAGTCCGGTTGCCCCAAGGGCGTGCTCCTGACCCACAAGAACCTGGTGGCCAATATCCTCCAGGTTTCCTCGTGGTTTAACAGCCTGAAAAGGGGAGAAGAACTCTTCTTTTCCATCCTTCCCTTTCACCAGGCGCTGGGAATGACCCTGGGGGTCAACCTACCCATTTACCTGGGCGCAGGCAGCATTCACCAACCCCGTTTTGACCCGATCCAGTTTTTAAACAGCGTGAAGGCCCAGCAGCCCACAGCCTTTCCGGCTCAGCCCAACATGATCGAATCTCTGGTGTGGAATCCGACGCTGGCCAAATACAAAATCTCCTCGATCCACACCTGCTGGTCCATCGGGCCTTCCCTGTCCCAGGAAATCCTGGAACATTATGAAAAAAAAACCGGCCGCAGAGTCAACGAAGGATACGGTCTGGCCGAAGCGGCTCCCCTGACTCACCTGAACCCATTCCTGGGGAGTCGAAGGCCCAAGTCCATGGGCATTCCCCTGCCGGACACAGATGCCCGGATTGTCGATCCCGGGGACGGGGAGACGGAATTGCCCGCCGGGAAAACCGGGGAACTTCTCATCCGGGGGCCTCAAGTCATGAAGGGATACTGGAACCGGCCCGGGGACACGGAGCGGGCCCTGCGGGGAGGATGGCTCCACACCGGGGACCTGGCATGGATGGATGAAGACGGGTTTTTCTATTACGTGGATAAAATGAAGAAGTGACAGGAATCAGGATTCAGGGATCAGGAATCAGGAGCCAGG
Organism: Deltaproteobacteria bacterium SM23_61; assembly: GCA_001304105.1. Lineage (GTDB taxonomy): Bacteria > Desulfobacterota > SM23-61 > SM23-61 > SM23-61 > SM23-61. The sequence goes on from LJUR01000015.1 coordinate 5,881, forward strand.
ATTCAGGATTCAGGTAGAGCCCTGGAACCTAAAGCCTGAGACCTGAATCCTGATTCCTTCTTTTATCTTGACATTCCCCCATCCGGCAACGAAAAATAGATGAGGAATCCAGTGGGGGTAAGGAAATCCATGAAAGTCCAGTTCTTCAAGCCCTTCGATGAACTTTCCGGCCGGGAGGAGATGGATCTGAACTTGAAGGAACCCAGGAAAGTCAAAGAAGTCCTGGGGATGATCGAAAAGGAAGTTCCCTCCTTCCAGCAGTTTCTCCGGAAAGACAAGGACGAGGTCTTGAATTTCTTCGTAGTCCTGGTCCGAGGAGGGGAAATCCTGAAATTAAACGATACCGTCCAGAACGGGGATACGGTGAAAGTCCTCCCCCCGATCAGCGGAGGATGAGAAAGACAGCAGTCAGCGATCAGCTTTCGGCCGTCAGCCTTTTGCTTTAGCTGATAGCTGTTTCCATGGATTTTCCAAAAGGCAAACGGGGGAACCCAATTCAAGAGAATTTCGAAAAGACGAAGAAAAATAATCATTCCAAAGGAGGCTGGGGAAGATGAAAGGGTACATGGGAAAAATTCTGCGCATCGATCTCACCAAGGGTAGGGTGGAACCAGAAAAACTGGATGAGAATCTGGCCAGAAAGTTCATCGGCGGAAGCGGGCTGGGCACCAAAATTCTGTCTGACGAAACCGGGGCGGAAACGGACCCGATGGGACCGGAAAACCGGCTGATCTTCATGACCTGATCACCTCGGGCCGGCACCACATGGTCACCAAGTCCCCCCTCACGGGCGCCTACACCGAGTCGGACACCGGAGGAACCTGGGGCCCCTCCCTGAAGAGAGCCGGGTTCGACGGGATTGTGGTCACGGGGAAAGCCGCCAAACCGGTTTACCTGTGGGTGGGCGATGGAAAAGCGGAAATCCGCGACGCCTCGAAGTTTTGGGGCATGGATACCTATGTTTTGGAAGAAGCCATCCGCAAGGAGACCCACCAGGAAGCCGTGGTGGCATCCATAGGCCCGGCCGGGGAAAAAGGCGTGCGGTATGCCAGCATCATGAATGACGGCAAAGAGGCCCGGGCCGCCGGAAGGGGAGGAACGGGAGCGGTGATGGGATCGAAGAACTTGAAGGCCGTTGCCGTTTACGGAAAAATGCAGGTGGAGATCGCGGACCCCGAAGGCTTGAGAGCCTCCCTCAAAGATGGGGAGCCTTCCCCTCCAGAACTGGAAGTACCAGGGACGGTGGGAACAGGGGGCGGCCAAGATTTCCGGCCCGGCCATGACCGAGAAAATTCTCACCGGCAACTACTTCTGCGAGAGATGCGTGATCGGGTGTGGCCGGAAAGTGAAAGTGGACAAGGGCCCTTTCGCTCCCGTCGAAGGAGCCGGGCCGGAGTATGAAACCTTGGCCATGCTGGGCAGCCTCTGCCTGGTGGACGACATCGAGGCCATCGCCAAGGCCAACGAAATCTGCAACCGCTATGGGATGGACACCCATGGAGGCCTACGAGAAGGGAATCCTCACCAAGAAGGATACGGGAGAGCTGGAACTCCTCTGGGGCCGCGGGGACGTGATGGTCAAGATGGTCGAAAAAATCGCCAAGCGGGAAGGGCTGGGCCAGCTTCTAGGAGAGGGCGTACGGATTGCCGCCGAGAAACTGGGCAAGAACTCGACAGAGTTCTCTATCCACGTGAAGGGGCAGGAAATGCCCGCTCACGATCCCCGGTGCTTCAACGCCGGAGCGGTGGGCTACGCCACCATCAACCGGGGGGCCTGTCATTTGGGCTTCAGCCATGTCTTTGAGCGTGTGTTGAGCATGCCCGAAATCGGGATCGATCATGTTGAGCATGCCCGAAATCGGGATCGATCAACCTCTGCCGAGGCTGGAGGTGAAAGGGAAAGGAGAAGCGGCGGCCAAGACGCAGAACATCATGGGTCTCTTCGATTCCCTCAAGCTCTGCAAGTTCGCCATGTTCGGCGGCCTCAAGATGACCCCCATCCTGGCTTGGTACAACATGGTGACGGGCAACTCCATGACCATGGAAGAGTTCCTGAAGACCGGGGAGAGGATCTTCAATCTGAAGCGGATGTACAACGTCCGCTGCGGGATCAGCCGCAAGGACGACACCCTGCCGGCCCGTTTCCTCACCCTCAAACATGAAGGCGAAGGGCTGAATCCCAATCTCCCGCCGCTGGGGGAACTGCTGTATGACTACTACAAATTCCGGGGGTGGAACGAGGAAGGAATCCCCACCCCGGAGAAACTGAAGGAACTGGGACTGTAAATCAATTGCGGATTGCGGATCTCGGATTGCGGATTGCGAATTGGTGAATTCGGGAAGAAGTTGGTCTCTTTATTGCGATGCAATCCGTCAGCCGCATATCTTGATGGCTCTGAATCCCGGAAGAAGGCGGGCTTTTTTATGAGGCCCGCCTTTTTTTATGAGTTTTCAGTAGATCTATTCAGCAAGCCTCATTCTGGCGGGTTATTCAATCCGCAATCCGAGATCCGCAATCCGCAATCGGTTGATCTATTCGATTGAGAAAATCCAACAGGTTGGATAAAATAAGATACGAAATGGCTCGATCAGGGAGAATAAAAGCCAGGAAAAAAAAGACCAAAAGGAAGCCATACCTCTACCTTCTTGTTTCCCTAGGGGTGATCGGCTCGCTGGGCCTTTATTTCTTCCTTCTCCCGAAATTCGCGGAGAAAAAAATCGTCCAACCCATTCCCCCGGCCCCCAGTCCCGCGGCCAGGTTGCCGGAGGAACCCAGGAGAGAAAAGGAACCGCCCCCCGCACCGATGCCCCGCCTTGCCCTCATCATCGACGATGGGGGGTATAATGTGGATAAGATCAAAGCGATCATGGAAGCCGGTTGCCCTTTGACGGTGGCCATCCTGCCCAACACCCCCCATGCACGAGAAACCGCTCTCCTCGCCCACCGGGGAGGCGCGGAGGTCATGCTCCATCTTCCCATGGAACCCAAAGAGAGTGACCGGTATTCACTGGAAAAAGACACCGTCCTTTCCGGGATGGGAAAAAATGAAGTCCAGGAGATTCTTGAGAGAGGTCTGAAGGAAATTCCCCATGTGCGGGGGGTCAACAACCACATGGGGTCCAAGGCCACGGAAGACATGCGGGTGATGAGGGCTCTGATGGAGATCCTCAAAAAGGAAGGCCTGTATTTCGTGGACAGCCATACCAGCCCCCGCACCGTGGGTCCGCAGGCAGCCCGGCAGGCGGGAGTGGCCTTCGGAAACAACGCCCGGTTTATCGACCCAGCGAAGGACCTGGGGGCCATAAAAAAAGCCATCCGCCTGGCCATGAAGAAGGCGAAAAAGGAGGGAAAGGCCATCGCCATCGGCCATCCTCATCCCCTGACCGCGCGGGCCATCCGGGAGATGATTCCGGAGATCGAAGCGGCGGGGATCAAACTGGTCCGTGCGTCCGAGGTGGTGGGATGAGAGCGCGCTTCCTGCTGGCGGCCGTCCTGGGAATCGGGCTCGTGGGGACAGCGGGGGAGGGTATGGCCACTCCCCGCCTCTTGAGCGTCCGGAATTCGTCGGGCCCGGAATCCACCAGGGTGGTATTGGACCTTGAGGCCTCGCCGGCCTATGAAATCCAATCTGCAGCCAATTCGCCGATCCTGACGATTTACCTGCGGAATATGTCGCTCCCTCAGGGGGCGTTTGAAATCCTGATAGCGGATGAAGTGATCCGAAAAGTGAGGATCGACCCGGTTGAAAAAGATGGGGCCAGAGTCGTTTTTTTCCTCTGTCAGCCGACGCGCTGGAAAGTTTTTACCCTGAAGCCAGAGACGGACAAACCGGACCGCCTGGTCGTTGACGTTTTCCGTCCCGCAGGGGTGACGGAGAAAACAGTTGCCAAGACGGAAAGCAAACCTCCAGTTGCAGAAAAAGAGAAAGTGCCGGCAGGCAGACCGCCCGGCCCCCAGGTACAGAAAGAGAATGGGCTTCGCGCCAAGGCCGAGGTCCCGGCTGACAAGCCGCCCAGACTGGCTACCCCGGAACCAAAGATTCCCCCGCCCAAACTCGAAGAACCTCCCCGGGCAGTCACTCCAGAGGAACCTGGGGAGAAGGGAAGGTTTCCCGCAAAGGGAATCGCCCGGCTGCTGGAGATCCGTCATTGGTCGGCCCCGGACCACACCCGGGTGGTGGCTGACCTGGATGGGGCCCCGGGTTATGAAATCCTTCCCCAGACAGATCCCTTGGTCTTCACGGTGCAGCTCCGGGGAGTTCTTCTTCCCAAGGGGGGCCAGGAGGTACGGGTGGGGGACCCGGTCATCCGCAAGATGAAACTGGAGCCGGAGGGCCGGAATGAAGCCAAGCTTTCCCTGTTCCTGGTTAAGCCGGGGCGGTTGAATGTCTTTCTTCTAAAGCCTTTTGAGGACAAGCCGGACCGGCTGGTCTTGGATGTCTCCCGGCCGGACCTGGAACAAAAGGAAAAAGAGCAGCGGCAGGTCACCCGGGAGTTGAAGGCCAGGAAGAAACGAATCGTAGTCATCGATGCGGGGCACGGCGGCGACGATCCCGGAGCGATCGGGCCCCGGAAGACGATGGAGAAAGACATCGTTTTGGCTCTGGCCCTGAGCCTGCAGAAAATGCTGGATGCCACGGGAGAGATCCGGGCCTTCCTGACCCGCCGGGGAGATTATTTTATCCCCCTGAATGACCGGGTGAAGATGGCCCAGGAATACGGGGCCGACCTCTTCATCAGCCTCCATTGCAACGGAAGCAGAAGCCGCCGGACAAGAGGGACCTCCATCTATTGCCTGTCCCTCAAGGGGGCCAGCGACCAGGCAACCCAGCTTCTGGCCCAGAAAGAGAACGCTTCCGACATGGTCGGCGGGACCTCTCTGGCTCCGGTGCAGAGAGACCTGGACACCATCCTCCTGGACCTGGAGCAGACCCACGCCATCAACGAGAGCCTCCAGCTGGGAGGATTGGTCCTGAATGAGCTGGGCCGGATCAACCGCATCCAGTTTTCCCAACCCCGCCAGGCAGGGTTTGCGGTGTTGAAATCTCCGGAGTTCCCATCCATTCTGGTGGAAGCAGCCTACATCACGAATCCCACCGAGGAGATTTTGCTGCGGAAAAAGAAATTTCAAGACCGGGTCTGTCAGGCCATCACCTTAGCGGTCAAGAGGTATATCCCCGTATTGTCGGCCAAAGAGGCCAGACCCAAGCAGGACATCTTGGAAAGGCCTGCGAAAAGAAAAGGAGGTTGAAAGGGGAAAATGGTTAAAAAGGGAGTTCCTCAGAGCGGTCCTGGTGGCCAAAGACCGCGTGCTGGGGCAAAACCCCATCGCGCCGCCGGGATCAAAGTTTATTTTTAAGGATCATCTCCAAATTCGTTGAAAGCCAAAGGGCTGGTCTTTTCATAATTTGCTGTGATTTCATAGGCCCGGAAGAAAAGTCATCTTGCTTGCAATCATGAGGCGCCTATCTCTCCCCACCGGTGGCGGGGGAGTCGGTTATTTCTCCGAGGCTCGCTTATCCCGCCCCCGCTGTGCTTTGCGGATGACCCACAGGGGGGGCATGGAAAGCGGATCTCCCGCCGATGCTTGCTGCGCAATCTGGCTTTCCTTCCGGGCCCTTGATAGGCTTTCATAAAGAATTCGACCAACGAATTTGGAGATGAACCATTTTTAAAGACTGATAAAGCCGTAAAGGCGAATGCTAAAGGAGTTTTTGGTGAACGATCTGGAATTCGAGCGGGTTATGGTCATCTTCGCCCATCCCGATGACGCGGAAGTGCAGTGCGCCGGGACCATTGCCCTTTGGTTCTGACCCGGGGAGACAAAGGCACGCAAGACCCCTCCATGGCCGGGGACGAGCTGGTCCAGATCCGCCAGGAAGAGCAGCTCCAGGCCGCCAGCGAGCTGGGGGTGGGAAAGGTGGTCTTTCTCGCGAATGGCGACGGGGAGCTGGAGGTGAACCTGGAGCGGCGAAAAATATTGACCCGCATCATCCGGGAGCACCAACCGGAAGTCCTGATCACCCATGACCCGTGGATGCGGTACCAGCTCCACCCGGACCACCGGGCCTCCGGGACGCTGGCCCTGGATGCGGTGATCTCCGCCCGTGACCCGCTCTACTTCCCGGAGCAGATTAAGGACGGGGTGAAACCCTGCCGGGTGAAGCGGGTTTTCCTCTTCGCCTCCGACCAGCCCGATTTCTGGGTGGACATCGGGAGGACGATGGAGAAGAAGATCGCCGCCCTGGGGAAACATCAGAGCCAGGTAATTCAGTGGCCGAAATGGGAGGAGTGGATGCGCCGGCGGGCCCAGGATGCCGGTGCGTCTCAGGGGTTGAAATATGCCGAACCCTTCAAACGGCTGATTCTAAGGTAATTGAAAAGTTAACCACAGAGATCGCAGAGCACGCAGAGGTTGAATCGTCAAAAGCCCTCCATTTATTGTTCATCATTTACCCACCGTTCCGCTGCGCTTTAGCCAAATTCCAGGATTACACCTTGATCCCTGCCGCAACCCTGGCCATGGTCTTGTACTTCTTGAACGGAGCCTCGGCCATGATCATCATCATCTGGGTAGCCATGGAGCCCTCGGCGTGGACTGTGGTGACCTCGTGAAAGGCCGACTCGTGGGAGCAGGCCATGCGCTGCGCCAGGTGGATCATGCGGAGGCGCTCCTCGGTGGAGAATTTGTCCGAGCCCCCCAGGTAATGCTCAAGGTAATCATGAATATCGGGGTTCTCCCAGTCCTTTTTGTCCGGGGTGGTGGCGATGATCCCCCCGCAGATGTCCTGCACCAGCTTCATGATTTCATGGTATTTGCTGGCGAAATGGAGCTTGGCCATGTTGGTGATCAGTGGGTTGGGGACGGCGATGTCCCCGTACATGACCGGGTCTTTGGCCGAGGCGTTAGCCAGGGCCCGGAGAGTCTCCACATAACCGGCGATCTCCGCGAGCTTGTTCCGGATATGTCCCACTTTGTCCAGCCCGTTGTATTCCGCCATGGCCACGGCGATCCCGGCCATCACTTCCACCGCCGGGACCTTGTAGCTGATCGCCGTGAAGCGGTGGAAGGTGGCGAAAGTGTACGCCAGGAGCATGGAGAACTGCCACTCCCCGCAGAGGAAGACCCGCTCCCAGGGGACGAAGACGTTGTCGAAGACGATCATGGCCTCGGTGAGCTCCCGAATCGGGCGGTCGGGGTGAAATTCGTGCTCGGTCCACTCCCCCCGTCCTGCCCGGCAGATGAAGACCACGCCCTTGGTGTTCGACGGGATGGCAAAGCTGACCGCATAATCCCCCTCGTTCTCCCGCATCTGACGGGTGGGCACCACGATGATCTCGTTGGAAACCGGGGCGCTGGTGATGTGAATCTTGGCCCCTTTCACCACGATCCCGTCCTTATTCTTATCCACCACGTGGAGGTAATAGTCCGGATGCTTCTGCTTGGAGGGTTCCTTGGACCGGTCCCCTTTGACGCAGGTCACGGCCCCGCACATGGCCAGGTCCTTTTTCCGGACGTATTCCAGGAAGTTGCGGGCATTTTCCTGGTACTGCTTGTTGCCCATCCTGCCGGCAACGACGAAGGCCGCGTTCAGGCAGTCGGTGCCGATGTCTTTCCCGAAGGGAAGGCCGCCGGTCAGCTCGATGGAGCGCTGGATCATTTTGGTGCGGTTGGCCAGGTCCTCCGGGTTGCGGGGGGTTACGAAATAGCGGTTGATCAGCTCCCCCGTCTCGGGGTGGGGGGCGGTAAAGAGGTTTCTCACCTCCAGGTCGGGATGAGAGGTGAGGGCAAACCCTTGGGCCACCGTATTCACGCTGACTCCCAGGACCGGGTGGCGGGTGATATCTTCCACTTTTGATCCCCGGATATAAACCCGGCGCCCGTCTCTCAGGCTCTCCTTATACTCTTCCACGGTTCGGATGCCCACGGTCCACCTCCTGAAAATATTTCTGAAAAGCTCAACTTCATTTAGACCATTTGGGGAATATTTTCAATAAAAAAAACTGGATCATCTCCAAATTCGTTGATCGAATATTCCATTAAGACCTGCCAAGGGCCCGGAAGGAAAGGCAGATTGCGCCGCAAGCATCGGCGGGAGTTTGCTTTCCAAAGTCTACCCGCTTGACTTCCGCAAAGCACCGCGGGGGCGGGAAAAGAAAACTTCAAGAAAATAGCAGCTCTTTGGCCCTCAACTAATTTGGAGATGATCCAAAAAACTTAACCACAGAGGGCGCGGGGCACGCAGAGCTTAAAATGGCCAAAAGCCCAGGGCCAGGATACAGGAGGAGAAGCGACCTCTTTCTCACCCTTCCCTGAAAGTCAGAAAGGCCAAGGGCTTTCATGGAACGGGCTCTGCGTACTCTGCGGTTCATTTTTTCTTCGTCTTCGGAGAGCGCTGAGACTTTTCTATTTTCCTGAGCAGCGGGAAAAAATCCTTGACCGGTCGGGAAGATAGTTGTAATATACAACCATGAGGCCAACCGTTCCGCCAGCATACCAGGAAGTCTTTTTCCTCATCGGGGAGTTATCCCGGGCCCTGCGCTGCTGCCAGCAGGAAGAGTCTTTCTGCCTGGGCTTGACTCTATCCCAGTTCTTCATCCTTCACACCGTAATCGGGAAGGGACAAATCCCCCTGGCGGAACTCCATGATATTCTTGCGGTGGAGAAAAGTACGACCACCCGGATGGTAAGCCCCCTGATCCGGAGGGGTTTGGTGGTGCAGGAAAGGTCGAAGCATGATTCGCGGGCTTTGAATCTGAGTTTGACCGCCCAGGGGAAAGAGGTTTACGAAAGGATCTGGGTCTGCCTTACGGAATTCCTCGGAACGATACAGAAAGGAATTCCCCCGGCAGAAAGAAGTAAGATCTACGGGGCCACCCAAACATTTTTGAACGCCGTCCAGGGCGCCTGCAAGGCTCGCGAAAGTCGCAAGAAGCATGGGAAAGGAGAAGGGAATGTGTGTTGCCAGAGAAACGCCCAAAGATAGCCTCCCGGTAATTGAATCCTCACCCCTGGCTCCCGGTTCCGGGACCTGCTGACCCACCAAACCTCAGGCCCAGGCGGGCCTGCCGAGACTGGATCAGGGATTTGTTTTGGATGCCGTGGAGAGCCCGGTCGGAAAAATTCCCCGGGTATCCTCCTCCTTGAAATGGGAGGACCAAAAGGGCGCCTGGAAGGTGCGGTGGGGGATCGGCCGGATGCGCTATGCCATCGACCCCGGGCTGTATGCCCTAGGATATCCCGACCGGTCATCTCCGGTTCTGGTCACCGCCAACTATAAATTGACCTTCGACCGCCTGCGCCAGGCTTTGCCGAACAGAAATTTTTGGATCCTGGTGCTGGACACGAAAGGGATCAATGTGTGGTGTGCCGCGGGGAAGGGGACCTTCGGAACCCAGGAGCTGGCGGAGCGCATCCGGGTGAGCGGCCTGGAGAAGGTGGTGGACCACCGGGAGTTGATTCTTCCCCAACTGAGCGGGCCGGGGGTGGCCGCCCATCTGGTGAAAAAATTATCCGGGTTCAAGGTCATCTACGGACCGATCCTGGCCAAAGACCTGCCTGCCTTTATGGAAGCGGGGAAGAAAGCCACTCCGGAAATGAGGTGCAAGGCTTTTACCGCGTGGGATAGGGCGGTGCTCATCCCCATCGAATTGGTCCATGTCCTGAAACCGCTGGTTTTTCTCCTCCCAGCTTTTTTTCTCCTGGGGGGATTTGCCGGCGGAGGGAGCTTCTGGGAAAACACCGTGACCCATGGGAGCTTCGCCGCGGCCGCCCTCATCCTTGCCCTGGTCATGGGGGCAGTTCTTACTCCCCTGCTCCTGCCCTATCTACCGGGGAGGGCCTTCGCCCTGAAGGGTTTTTTCTTGAGCATCGTGGGAGTCGTCTTCCTCCTGGTGATCTTCGGCGGCGGAGGAATGAGATGGGCGGGCATTTTGGAGAGGCTGGCCTGGGTTCTTCTGGTCCCGGCGCTTACCGCTTACCTGGCCATGAATTTCACCGGGGCCTCGACCTACACCTCCTTGTCAGGGGTTAAGAAGGAGATGCGCTTGGCGCTGCCCCTGGAGATCGGGGGCGCAGCCCTCGGGCTGCTGCTCTGGCTGGGTGCGCTTTTTTATCTTTAAATTTCATTGCACACAGATAAACACAGATTGAATATTGGCAAAAGACCTAAAGACAAAAGACTGAATGGGACACGGATGAGCACGGATAAACACGGATCCGGGATTTAAGATTCAGAAAAGAGATAAAAAATGAACTCGGCAGGGCATCATGAATTTTAAATCCTTTTATTCTCTTTCTATTCTTATCTGTGTTCATCTGTGTCCCATAAAATTTCTGGATCATCTCCAAATTCGTTGGTCGAATGTTTCATGAAAGCCTGCCAAGGGCCCGGAAGGAAAGTCAGATTGCGCAGCAAGCATCGGCGGGATATCCGCTTTCCATGAACGCCCGGTCGGTCCTCCGCAAAGCGCAGCGGGGGCGGGATACGTGAGCCTCGAAGAAATAACAGACTCCCCCGCCAGCGGTGGGGAGAGATATGTGCCTCATGGTTGCAAGCAAGATGACTTTCCTTCCGGGCCCATGAAATCACAGGACATTCTGAAAAAACCAGCTCTTTAGGTTTCAACGAATTTGGGGATGAGGCAAATTTCTTTGTTTTTTGCGTTCTTATTGAAAATCGGCGTCCCATTCATGTAAAGGAGTCGGGAAATGAATCGCATGGTTTATTTGAAAAACGTCACCACCCTGCGGGTTTTTGAGGACAAATGCGTCCGCTGCGGGATATGCCTGGAGGTCTGCCCCCATGCCGTCCTCAGCTTGAACGGGGGGAAGGTCCAGATCGAAAACCGCGATGCCTGCATGGAATGCGGGGCTTGCGCGCAGAATTGTCCCAGCGGAGCGATCACCGTCAAATCCGGCGTGGGCTGCGCCAACGCGGTGATCAATTCCATGCTGGGACGCAAGAGCAACGATTCCTGCTGCTGTGTGGTCGAAGAGAAGAAAGGGACTTCGGAATCCTGCCGGGACAGCAAAGCCTGCTGCTGACGGCGATATTCTGCGACCCCCAAAAAGCTTATTCCTCAGGCAGAGATAACAAAACCTCCCGCAGGAAAACTGAAGCCTTTTCGAAGATTCCAACCGATTCTCCCTCCCGGGGGCCGGCCACGTTTAGAATCTGGATATGGTTTTTCTGGAGCCATTCTCGAACTTCCTTTGGGTCCACCCTCCTGGCCAGGTCGACCAGAAGAAAAGGCTTGCCCAGCTTCCTGGCCAGTTTCAGGGTCAATGCAGTTCCCCCCCTGGGAGAACCACTGGTGATCGCCAGGGTGCCGTCCGAATCCTCCACGTTCAGCCGTGTCCGCACCGGGTAATCGGGAGAAGAGGCCTCTTGCAGGGGATAGCGGTCGGGGATCCTGCCATCTTCCGCCTTTCGCCCCTGGGGACACCAACCCCCGCAGGGAAGGCCCATTTCCAGGGCTGCATCCAGCGCCGCCCGATCCACCCCCGTCTGCCCGCCGGAGATGATTTTTTCCAATAGATGTTTCCTTGCCAGGGAGCTATTCAAAGCGAAGACGATGGACCCGTGTCCCCTTCAATCCATAGGTTTTGGGTCTTTTCCCAGAATAAATCCGTTTTTATCCGCGTTCATCTGTGTCCCATCAGCTTTTTCCCGCTGCTTTCTCCTAGCATATTTTCCTGCCTTTCACAAAAGATTTTTCTTGGGTCGCTGCATAAACCCATCGAAAACCTTGATTATTCCGAACTTTTTGAGGATAATAGGACAATATTTTCGATTTGCCAAAGCTCTTCTGCCTGCCCATGCAGGCCAAGATGCAGGAGGCAGAGATGATCATTCCTTTGACGCCCGTGCGCTTTTTGGAGTACGCGGAGAAAATTTTTAAGGATAAAGAAGGGGTGGTATGCGAAGGGGAGAGGTTTACCTACGGGGAATTCTGCCGGCGGACGAGAAAGGTCAGCAATGCGCTGAAAAGTCTCGGCATCCAGAAAGGAGACCGGGTGGCTTATCTGGGGTACAACTGCCACCGCCTTTTGGAGCTGTTCTATGCTCCTCCCGTCATCGGGGCGATTCTGGAGCCGCTGAATATCCGGCTGGCGGCCAAAGACTTTGAATACATCATCAGTGAATCAACGCCCCGGGTTCTGTTCCTGGATAAGGATTTTGTCCCGGTCATCGACTCCATTCGGGCAAAGATTCCTTCGGTGAAACATTTCCTTGCCCTGGAAAAGAACCCCGGTTTGCCGGGATGGATTCAGGGAACTTACGAGGAGCTTCTGGAGGGGAGCTCCGCGGAAAGGTCTTATCCTCTGGGGGAATATCCTTTCGATGAGGATGATCCGGCGGAGATCTTTTACACCAGCGGGACGACGGGAAACCCCAAGGGAGTAATGATGACGCACCGGAACCTTTACCTCCATGCCTTGTGCGCCATGTCTATGATGACGGTGCGGGAGACGGATATCCAGATTCACCTCATTCCCCTTTTCCACGTAAACGGCTGGGGAACTCCCCATTACCTCCTGGCCAAGGGCGGCAAGCACATCATGGTCAAGCGCTTCGACCCCGTGAAGACCCTGGAGGTTCTGGAAAAGGAAAGAGTAACCCGCGCCTTTGTCATCCCCACCATGGTGAATTCCATGCTGGTGGTCCCCAACTTCAAAACCTTCAACCTAACCAGCGTGAAGGAGATCCTCATCGGGGGGGCGCCGCCGCCGAGGGGAATGTCCGAGCGGGTGGAGGAAGCTTTCGGCTGTATCGCCCACAGCGGCTTCGGGATGACCGAGACCTGCCCCCTGATCGTTCTGCCGGAACTGTCCGAAGACCTTGACCCGGAGGAGTACCGGCACCGTCGCCACGACACCTGGGGGAGGCCGCTCCCGGGAGTGGAATTCCGCCTGGTCGATCCCAATGGGAAGGATCTTTCCTGGGATGGAAAGAGCGTGGGGGAACTCCTGGTACGGGGGGATATGGTGATGAAAGGGTATTACCGCCAGCCCGAGGAGACGGGGAAAACCCTGGAAGGAGGGTGGTACCACACGGGGGATCTCTGCGCCGTGGAGCCCGACGGGCAGCTCATCGTCAAGGACCGGAAAAAAGACATCATCATCAGCGGGGGAGAGAATATCTCCTCCCTGGAAATCGAACAGGTTCTTTACGGCCATCCATCGGTGCTGGAATGTGCGGTCATCGGCAAGAACGACGAGAAGTGGGGAGAGGTCCCCCTGGCTTTTGTCGTTTTGCGGGAGGGTTACCGGGTGACGCCGGAGGAGTTCATCCAGTATGCCCGGGAAAACATGGCCCACTTCAAGGCGCCCCGGGAAGTGAAGATTCTCAAGGAATTTCCCAAGGGAGGAACGGGGAAGATATTGAAGTCGGTCCTGCGGGATCGATACCGCTCGAAGTGAAAAAATATTGAACCGCAGAGAGCGCAGAGGGCGCAGAGGTAGGAAAAATCAAAATGGCAAGAAAATTTCAATCCTGTAGATGTGAAATGACATGAATGTCAGATGCACCCACGGGAACATTGCAGATTCAGATCTTTCAAAGGTTGTATCAAATTGGCCCTATGAAAAAATGTAGGGTGCGTTCCGCGAAGGCACCGGTAGTGGTAAAGAATTAACCAAAAGAATTTTCTCTGCGGGCTCCGCGTGCTCTGCGGTGAATTTTTTTATCGAAGAAGGAGGCGCTTTTGTCCAGGAACGTCGTCGATGTCTTGCAGGAAAGAGGGTTCATCGAACAGGTCACCGATACCGGTCTGCGGGAAGTGGCTTCCACTCAAACCCTGAAATGCTATGTAGGCTTTGATCCAACCGCGCGGTCCCTTCACCTGGGGCACATCATCCCGGTCATGGGATTGGCCCATTTCCAGCGCAATGGGCATATCCCCATTGCCCTGGTAGGAGGGGGAACGGGGATGATCGGGGACCCCAGCGGGAAAACGGTGGAGAGGCAGCTTCTCTCCAAGGAGGACGTGGAAGCGAATGCCCAGCGCCTCAAAGTACAGCTTTCCCGGTTTTTCAGCTTTGAGGGGCCTCAAGCGGCTCTTTTGCTGAACAATGCGGAGTGGCTCTTACCCCTAAACCTGGTCGATTTTCTGCGGGAGATCGGCAAACACTTTTCGATCAATGCCATGATTGCCAAAGAGTCAGTCCGCTGGCGTCTGGAAGAGCGGGGGCAGGGCATCTCCTTCACCGAGTTCAGTTACATGCTCCTCCAGGCCTATGATTTCTACCATCTCTACGAGCATAACGGCTGCGCGGTTCAAGCCGGAGGAAAGGACCAATGGGGAAACATCACCGCCGGCATAGAACTTATCCGCCGGATGAGCGGGGGGAGTGCCCACGGGCTCACCTTTCCTCTCTTGACCACCGCCTCCGGGGTGAAGATCGGTAAAACCGAGGGGTCCTCTGAAAACGATATGATTTGGCTCGACCCGGAGATGACTTCTCCCTACCGCATGTACCAGTACTGGATCAACACCGACGACCGGGACGTGATCAAGTTTCTCAAGCTCTTCACCTTCCTGGAGATGTCCCAGATCGCGGAGCTGGAGGAATCGCTGAAACAGGATCCCGGCAGGAGGGAACCCCACCGCCAGCTGGCCTTCGAGTTCACCAGGCTGGCGCACGGCGAGGAAGCGGGGCGGACGGCGCAGGTGGCATCGGAAGTTCTCTTCGGGAGCGAGGTGCAGGCCTTCTCCCGGGAGGTTTTTTCCACCCTGGCCGGGGAAGTTCCGACGACGAGGATCTCCAGGGAGCGGATCCAAAAGGGGGTCTCCTTGGCTGACCTCCTCCTGGAAACCAAATTGGCCAAATCCAAAAGGGCGGCCCGCGACCTCATCGGCCAGGGTGGCGCCTACGTGAATAACAAGGGCTGGAAGGATCTTGAAGCGAAGGTTGGCCTGGATCAAGCCTTATCCGGCCGGGGGGTTCTCCTCCGAGCCGGCAAGAAAAATTATCACCTACTGATGATCGAATAGTTGCTGGTTACTCGTTCCTCGCTACGGGTGGCTCGCTTCCATTCACGGGGTATCCCCAGGAGGTTTCTGATTTCAAAAACCGGCAACAAACAACGAGGGATTAAAAACGAGGAGAGGAGGGTTATGAAAGCAGCGATTCTTTACTGGTCCAAGAGCGGAAACACGGAAAAGGCGGCCCTGGCCATCAAGGCGGGCCTGGAGGCTTCCGGAGTTGGAGTGACCTATCGCCGGGTCGAGGAAGCCGGGGACTTGGAATGGTTTGATTACGACCTGGTGTGCGTCGGGTTCCCTTCCTACCAGTTTCATCCTCCCGAACCGGTGGTAGCCTACCTGAAAAACAAATCCGGTGAATACCGGCAGCAGGGGCGGTTAAAACTGGGATCTCCGCGCATCCCGGGGAAACATGCTCTGATCTTCTGCACCTATTCAGGCCCGCACACCGGAATCAACGAAGCCATTCCCGCGGGGAAATATGTGGGCCAATTCTTCGACCACCTGGGATTTGAGGTAGAGGACGAATGGTATTTGGTCGGTGAATTCCACGGCAAGGAGGACCGCAGCACCCAAGGCAGGCTGGGAGACATCCGCGGAAAGCCCACCCCGGAAGATTTGAGCAAAATCAGGGAAGATACGGTCCGCTTGATCAGCCGGTTGAAGTAATTGCCGGTTACTTGTTCCCGGTTCCTTGCCCGGGTTCACGTTAGTCATTTGAAAATCGTATCAAAGTTATATCGATTTTCATGCAAACCGTTGAAATCCCCTCCAGCCCCCTGTTCTTTTTTCCTTGTCCATCGCCGGTCGTGTTTCGTCAACCGCCCCGCAGTCCCTTCATTCGTTTCCAGGAAAAGAAAACCGAAAAAACAGCGAGTCCGTAGAAAAAGAGAGCGATGGGGGACTGGAACAGGATCAGCCAGTTCCCGTGGGACAGAATCATGGCGTGCCCGAGCTCATCCTCGGCAATCGGACCCAGGATGACGCCCAGGACGATGGGAACGGCGGGGAAACCGTTCTTGCGCATGATGTATCCCAGGACTCCGAAACCCAGGGCCACGGCCATGTCATAGACACTATTGTTGAGGGAAAACGAGCCAAGAAAGCAGAGGGCGAAGATGACCGGGAAAAGGATGGAAATCGGGGCCCTCAATACGTGCGGGAACAAACGGACGCTCACCATTCCCAGGGCCAACATTAGAAAATTGGCGGACATCATCCCGGCGAAGATGGCGTTGACCACCTGGGGGTGCTCTTTGAACATGAGCGGCCCCGGACGGATTCCGATGAGAAGCAAGGCTCCCAGCATCACTGCCGTGACCACATCCCCGGGAATTCCCAAGGTCATGAGGGGAACCATTGCCCCTCCGGTCGTCCCGTTGTTCGCCGCCTCGGGTGCGGCAACGCCGGCAATGTTTCCTTTCCCGAAAGACTCCGGGTCCTTCGACCAACGTTTGGCTTCGTTGTAGGCCAGGAAAGAGGCGATGGCGCCTCCGGTCCCCGGGATGACGCCGATGACCGTTCCCAGGAGGGAAGAAAGAAGGATGATGGGGGAAATGCTTTTGATCTCCCCCCAGCTGGGCCAGACGTTGCCGATATGGCGGGTGATCTTCTGAATTCCCTCTTTGGCCACGGTTTCCAGCTGGATGAAAATTTCGGAGAAGGCAAAAAGCCCGATCAAAACGGGAAGGAGGGGAAATCCGCTCATGAGATCAGGTATGTCGAAAGAATAACGGGCATACCCGGTTACCGGGTCCAGGCCGATCGTGGCGATGAGGAGGCCGAAGAGACCGGCCAGCATTCCTTTGATCAAGGATTTTCCGGAGACGCTGCCGATGATGGTCAGGCCGAAGACCATCAGGGCAAAATATTCTTCCGGCCCAAATTTCAGGGCGATCCGCGCCAGCTGCGGCGCCAGGAAGATCAGACAAAAAGTGGAAATGATCCCCCCTACGGTTGACGCGATGGTCGCAATGCCCAGCGCTTTTCCGGCTTCCCCCTTCTGGGCGAGGGGATATCCGTCCAGAACCGTCGCGGCTGCCGAGGGGGTTCCCGGGGTGGAGATGAGAATGGCGGATACCGATCCCCCGTAGATGGCTCCGCAGAACATCCCGCAGAGCATGACCATCCCCGTGCTGGGGTCCAGCTTATAGGTCAGGGGGAGAAGGAGGATGATTCCCACGGAAGCCGTCAGTCCCGGAAGAGCGCCTACCAGAATCCCCCCGGCCACTCCGAGGAAAAGAAAGGGGAACATTTCCAGGCTGAGTATTTGGGCAAATCCCTGAACAAAGGCATCCATGAGCTTTCCCGGATCTCCTGGATCGATTTAAAAAAATGGAAAACGGGGAAGAGGAACTCTGAAGACCATACGGAACAGGATGTACAAAAGCGCGGTCGTGGCGATGGAAACCGCCGCGATGCGCACCCACCGTTTCTCGTTGAAAAGGATCATGACTCCCGCGATCAGGGGCGGCGTGGCCAGGAGATAACCGGCTTCTTCCAATATCCGCGTGTAGGCGAAAGCGATGAGAATAAGGGCGCCGAATCGTTGCCACGGAATTCCCCATTTTTCTTCTTGACCATGGGCGGCGATCTTTCTTTGGCGAAGGGCTTGGAACAATAAGACCACGGATAAAAAGAATAATCCGCCGCAAATCACCCGGGGAAAAAGCCGGGGAGACATGGCCAGGGTTTGCCGGGGAAAGTAAAAGGTCAGGGCGAAGAAGAGAACCGCCAGGGTCATAAGCACGGCTGCAAAATAGATATCCCGTCTGGCCATGGATGTTTTCCGGTAATAAAAGAGGGTGGCCGGAAATAAGCATCCGGCCACCCATGCAAACCCCCGAGGTTTGCTCGAAGGGGGGACTATTTGTAACGGTCGCCCAGCTTTTTCTTCTTGATGAGGTTCATGTAATATTGATTCTGCTCTTCCACGAACTTCCCGAAGTCCTTCGTGTTCTTGTACTCGAGCAGGAAGCCGGCCTTATCGGCCAGTTTCAGGAACTCCGGGTCCTTCATGGTGGCCTTGAAGGCATCGTGAAGTTTCTTTATTTTTGCCGGAGCTGTCCCCTTGGGGACGGCGACTCCTCTCCACATGCCCATGTAAAACTTTACCCCCTGTTCCTCCCCGGTTGGAAGGTCGGGAAAATCCTTCAGACGCTTCTTGGAGAATACCCCCAAAGCCCGGAGTTCGCCGGATTTCACCTGGGGGAAGCCCTCGGGGGGAGAACACATCACCGACTCGACTTGCTTGGCCACGGTGGCGACGATCGAAGGCCCCCCTCCCTTGTAGGGGACGTGAACGAATTCGAGCCCCAGGTCGCTCTCGAAAGCCAGAGCCACCAGATGATACCCGCCCCCGGCCCCGGCGTTGGCCAGGCTGATCTTGTTGGGGTTGGCTTTGGCGGCGGCGACATAATCCTTCAGGTTTTTATAGGGGGAATTCTCGGGAACCAGAATCCAGCAGGGGTTGTGGACCACCATAATCACCGGGTCAAAGGTTTTATGATCATAGGGGGTGACACTCATATGGACCTTGGTCAGGGAAGGGGTCGCCCAGGCCAAGGTGTAATACCCGTCGTTCTTCTTCTTCATCGCTTCGGCATAGCCGGGGACCGCCCCCCCTCCGGGACGGTTCACGATGATGATATTCGCACCCAGGTATTTCGGGACCACGGCGGCAAAGGTCCGGAAGACCACATCCGTCGCTCCCCCTGCAGACCAGGGAACCATGAGTTCGATCTCGCGCGAAGGATACTTCTCGGCGCCCGCTGCGGGGCCGGTTACGAGAAGCGCCATCGCGATCCCCATGAGCACGGATACACACCAGCAAAATTTCTTTTTTCGTACCATACTTTCCCTCCTTTGGTTCTTGTGGTTCTGAAAAACGGGTATTCAACCCATCAAGATCGCCAACCCTTGCTATCCCCCGACATCTTATTTGAACCCCTGGAAGGTGTCAAGAGCGTTTCCCGTCTTGCCCATTTTGGCCCACCCTCACTTTTGTGACCCCACTCGAAAAAGGTAATTCATTCAAACACATGGCCCCACCTGGCGGTCACAGGCAAATATGAAGTCGAGCACGGCAAGAGCATCCAAAAGATGGGGACCATTCTTGCCTCTGGCGGGAACGTTTGGAAAGAAATCGAACCCGCCAAACCTTTGCTATTAAATGATTTCGCCTGCTTTTCCCCTAAAACGATCGGCCAGTTATGCGGTTATAAAAACCATATAATCGGCGATTTGATCGCCGTCGAATTAGGTACCGGCACGGGCAGGAAACTCTTGGGTTTCCCTTCCCGGGCTCCTTTTTCTCTGGCCTATGCCTCCGGTCGACCCGATTACGTATTCCTTTCGGTAGACACCCGCTCGGATTCGCCAGAGAAGCAGTGGGCTCCCTATTGGGGAGAGATTTTAGCGGTGGCCACGGATGGCTCGGGGAAGACCATCCGTCTGGCCCATCATCGTTCGCGAAAGGTCGGGAGCTATTCGACCTACCCTCATATCCTCGTCAACAACAAGGGAACGAAGACTGTTTTCCAGAGCACTTTTGGGATTGGAGGACCCGACCTATACCTGATCGATTTCCATCCCTAGGGGGGGCCAAAAGCAATTACCTTCTGGAGGGCATCTGGCCTCAGGGTACTGAGGCCAGATTTTTTTTAGCGATATGCATACTCGATCGGAAGAAATATTGAGCGGGGACGAGAGGCAGAAATTAAAAAGAGATGCGTTCATACCGGGCGCGACTATGAATAACCGGCTCTCTCCTCTATCTTCTTTAGGACTTCACCCACCTTTGGAATCCAGTGCCCATCCAAAGACTTCTTCAGCTCGTTTAAAGTTCTGATCGCTCTCTCTGTCCCCATCTTTCCCAGGGCGTCGCAGATGGCTCCTAAGGCCGAATCCGTGAGCGGGTTCTTTTGGAACAGGCCGCCCCACCGCTTGATTCCCCTCTTCTCCAGGATCTCCAGGAGGATCTCTTCCGGGGTTTCTCCGGCGACCTGCAGGTTCCCCAGGGTGCCGAAGGCATGGTAGATCTGGGTTTCGATCTGGTCCATCTGCGGGGACGGGGAGGCGTTGATTTGCTTTAGCATTTGCACCATTTTTTCGAGTCCCTGCTCGCTTCGAATCATCCCCAGACACCAGACCGCCATCTTGCGTACTTCGATGTGCGGATCGCGAAGGCCGGCAAGAAAGACCTCCTCCCCCTCCCTTGCGGTGATCAAGCAAAGGGTATGAAGGGCCTGGACCCTCAATTTCGGGTGTTCATGAGAGATGTATCTTGGGAGAACCTTCAACAGAGGCGTCTTCCACTCCGGGGACTTTATCTCTCCGAGTACTCTCAGGATATCGATCGTGGTCTCCGCGGGGGCCATCTGGCTCTCCAGCTCTTCGAGGAGATGGGCCGTCGCCGCCGGTCCGATCTGGATTAATGCTTCACCGGCATTCTTTCTCACCCACTGGTCTTTGCTGGTTTTCAGAATGTCCAGCAGACCGGGGATGGCCGCGCCTTCTAGGGCGATAAAAAGGGGAACGATGGCCATCCGAATCTCTTTCTTATTGGCCAGGAATTTTTCCTTGAGCAAGAGCGGGGCGGGCCCCTGGCCGAGCACCTCCAAGATCATTCCGGCCAATCCCGTCCAGCGGGTGTACTTCTTCAGAGCGGAGAAGATATGGTTTACTTCCGTATACCGATCCCTCTTGATGAGTTCGGGAATCATTTCCACAAAGGACTGGGCTATTTCGAGAAATTCACAGGATCGCTGAGGAATCGATCGGTCTGCATTTCCACCAGGATCTTCTTTCTGAGATTGGGGGGCAGATTTTCGAAGTCTATGAGTTCATGGCGGAAGAATTCTTCGAGAAGGATTTCCGCTTGGGTGGTTCCTGTTTCCATCAACCGTTGATAGATCTTGGCCGCAAGCCGGTCTGATTTTTTCTCCAGAGAATTTTTTTTCTGAAGTTGCTTGAGCTGGAGATGCTCCTTCAGGAAGAGTTGAACGGTATCAAAAAAATGGGAGATATGGATGGAGGAAATGATCCCATCCTCGATGAACTCTTCCGGGTTTTCCGGGGTGGCCGCCAGGTCGCTGTTCCGCAGGACGGCGCAGAGGAGGTCGGGGTGGCGGATGGGCCGGATCCCGTCCTGGATGAGCTTTCTCCGAATTTCCTGGAGTTCCTCTCCGGACATCTTATGGAAAAGGGGGACCATTTTCAGGTCTTTCCGCAACCTGGAAAGCATGAGCCGGACTCTCCAGGGCATCTCCCGGGCGGGGGCCAGAAGTTCTTCGTTGAAGACGTAGGAGATGTTGAAAACCCCCTGGCGGCAAAGGGTTTGGGCGAAATTCTCCTGGTCCTCTTTTTTGTGGATGTCCACCAGGGACGGTTCGCTCATGATATCGACGAAATGAATGAACTCCGTTCCGTCCATCCGGCTTTTCAGGGTCAGGCTGACCAGGTCTTTGCGCTCCAAGTATTTGACCATTCGGGGGACATAAAGCTCCCCCATCCCTTTGGCCATCATCCGGGTCAATCTCTGGGCCTCGGGGAAGAGCCCTTCCAACAGGACCTCCTTTCGCTCCTGGTCTTCCTTTACCAGGAAGGTCAGTTCCCCCTCCTGTTCGAAGAAACTCTTGAACTGCTGGTAGAGCCCTTCCTTTGCCCGCTTCGATTCGGGGTGTTCGGAGGTATAGTACCCGGTCCTCAAGAACGCCTGGATCAGGTGAAGCATGAAGTCGGTAAGCTTCGGCTGGAGGTCTTCGAGGGAGGGGTGTCTCTCCGGTGGATGGCTTGTCTGGATGGTTTTGTTTGAATCGAAAACTGTCATAGCCGTACCCACGGGGTTCGAAAGTCCTGCATCTGCGCTTCAATGGATGGGGGAGGGGTCACTTCCGTCCCCCCTGCAAAAAACCTCTGGACCCCCGTATTTCTATCGGATGTTTTGGGATTTTTCTTTAAAAATCAAGGGGAAATCGTGCTTTTTTAGCTTAATTCTGAGGATTTAGGGGAAGTCGGGGAGGGTACGGCCGGGTTAATCGTTAATCGTTATTAATTATTAGTTATTGGGTACTCGCAACTGGCCCGCAAAATTATTGATGACCAGCGACCATAGACAAATAAGGTATAGGGTGTAACGAATAACCTTCCTTGTTACTGACTACTTGACAACGTTCATGACATCGTGGACAAATTTAACGTTCAGCACATCGTGGACTGATGCTAAATGAGCGATTAGACTGCCCCAAATTCTAAACATCTAAAAAGCAACCTCCTCAGCGAAACACCAAGTAGAGAGATAGGAACAGGACTTGCGATAACGCTTATAAAGTTATAATGATGACTCAGCAGTGAATTCTGGGGGCCTGGAGTCCACGATGTCGTGACCATTTTTCCTGTCCACGATGTGCTGAACGTTGTCAACTACTCGTTATTAGTTACCCGTAACTGGTCCGCGAAATTGAGGATTATCGACTAGAAATGGATGACGAATAACGAATAACGTATAACGAATAACGAGTTTTAGGCTTTCTTCTTGAACCAATCCTGGACGCTTCCGTAGATTCCCTTGGGCAGGAAGATGATCAGGAGCACCAGCGCCAGCCCGTAAATGATCTGTGAGAACCCTACGAAGGTGCTGCCGTAAACCACCCGGAAATATTCCTCCAGGGAAACGATCAGGGCCGTACCCACCGTAGGACCCCAGAGACTGAACATTCCCCCCAGGATGGCTTTAAATGCGATCTCCAGCGAAGGGGCTACTCCGGAGAGCGTATGAGGGTTCAGATAGGTAATGTACTGGGCGTAAAGAACCGCGCCGATGGCGGTCAGGAAGGCGCTGATCATGGTGATAACCATTTTATAGCGGATGATCCCCACCCCCAGGGTGGAGGCGGCGATCTCGTCCTCTCCGATCGCCCGGAGGGCTTTCTGCATCCTGGACCGGTCGATCCATTTCCAGACCAGGAGACCCAGGATGAGAAATGCCAGGGAAACATAATAGAAATGGATTTTTTCCTCCGACTGGAAGTAGAAGAGAGAGGTGCCCTTGGATTTCAGGGTAAACCCCAGGGATCCCCCGGTGATGTCCCGGAAGGCGATGAGGGTGAGGGCCACGACCTCTCCCAAGGCCAGCGTGACCAGGGCAAAATAGTCGCCGATGACTCCGAACCGGAAGCAGGCGTAGCCGATCACCACCGCCAGACCCACGGCGGCCAGACCCCCCAGGAGCATTCCCACCCACGGGGTGAGTCCGTAAAAATTGAACAGCAATCCGGTAGTGTAGGCTCCCACTCCCAGAAAGGCCCCGTGCCCGAGGGAAACCAGGCCGAAGCGTCCCATGTAAGACCAGGCGGTGGTGATGAAGGACCAGATGAAGATCAAGGTCCCGATATGGAGGAGATAGGGAGAAGGAACGAAGTAGGGAAAGACACCGACGGCGGCAAAAACAAGGATGACGGTGAGGGTGGCGGCCAAAAGATTCCTCCTATTTGGACACCCGAATCCCCAGGAGGCCCTGAGGTCGAATCAGGATGACGGAGATGAATATAACCAGTACGATGATGTCGGCAATCTCCGTCGAGGTGAGAACCGCGGAGACGGAGGTCACGACCCCGATGATAAAGGCCCCGATGAAACCACCCAGGAGATTTCCCATGCCGCCCAACACGACGATGATGAAGGCCATCAGGGTGAAACTTCCCCCGAAATGGGGATGAACGGCGTAGATGGGGGAGAAGAAAGCGGCGATCAATCCGGTGAGGATTCCGCCCGCGGCCATGGTGATGAAGTAAATCATCCGGGGATTGATCCCCATGAGACGGGCACTGTCCAGATCCTGGGCGATGGAACGAATCGCCAACCCGAGATAGGTCCGGTTCAAGAACAGGTACAGCCCCCACAGGGTCAGCAGGGCCCCGAAGAAGGCGATGAGATTGGAGGTCCGGAGAAAAACGTTTCCGATGTGGATGAGAGGAAGCTGGATGTTGATCCCCCTCAGGTCCGCTCCCCAGACGACCTGGGCGGCATTCTCCACCACGATGGTCAAACCGGCCAGGGCCAGGAGCTGGGTCAAAGGGTTCGCCTTGGCCTTGAGGAGGGGATTGATGACCAGGAGTTGCAGCACGAGGCCCACGATTCCCATCACCGGCAGGGCGATGATACAGGACAGGATCACCGGGAGGTGCATCTGCACCGCCAGGGTGTAGACCACGTACATTCCCAGCATCACGCACTGGCCGTAGGCCAGGTGGATGATCTTGACCACGCCGAAGATCAGGTTCATCCCGAAGGCCAGGAGGGCCAGGACCCCCCCGAGGAGGATCCCGTTCACGATGGAATTGAGAAGCAGTTCAGTCATAGCCTACAATCCGATGTAAGCCTTTTTGATGTAATCGTCTTCCAGAAAGGTCTTGCGGGGCCCTTCCTTGACGATCCGTCCGGACTCGATAAGGTAAGCCCGGTCGGAAAGCTGGAGGCCCTTGCGCACGTTCTGTTCCACCATCAGAATGGCGTACCCCTGGGATTTGATCTGGTGGACGAATTCAAAAACCCGGGTTACCACCCGGGGGGCCAGGCCCGAGGAGGGCTCGTCCAGGAGGATCAGCTTGGGCCGGGACATGAGGCTTCGGGCGATGGCCAGCATCTGCCGTTCGCCCCCGCTCAGGGTGTCGGCGTACTGCCTCTTCCGTTCGTCGAGGATGGGAAAGAGGCCATAAATTTCCTTCAGGGTGGCGGTCGCCTCGCCGCGGGCCCTGGGCAGAAAAGACCCCACCCTGAGGTTTTCATAGACGGACAACTGGGGAAAGAGGCGCCCCCCTTCGGGGACCTGGGCAATTCCCAGTTCGACGATCTCATGGGCGGGCATCCTATCGAGGCGATTGCCCAGGAAGGTGATGCTTCCCGAACGGGGCTGGAGGAGGCCGGAGATGGTCTTGAGGAGGGTAGATTTCCCCGCCCCGTTGGGCCCCACGGTGATCACCGTTTCCCCCTCGGAAACCCGCAGGGAAACATCGAAGATGGCCTGAAATTCCCCGTAGAAGACGCTGACCTTCTCTATTTCAAGCATGGCTGCCGGTCTCTTCCTCTCCCAGGTAAGCCTCGATGACCTTGGCATTCTTGGAAATTTCCTCCGGGGTTCCCTCGGCGATGATCTGTCCGTAGTCCAGGACGGTCACCCGCTCCACCAGGTTCATGAGGGCGCCCATGATGTGCTCCACCCAGACGATGGTGATCTTCAATTCTTCCCGGATCTTTTTCAGCACCTGGGAGGCCAGGGCGATCTCTTCCTGGTTGAGCCCGCTCATGATCTCGTCCGCCAGGAGGAGTTTGGGATGGGTGGCCAGGGCCCGGGCCAGCTCCAGGCGGCGGAGGTTGCCGGCGGTCAACTCCCCGGGCATGGTGTTCTCCTCGGCTTTGAGCCCCACGAATTCCAACCATCTTCGGGCTTCGGACCGGGCGTCTTCCTTGCCGGAAACCTCGGGGCCTTTTCCGAAAAGGGCTCCCAGCATGACATTTTCGAACACGGTCATCTCTCGGAAAGGACGGGGAATCTGAAAAGAACGAGTGATCCCGGCATGGCAGATCCGGTCCGGGGTGTGGGGGGTAATGTCTTCCCCCAAAAATTTTACCTTACCCGCCGAAGCGGGGTAGACCCCGGAGACGACGTTAAAGATCGTCGTCTTCCCGGACCCGTTGGGGCCGATGAGGCCGCGGAACTCCCCTTCCTCCACCTTGAGGTTGATCTGCTTCAGGGCCTGGAAGTGGCCGAAAAATCGGTCGATCTGGATGAGCTCTAGCATGACATCGAGAGAAAGGACCTTCCTGAATTCTTCGCAAATAGGGGCGGGTTTGAAACCCGCCCCTACGGCTTAAGAATAGTCCCTGTCCGAAGATTTTATTTGACCGCCATCGGCCAATCCTTGGGGGCCGGGAGCTTGGCCTCGATCGTCTTCAGGGCGTTCGGCCAGACGATCTCCACTTTCCCCTTCACCCACTGCATGACGACCGGGTAGCACCGTGAATTCTGGCCGGCGTATTTATGTCCGGGGGGATAGAACTTCACGCCATAGCCTGAGGGAGTCCCTCCCTCGGGAATGTCGATCTGCCGGGCCGCTTTCTGGATGTTGTCAGCTGTGGGGGTCCCGTATTTCTTGACCGCCAGCTCCATGGTCTGGAATAGAACCCAGGCGTGCCCGAACCCCATCGTGGCGTGGGCCGGGGGAGAGGGTTCTTTATATTTATCGTTATACCGCTTGAGGAACTCGTCGATAATCGACCCGATCCCCGCCTTTAGCTTGCTTTTATCCAGGTTCTGCGCGGGAGCCGGGTCGATGTTGTACGTGTACTGGACGATTTCTGGGGGAAGCTGTTTTTCCAGGTTGGGGAAGTTGGCCCAGCCGGCCCCGTGGCCGATCATGGCCTTGGTCTGGAACCCCATTTCCCGGGCCTGGCGCATGAAAAGAACGATATCCGGGTAATAACCGGTGTTCAGAACTGCGTCCGGTTTGGCCGCCTTCAGCTTCAGAACCAGAGAAGAAAGGTCCTTGGCCTTGTGGTCGTACCCTTCGTTCAGGACGACCTTCATTTTATATTTTTCCGCCAGGGCGAGGTTGGCGGTCTTCACGCTTACCCCATAAGGTCCGTCTTCGTAGGTGACCGCCACTTTGACGTCGCTGGGACTCTTATAACCCAGCTTGGAAAGGTTGTCTTTCAGGAACTCCACCGAGCTCTTTCCCCACTGGGAGCCCATAGCCTGGGGGCGGAAAACGTAGGTCAGCTTCCTATCTTGCACCACCTTGTCGGAAATAGAAATGGTGATCCAGAGGATGGTGTTGTTTTTTTCACAGATCGGGGCCAGGGGTACAGCGATGGAGCTGGAATAGATTCCCAGGATGACCGGGACTTTTTCCACGTTGATCAGGCGTTCGACCTCACGGATGGCCACGTCAGGGCTGGATTGGGCATCGGCTTCCACGGGAACGATGTCGTACTTTTTGAGGATCCCGCCCCGGGCATTCCACATGTCAATGGCTATGAGGGCGCCTCTCTGCCCGGCCAATCCCCCCGCCAGCGCCAGCGACCCGGTGACCGAGTGCATGACTGCGACCTTGACTTTTTCTTTTGCCCACCCGGGTGCGGATGGAAGGGCGAAGAACAAAGACACGATCAAAAGGGCCACAAGGATCTTTTTCATGTCTCCTCCTTTCGGGGTAATAGAAAATCGGATTTTTTCTGGGTAACAAGAATCGGCGTAAAAGATTCTAGGAAAAAAGGGATAGAATTGTCAAGCTGATTTTATAGATTTCAATAAGGCCTGGATGTGGAGGGTGAAGACCCTGGGTTTGGGACTTGAGGAAGGCAAGCGGGAACCGGAGAAGGGGAGGGTTTTTAATGGGACTTCTGGCCGCTTCCTTCTTTTTCGATATCTCCACAGAGATCTTCGATCCAGTCTTTCCCGGAATCTTTGGCTTTTTGCGCCCGGGATACTTTCGGCGGGTCCCCGGAGGAATGGTTCAGGATGATGATGACCATCTCGGTGTTTTTCGCCCCCTTCGTTTCTCCCCTGCGGCAGGGGGAAATCTTCTCCCGGATTTTGGCGTTGAGCTTCAGAATCAAATCTACGAGCTCGGTGAAGGATCGAGCCGAAGGTTCCTTGCCGGAAGCTCCCATCTCTTTTATCCCCTTTTTTATCTTCTTCCTCGTCCCTAGGCCCGATAGGCTGATTTTTCGGCCAGCTTTTCCTTGTTCAAGCGGTGATGGAGGTACAGCCCTTCCAGGATAAACTCCAGTCCCGAAGCCACCTGGGCCGCGCTCTGGTCGCAGGTCAGTTTCTTCAACGCCTCCAAAAGTCCCCGCATCTCGGCGGTGTGGGGGGAGGCTTCCTGGGTTCTCCGTTGATATTCGGATGATTTCATCCTCTCGGAAACTTCGACGGACCATCCGCTCTTGAAGCGGGCCAGAAAGGCGTCGAACTGCTGGACCTGAAAATAGCGGTTGAAGGTGGTGAGCACGGCCTTGTCGATCAATTTTTCAATCAGGCTGTTGTTGCGGTCTTCCTCCACGGTTTCAAACTCGATCTTCCCGCTGGTGGAAGCCACGAGGTAGGGCAGATCGCTGACCCGGGGGACGACTTCTTTTTCTCCCACCCGGATGGCGCGGCGCAGGGCGTTGCTGATCATGTTTTCGTAGTTGCAGATGGAGACGCGCACGGACACTCCCGACCGCTGGTTGATTTCCGGGGATTTGCGCGCCAGGGAAGTGATTTCCGCCACAAGCTCCTTGAAGTAGGGAGGGACAAAGGTGGTGAAGGCGCCGTCATCGTCGAAGGAGGTCTTCTCCTGGTCCATGATTTCGATTTCATCCTTCAGGGAACGGGGGTAATGGGTGCGGATTTCGGAGCCGTACCGGTCCTTGAGCGGGGTGATGATCCGTCCGCGGCTGGTGTAGTCTTCGGGGTTGGCGCTGGCCACGACGTAAACGTCCAGGGGGAGGCGGATCTTGTAGCCCCGGACCTGGACGTCCCGTTCCTCCATGATGTTGAAGAGCCCCACCTGTATCTTTTCCCCGAGGTCGGGCAGCTCGTTGATGGCGAAGATCCCCCGGTTGGTACGGGGGATCAAGCCGTAATGGATGGTCAGTTCGTCGGATAAGTATCTTCCTTCCGCCACCTTGATGGGGTCCACTTCTCCGATCAGGTCGGCGATGGTCACATCGGGGGTGGCCAGTTTTTCCGCGTATCGCTGCTGCCGGTTCAGCCAGGCGATTTCGGCTTTGTCTCCCAGGGTCTGGATTTTTTCCTGGCAGCTTTTGCAGATGGGGTGGAAAGGGTTATCGTTGATTTCGCACCCGGCCAGCACGGGGATTTCTTCATCCAGGAGGAGGATCAGGCTGCGGATCATGCGGGTCTTGGCCTGTCCCCGCTCGCCGAGAAAAATCACGTCCTGGCCCGAGAGAATGGCATTTTCCAGCTGGGGAATGACGGTTTCCTCGTACCCGATAATGCCCGGGAAAAAGTTTTCATTCTTGCGGATCTTGGAGATGAGATTCTTGCGCATCTCCGCCTTGACGGAAAGTGCCCGGTATTTCGCCTTTTTCAACTCCCCCACGGTCTGGGGTTTCCTGGTTTTCAAGGGTTTGACCACCGCGGTTTCCTTTCCTTTTTCCGGTTGCTCTTCGTCCGTTTCGCGTTTTTCGTTCTTTTCAACCCGTAACGAGTAATCAGCAACGAGTAATGGCTTTCTTCTACTCTATCATTTATATCTTAGAAAACTACCTACGTCAAGGAAAGGAGACAGGGTGAATGCGCCCTGAACCAAATTGGGTTCAGGGCATGGCCATAAATCCCATGCGGTTCACGGCAACCCTGCACTCAATGCAGGAAAGGGCGGTACGCCGTGCGCCCTAAAATCTATTGCCTCCAGGCCCTTCGATATTTAGAATCTATGTTCATTTGTGCTACTGTGGGGAAAAACTTTTAATTTTTTTATGTTTTTTCATGATTCCTTTCACCTAGTTATCCGTGTTCATCCATTTCCCATTCGGTCTTTTTTAAGTCTTTTACGAATATAAGATCTGTGTTTATCTGTGTTCATCTGTGTCCCATTATGTTTTTTATTGAAAAATTAGGGGCTTCGGGTTAAATTTTAGCAACGAGCGGGATGGAATTCCGACCATTTTACTTTTCTATCCGGAGGGGGCGATGGCCAAGGACGTGAAAGATGAACTGAAGGACCTGAATCTGGGGCAGAAAGTGAAAAGCCTGAGGCAGCGCCGGGGGCTTTCCCTGCAGCAGGTGGCCGAGAGCGCCGGCCTTTCCCAACCCCTGCTGGCGCAGATCGAGGGGGAAGTCGTAGCCCCCCCGGTGGCTACGCTGCTCAAGATCTCCCGGGCATTGAGCGTAAACATCGGCTATTTTTTCCAGGATCAGGACGTGGACAAAAGGGCCATCATCGTCCCCCGGAACGAACGCAAAAAGGTTTTCCGCCGCATCCATGAAGACCCTTCCAAGGTGGGGTATTATTACGAATCTCTCGCGTATCCGAAAGCGGACAAGCACATGGAGCCCTTTCATGTGACCTTTGAGGTCAAGAATAAGGAGGACCTCATCTTCTTCAATCACAAGGGAGAGGAGTTTATCTATGTCCTGGATGGGCAGCTGGAGTTTAACTACGAGAATGAAACCTACGCCCTGGGAGTCGGGGACAGCCTTTATTTCGATTCCAGCCTTCCCCACGCCTTCCGGGCCGTCGGAAAGAAAGTAGCCACCGTGATCGACGTGATTTACGCGGCGGAATAGAACTGAAATTTTGTTGGACGCGGATGAACGCGGATAAACGCGGATTAGGGGGAAAAGGGCAAGACGAAATGCTGTCACTCCTGCGAAAGCAGGAGTCCAGAAGGATTGGGATGAACTCGATTCCGGCTCCCGGCTTAAAACCTGCCGGGACAAATTTCCCCGGAATAACCGGAGCTCCTGTTTTTTTGCCTCTTTACGGCTCATCATTCATTTTTAGATCCTCTTATTTTCATTCCGCATTCCGAGATCCGCAATCCGAATTCGCCATTCCTAACTCCCCTTGACGGACCGCCGGTAGGGTGATAAGAATCAAAAAGATACAAGGGATCTGGAATTGGCTTTTCCCTTCTCCCGGGCGTGCTCGAAAAAACCCATATGGAGGTGGGGGTAAAGACAAAGACTTATGAGCGATGACTTATTAGCTGAAATGAAGAAGGTCTATCCGGAGAAATTCGTAGGCGAAAATGAGATCTTCAGTCGTATACACCGGGGAGATCGCATCTTCATCCATACCGCCTGTGCCGAGCCCCAGTATCTGGTCCGGGCGCTGATCAAATTCGTCGAGTCCCATCCCAAAGCCTTTTTCGACGCGGAGGTCGTCCATGTCTGGACCCTGGGGGTGGCACCCTACACGGACGAGAAATTCAAGTACAATTTCCGCCACAACTCCTTCTTCGTGGGAAACAACTCCCGGGAAGCGGTCAACCGGGGTATGGCCGACTACACGCCTCTCTTTCTGTCCGATGTGCCGAAATTGTTCAGCCGGGGAATGGTCCCCATCCAGGTGGCCCTGATCCAAACTTCTTCGCCGGACGAGCACGGCTACATGAGCCTGGGGATCAGCGTGGACATTGTGAAGGCGGCGGTGGAGAAGGCCCATTTGGTCATCGCCCAGGTGAACCGCTCCATGCCCCGGGTGCATGGAGACGGGTTCATTAACATCAAAGACGTGGATTACATCATCTGCCATGATGAGCCCCTCCTGGAGTATGAAGCCGTGGCTCCGGACGATGTGGCCGAGCAGATCGGAAAATACGTCTCCCGCATCGTCCAGGACGGCGACACCATCCAGGTCGGGTACGGAGCCCTGCCCAACGCGATCCTTGCCAACCTGGGCCATAAGAACAACCTGGGAGTGCACTCCGAGCTGCTAAGCGACGGAATGGTCGAATTGATGAAAAAGGGGGTCATCGACAACAGCCGGAAAACCCTCAACCGGGGCAAGACCGTGGCCACCTTCTGCATGGGACACCGATCGACCTACGACTACATCCACGACAATCCCGCCTTTGAGTTCCGGACCATCGACTACACCAACAGCATCCTGGTGATCGCCCGGCAGGAAAACATGACCGCCATCAACAGTGCCCTGGAGGTGGACCTCACCGGGCAGACGTCCTCCGAATCCCTGGGAAAGACTTTCTACAGCGGACCGGGGGGACACACCAATTTCATGAGAGGGGCCACCCTGGCCCCCGGTGGAAAAACCATCCTGGCCATTCAATCCACCGCCGAATGGGGGAAAGTATCCCGCATCGTCCCCTTCCTGCGGGAAGGCACAGGCGTTACCCTGGTTCGGGGGGACATTCACTACGTGGTCACCGAGAATGGGATCGCCTATCTTCACGGCAAGAACATCCGCGAGCGGGCCATGGAACTCATCGCCATCGCCCACCCCCATTTCCGGCCCTGGTTGATCGAGAAAGCCAAGCAGGCCAATCTGATTTATCGGGACCAGGCCTTCATCCCCGGGAAAAGGGGGGAGTACCCCGAACACCTGGAAAGCTACCGCACCACGGTCAAGGGCCTGGAGGTTCTGATGCGGCCGGTCCGTCTCAGCGACGAGCCGCTGCTCAAGGACTTCTTCTACTCCCTTTCCGACCAGAGCCTGTACCGGCGGTTCATCTCCATCCGCAAGGACATGCCCCACGAACGGCTGCAGGAGTTCGCGATCATCGACTACACCAAGGAAACGGTCATCCTGGCCACGTTGCGGGAGGCGGAAATGGAGAAAGTGGTCGGGGTGGGGCAGTACGGGATCAACGAAGCGAGCCACACCGCCGAAGTGGCCCTCGTGGTCCGGGATGATTACCAGGGCAAAGGTGTGGGGACGGAGATCCTTTCCTACCTGACCTTTCTGGCCAAACGCGAGGGGTTGTACGGTTTCACCGCCGAAGTTTTGGTGGAGAACAAGCCCATGCTCCATCTGTTCGAAAAGATGGGGTTCGATATCCAGAAGAGAAGCTCGCAGGGAGTGTACGAACTGCAGATGGCCTTCAGAGGAGCCTAATGAAAAGCCCACAGTCAGATATTCAAGCCCTCTTCGAACCCAAGTCCCTGGCGGTTATCGGAGCTGCCCGGGACGAAAATAAAATTGGCTACAAGGTCCTGAAGAACATCCTGGACGGGGGATATCAGGGGAAGATCTTTCCCGTGAATCCCCAGGGAGGGGAGATCCTGGGTTTGAAGGCTTACCGCTCCGTCGAGGAAGTGAACGAGCCGGTGGATGTGGCCAGCATCGTCATCCCGGCCAGGTTCGTCTATGAAGCAGTCGAGAGCTGCGCGAGGAAGAAGGTCAAGTACCTGACCATCATCTCCTCCGGGTTCTCGGAGATCGGGAACAACGAGGAGGAGCGCCGGATTGTCTCTTTCGCCAACCAACACCACATGAGGGTCCTGGGGCCCAACATCTTCGGGATCTATTCGGCCGCCGCCTCCCTGAACGCCACCTTCGGCAGCTCGAGCATCAGCCCCGGGAGAGTGGCCATCATCACCCAAAGCGGAGCCCTGGGCGTGGCCATGATCGGCAAGACCTCGGTGGAGAACATCGGTCTTTCGGCCATCGTCTCCGTGGGAAACAAGACCGATGTGGACGAGGCCGACCTCCTGGAATACCTGGTGACCGATCCCCATACGAAGATCGTTTTGATGTACATCGAGGGGGTGCGGGACGGGGAGCGGCTCATTCAGGCGGTCAAAAAGGCTACCCAGAAAATTCCCGTGGTGGTCATCAAGTCCGGGCGATCGGAACGGGGGGCCCTCGCCGCCGCCTCCCATACCGGCTCCCTGGCC
The DNA here is from genome assembly GCA_001304105.1 of Deltaproteobacteria bacterium SM23_61. Lineage (GTDB taxonomy): Bacteria > Desulfobacterota > SM23-61 > SM23-61 > SM23-61 > SM23-61. The sequence goes on from LJUR01000015.1 coordinate 39,239, forward strand.
GGCTCGGACGAGATCTTCGACGCGATCATGAGACAGTGCGGGGTTTTGCGGGCGGAGAACCTGGAAGAGGCCTTCAATTGGTGCAAGTTCCTGGCCAATACCCCTTTTCCCGCGGGAGAGAACACAGTCATCGTCACCAACGGGGGCGGAATCGGAGTGATGGCCACCGACGCCTGCGAGAAGTTCGGGGTGCGGCTGTATGATGACACGCTGAGCCTCAAGGAAATTTTCTCCACCGTCACGCCGGAATTCGGGTCTACCAAGAACCCGGTGGACCTCACCGGGGGAGCCACTTTCAGCCATTACCGCTCTGCCCTGGAAGAGGCCCTGAAGAGCGACCAGATCGATTCGGTGATCGCCCTATACGGAGAAACCGCTGTTTTCGACGCGGAAAACCTTTCTTCCATGATCGGGGATAATTCCCGGAGGTACAAGGAACAGAAGAAGCCCCTGGTCTTTTCCATCTTCGGGGGAGAGATGATCGAAAGCTGTTTGCTGGCCATGAAAAAAGGGGGGGCGGCCGTGTACGGGGACGTGTACCAGGCGGTCTCCTGCCTGGGCTCGGTCTACCGGTATTATCATTATCTGAAGGAATATTCCGAAGCCATCGACGAGGCGGCCATCGACCCGGCGCCCATCGACCGGGTGATCGACCAGGCCCTGAAAGAGGGAAGGTTCTTCTTGCTGGCCCAAGAGGGGCAGGCGGTCATGCGGGCCGCCGGCATCCCCATCCCGCAGACCCGGATTGCCCGCAGCCTGGAAGAGGCGGTCCGGGCTGCGGAAACCATCGGCTACCCGGTGGTCATGAAGGTGGTCTCCGGGGATATCCTGCACAAGAGCGATGCCGGCGGAGTGGCCCTGGACCTGGAGGACAAGAAGGAAGCCATCGATGCCTACCAGGCCATTCTGCGCAATGTCCGGGCCTACAAGGCCGACGCCAAGATCGAAGGGGTCGAGGTCTCGGAGATGGTAGAGAAGGGGATGGAGACGATCATCGGGGCCCGGCGGGACCGGACCTTCGGCCCCCTGATCATGTTCGGCCTGGGGGGCATCTATGTGGAAGTGATGAAAGACGTGGCCTTCCGGGCCCTGCCCATCAACCGGAGAGAGATCATGGCCATGGTCAAGGAGATCCGGGCCTACCCGCTCCTCCTGGGGGTGCGGGGAGAGGAGAAAAAGGACCTGGACGGCGTGGTCGATACGATCATCAAGGTGGGAACAATCCTGCAACGGTGCCCCCGCATCACCGACATTGAGATCAACCCCCTCCTGGTTTATGAACACGGGCGGGGGGTCAAGGCCGTGGACGCGAGGATTTTGCTAACCAGCGGGAAGAAGGGAGTATAGATGGAAAAAGTGATTATCGCCTCGGTGCGTAAGAGCGCGGGCAAAACCAGCGCCATTGTGGGAATCACCGCCGCTGCGAAGAAGAAGATCGCCTATGCCAAGCCCTTCGGGGAGAGGATGCTCTACCGGAAGAAGCGGCTGTGGGACTACGACTCTTCGTTGATCAGCGCCCTCTTCGGCCTGAAAGAGGACCCGGTGGACATGAGCATCGGGTTCGACCACTCCAAGCTCCGCTACATGTATGACGAGGAGGGGACCCGGAAGAAGTTGATGGAGAGCATCGGCAGCTTGGCCGACGACCGGGAGGTGCTCTTCATCGAGGGCGGAAGGGACCTGACCTACGGGATCTCGGTCCACCTGGACACCCTTTCCCTGGCGAAATATACCGGGGGAAAACTCTTCATCGTGGTCAGCGGGGACGACGACTCGATCCTGGATGATCTCCTCTTTCTGCAACGGCATGTGAACCTGGGGGGCGTCGACCTGAAGGGGGTCATCATCAACAAAGTGCAGAATCTCGAGGAGTTCCAGAGCACCCACCTGCCCGCCATCCGCCAGATGGGCATCCCGGTCATGGGGGTGATCCCCTACCAGAGCGAACTCACCCACTTTACGATATCCTACCTGTCCGAGCGGCTCTTCGCCAAAGTCCTTTGCGCCGAAGGCGGGCTCAACCGGGTGGTGAAGAACATTCTGATCGGGGCCTGGTCGGCAAATGTATTTCTCCAGAACCCCCTCTTCAAGAAGGAGAACAAGCTGGTCATTACCGGGGGAGACCGCACCGATATGATCCTGGCTTCCCTGGAAAGCGATACCTCGGGAATCATCCTGACGAATAACATCCTCCCCCCCTCGAGCATCATCAGCAAGGCTTCCGAGCGAAACATTCCCCTGTTAATGGTCTTTTCCGACACCTACCAGACCGCCAAGCAGATCGAGAGCCTGGAGCCGCTGCTCACCAAAGACGACGGGGAGAAGGTGGAAATGCTGAAGGCGCTGTTCCAGAAGCACGTCAACGTTAAAGAAATACTGGGGAAATAGGAAATAGCTCATAGCTCGTAGCTCGTAGGTAATAGGTCATGGGTAATGGGTCATGGGTCATGGGCCATAGGAACCTCCTGAAACGTCGTTCCTATTACCTATGACCTCGAACCTCGTACCTCAAATCTCGAACCTCGAACCTTTTTTTTAAATTATGACCAAGCTGATCAAAAGGAGTTCGAAGAAGGCAGGTCTTCCTCCCGGGACGCTCGTCCATATCGGGGAGAAGCTGACCGAGAAGACGCGCATCACGGTGGTGGAATACGACGGTCGGGGGTTCGAGGAAAAAGAGCTGCAGGACCTCGAGACCTGTTACCTTTCCTCCCCAGAACCCACCGTCACCTGGGTGAATGTGGTCGGAATCCAGCAGGTGGAGGTGCTGGAAAAGGTAGGGAGCTGCTTCGTGGTTCATCCCCTGGCCCTGGAAGACATCCTCAACACGGAGCAGCGGCCCAAGGTCGAGGATTACGGGGAAGACCTTTTCCTCGTCGTAAAGCTGCTCTCTTACAACGAGAAGAGGGACGAGATCGAGTCCGAGCAGATCAGCCTAATCCTCCGGCCCAACACCCTCCTTTCCTTCCAGGAGAAAGAAGGCGATGATTTCGCCGCGGTAAAGGAGCGGCTGCGGGCGGGGAAGGGGCGTTTGCGCAAAATGGGGGCCGACTATCTGGCCTACACCCTCCTGGACATCGTGGTGGACCAGTATTTTGTGGTGCTGGAAAAGCTGGGGGAAAGGATCGAAGTCCTGGAAGGAAAACTGCTAGCCGACACCAGCACCGCCACCCTGCAGAAGATCCAGAAATTGAAGAAAGAGATGCTTCTCCTGCGGAAATGGATCTGGCCGCTGCGGGAAGTCATCAGCAGCCTGGAACGGGGAGAGTTCCCCGGAATTCGGGAGAGCACCCGGATCTACCTGCGGGATGTGTACGACCATGCGATTCAGGTCATGGACTCCATCGAAATCTACCGGGACATGCTCTCCGGGATGGTGGATATCTATCTCTCCAGCCTTAACAACCGGATGAGCGCGGTGATGAAAGTACTCACCCTCATTGCCACCATCTTCATGCCCTTGACTTTCCTTGCCGGGGTGTACGGGATGAATTTCAAACATATGCCCGAACTGGACTGGCCGTGGGCATATCCTCTGGTTCTTATCCTCATGGCCATCATCGCGATTCTCATGCTTACCCTGTTCCGGCGGAAGAAGTGGCTGTAAGAATTGCGGAATGCGGAATGCGGATTGCGGAATTTCCCCCCCACCCTCACCCTCCCCCTCGAGGGGGGAGGGAAAGGGAGGGGGTGAATGAGGGAACCCGGCCTCTGACGATTGCGGATTGGGGAATAGAAACAACAAGAACTTGTTACTGGTTGCCGGTTACTCGTTGCTCGGAGTTGATCCGCAGGGATAAGCTGCAACCAGGAACCAGCGACGAGTAACGATTTTTTGACGCCGAACTCCGCAAGGGCGCGCGGACTTCGGCGAGGACAGTCGAGCCGCAGCGCGCCCCTACAACCTTCTAACTATTTCCCAGAATTTTTTCACTCTCAATCATGATCTGAAAGGAATTACCATGGCAGAAAAGTACATCCTGGCCCTCGACCAGGGCACCACGAGCTCCCGGGCGGTCGTCTTTGACCGGCGGGGCAGAATCATCAGCATCGCTTCCAAGGAATTCCAGCAGATCTATCCCCAACCCGGCTGGGTGGAGCACGACCCCATGGAAATCTGGGATTCCCAGATGGAGGCGGTCCGGCGGGCCCTGGACTCGGCCGGCGTGTCCCTCCAGAATATCGCCGCCATCGGGATTACCAACCAACGGGAGACCACGGTCGTCTGGGACCGGGAGAGCGGAAAGCCGGTTTATAACGCCATCGTCTGGCAGTGCCGCCGCACCGCCCCGGCCTGCTCGCGGATTAAAAAAATGAAATTCGCGGAAAAGATCCGGAAGAGAACCGGCCTGGTCATCGACGCCTATTTTTCAGGGACGAAGGTCCAATGGATCCTGGAGCATGATAAAAAGATCCGCAAGGCAGCCGAAAGGGGAGACCTGGCCTTTGGGACCATGGACAGCTGGCTGATCTACCGTTTGACCGGGAAAAAGCTTCACCTCACCGATTATTCCAACGCCTCCCGCACGCTTCTCTTCAACATCCACAATCTCTCCTGGGACCGGGAGATTCTGGGGTTTCTCGGTATACCGGGAAAGATCCTGCCGGCCGTCAAACCCTCCAGCCAGCTCTACGGGCATACCTCCCCGGCGGTCTTCTTCGGGGCGGAGGTTCCTCTGTCCGGAATCATCGGGGATCAGCAGGGTGCGCTTTTCGGACAGACGTGCTTCCGCCGGGGACAGGCCAAAAACACTTACGGAACGGGCTGTTTCCTCTTGATGAATACGGGCGAAAAGCCGGTTGCCTCGAAAACAAACCTGGTGACGACGATTGCCTGGGGTACCGAGAAAAAAGTGGAATATGCTCTGGAGGGAAGCATTTTCATCGCCGGGGCGGTGGTCCAGTGGCTCCGCGACGGCCTGCGGATCATCTCCCGGGCGCCGGATAGCGAACCCCTGGCGGCGGGTCTTTTATCGAATGACGGGGTCTATTTCGTCCCCGCATTTGTCGGCCTGGGCGCTCCTTACTGGGACATGTATGCTCGGGGGGCGATCCTGGGGGTTACCCGGGGAACGACCCAGGCCCACATCGCCCGGGCGGCTCTCGAGTCCATCGCCTACCAGACGCGCGACGTCCTGGAGTGTATGGAAAAAGACTCGGGAATTAAGCTGAAGGAGCTGCGGGTGGACGGTGGAGCCGCGGCCAACGCCTTTCTCATGCAATTCCAGGCGGACATCCTCGGCGTTCCGGTCGTCATCCAGGAGACCACTGAGACAACCGCCCTGGGAGCGGCCTACCTGGCCGGCTTGGCCGTTGATTTCTGGAAGGACACCCACGAGGTTGCCCGGAATTTCAAAGTCCGTAAAAAATTTACCCCCCGGATGTCCGTCAAGCAGCGGGAGTCTCTCTATCGAAAATGGAAGAAGGCCGTGGAAAGGGCGAGGGGGTGGGAGGAGGAATAAGGTTCGAGGTTCGGGGGACGAGGATAAAGGGGGCTAGAACATAGGGCAGGGTGTAGGCGCGACCCGATGGGTCGACCAAACGGAAAGAAACATCAACGTAATCCTCACCCTGAGGCTTACCCGGAGGCGGAATGCAAACCGGAAAGAAGCTGTCAACCCTTATCTGGCTGTCATTGGAGAGCGCGGCGGACTGGCTTAGCGAAAAAGATATGCGGCAAGAATGAATCCCCGCCTTCGATTATCCAAAAAATTTATCCCGCCGATATTGGAGGTAATGATCGGCGATAAAGTTCAGCGGTTTTTTGGCCTTCTGAAAATGCCGGTGGAGGGCCCAGAAAATCTCCTCCAGATGCATTTCCTTGGCGTACGGATGCTCGGCGGCGAGTTTATAGAATTTCTGCCCCTCTTCTGCATAGTCCTCCGGGCTGATCCTCAGTTTTCCGCGCACATGCGGACGCACCTGCCCGGAGAAAGGATACCGGTAATCTCGTTCGGCATAATCGGGGAAGATTCCCATGATAAATAGACAAATGTCGGCGATCCTTTTGTAGAAGCCAAGTCGGTGTTCATCTTCCACGAGCTGGGAAAACTGGATCAGGCTGAGAATATCCAAGTCGTTAAACCGGATTCTTTCCCAGATTCCCTCCCGGACCTTGACGGGAATCACGTAACTCTCCACGCGGGTGAAGGAAGAAAGCATATCCGCCAGGTAGAGCAGCAGGTCTTCCCGGTTCAAAAGTCCTACGACCTCCTGGGTATCGAAGATTGGGATCTTCATGTTTCTGGACTTTTCCACCGTGTACTTCGCCCTTTCCAAATCCTGTGCCGCTTTCCTGAGCAGGATCTCGAAGAAAAGGATGGGGGAGATCTTTAGAAAGGTTTCTTCTTCGTCCATCAATCTTTGGAAAACTTTCTCATCGCCCACGTAGCAATTCCTGATATCCCTATCTTCCCGGATGATTTGCTTGAGGCGGATTTTATCCCGAGTCTCGGGAGACACGGTCTCTACTAGGAAGTCAAGGTCCTTTTCCGGCAATCCCAAATTTTTGAATCTCCTCCCAGCCATTGGATCTCTTCGCTTCCGACATTCTCCTTAAAAATATTATAAAAATACGTTCCCAAGACTGTCAAGGAAGCGGTCCGGGAGCTCCTGCGGGTGTGACGAATAAGCTCCTCGGCGGCAATGAAGGGAAGCGGGATAACCGTCTGAGGCAGAACCTTGTTGGCATGCTATATCTGCCTGGGCCAATCCCCCGCTGCGGTAGTTCCGGATGCGGGATCTATGGGGGAACGCGGGGCAACCGTCGTCCATACCACGATCTATGATTGTAAATTTCCCCAAATTTCGTCAAGCACGCTCTGCACGAACGTCCCCTCGACTCCCCCTCGAAGGCTTTTCCCCTCCTGATTTTTTCCCTTGTTTTCGGGATAGGATGATGGCAGAATCGGAGCCGGGCTCGAATGGATGTCCGGATAAAAGTGAAAGGAGATGCAGATGCCAAAGTTGAAGGTCGTAAATATCAAGGATGTAAAAGGGGAAAGGCGGGAGCCCCCCCGGATGTCATGGATCCTGATTTCCGAAAAGATGGTCGGGTCCCAGAACCTGTCCATGGGCGTGAACGAGACCTATCCCGGAGGAATGGTGCCGGACCACGTTCATGAAAAGGAAGAAGAGGTCATGCTATTCCTGGCCGGGCGCGGAATGTTCATCACCGATGATGAGCAGGTCCCCCTGGAGCCGGGTATGGCCGTATACAATCCGCCCGGCGGGAAGCACCGAATCGTCAACACCGGTGACGAGGTCCTGCGTTTTGTCTGGATTTACGCTCCCCAATTGAAGACCCACCGCATAGGCGGATAGGTTTACCGTCACTGCCGGGACATGATCGCAACGGCAGTGCGGCCCATTCGTGAATTTCGGCCCCAGGAAAATCTCTCGCCCCGCGTGAATCGGGTGAGGTCGGCAAACGGGCAAATCTCCTCCGCGGGATTGACCTTTTTGCAGGCTCGTTTCCTTGACTTTCTGCTATCCCTTACGCGCCGCGTAGCAAAGCGCAACAGCGTGGGATGCAAGCCGGTGGTAGCGAATCCTCCTTTACCTGCACTTGGCCCAGGGTTTTCGTAAATCAGTTGCCTGCCAACGCATTTCCCATCATGATCATTGCAGCAATCATTGTGAGGATGCCGGAGATGGTTTTCAGTTTTTTCGGTTTTGTTTGGAGTGCGATCTTGCCACCCAACAAACCACCCACGATGGCTACAACTCCGCAGGGAATCGCCAGGGCAGGATCAAATCCTCCGTGCAGGGCATGGCCGGCAAAACCAGTAAAGGCTGTAGCGCCCAACATCGCTGTCGCGGTGCCGACAGCGGTACGCATAGGCACGCCACAACCGACTACCATCAAAGGAATTAGGAATGAACCGCCGGAAATCCCGACCATTCCAGAAAAAAGACCGGTTGCCAAAGTCAGCGGAACAGCCAACCACAAATTGATTACATACCTGCTCTCGCCTTCCGCGATATTCCAATAGCCAAAGCGTGAAGTTGCGGGCTTCGGGGCTTCTTTTTCCGGAAACAACATCGAGACTCCGGCGATGCCCAAAACAACGGAAAGCACGATTTTTAACGCCAAACCACTGAATCGATGGGCTTCGAACCCTCCGACAAAAGCCATGAGAGAGTTCAGGCCACCGAAAAAAAACACCAGCGGCCATGACAGGGTCCTTGCCTTTCCGAAGATCAGTGCTCCCGATAAGGCGCTGGAAAGCAGAATAAACTGACTCGTCGTGGAAGCCGTATGAATCGGGACACCCGAAAGGACAAGAGCAATCACATAGAAGTTGCCTCCACCGCGCCCGCTCATGACCATGACGACCGAGAGAAAGAAGATAATGAGGACAACCAGGATCGTGGGGAACACGGTTACTCCCTGCCTCGGGCAGTTTGGGGATCACGCATGACTTTTTCCGATCGAAGCCTGCCCCTTTTGACCGAAGATTTCATCTCCTGCGCGCAGGAGGGGCCATCCTTCTGCGGCCGGGTGTCCTTCAGGTTTTGGGAAAATCGATTCCCACAAAAGACCCAAGAAAATTGCACATGGCGCTGATGTCTTTGCCTGCATATCCTGCGCTGGAGCCCGCCCGGTAGAGCTCCGTGGCCAAGGCCGTGAAGAGCATGGATACTTTTTCCTCTTTGGCCAGCTGCAGGGCGATTTCCAGGTCTTTGAGCATCATTTCAATCCTATGGCCGGTGTCGAACTTTCCGGGAATGATGAAATGGGGAAGTTTGGTTTGCAAGTGATAGGAATTTGCGGCACAATGGCTCAAAACTTCATAGAATGTCCGGGGGGAAACTCCCAGTTTTTTTCCCAAGACAACGGTTTCACAGATGGTTAGCGTGTTGAGGGCCGCGATGATCTGATTCAGGGCCTTGACCGCCCTTCCGGTTCCGACAGGCCCGACTGGAAAAATATTTGTTCCCAGCTTCTCCATGACCGGCCTGGCTTTCTCCAGCTCCTTCTCTTCGCCCCCCACGATAAAGGTCAAACGGCCCTCGATGGCCCCTTGATACCCCCCGGAAATCGGGGCGTCCAAATATCCAACCCCTCTTCCCCTGGCCTCAGCCGCAACTTTCTTCGCTCCCCTGGGACTGCCCGTGGTGGTATCCAGGATCACGGTTCCCGGGGACGCCCCGGCCAGGACTCCTTTTTCCCCGGAAACGACTTCTTCTACCTCCGGGTCAAAGGGAAGAGAAAGGAGAATGCAATCGCTCTCCCGGCTGACTTCAGCCGCCGAGGGAAGGAGGCGGGCTCCCTCTTTTTTCAGGTCTTGAGCTTTTTCCGGATGGCGAGCAAATATACCCACAGAGAACTTTGCCTTTAACAAGTTGCGGGCCATGGGTTTGCCCATCGTTCCGGTCCCGATGATACCGATTTTCATGAAATTCGGCCTCCTCCCGGATTCGTTTCCGACTTTTTTTTCAGGCTTCTTCGCAAAATGAGCCATACGGAAAATGCGGTCAAAACAAGAAAACCGGCGGAAATCGGTCGGGTAAAAAACACCGTCACGTCTCCTTCAGAGCCCACCAGGGCCTGGCGCAAGGCTTCCTCAAAAGGTTGGGCCAAAATGAAGGCGATCAACATGGGGGCTACGGGTATGGCCTGCCGGCGCATGAAGTAACCGATGATTCCGAAAGCCATCATCACAAAGACATCGAAAATGGTGTTGCGAATCGAGTAGGACCCGATCACGCAAAAGACAAAGATGATCGGGAAGAGAATTCGCCGCGGGATGTCCGTTACCCTTCGGAAGAGAGCCATAAAAGAATACCCCACCAGGGCCATAAAGAAGTTGGCCATGGTTAAGGTGATGTAAATCAGGTAAACGGCATCGATTTGGTTTTGAAAAATGAGGGGCCCGGTGGTGACCCCTTGAATGAGCAGCGCCCCGTAAAGAATGGCCGTTACGGTATCCCCGGGAATGCTGAGGGATAGTAAGGGGATCAGCGTTGCCCCGCTGACCGCGTTGTTGGCCGCCTCCGCAGCCGCCACCCCCTCTACCGTTCCCCGTCCGAAGGCTTCCGGATTTTTGGCCGCCCGCTTGGCTTCGCCATAGCCGAAAAAGCAGGCCACGGTTGCGCCAATTCCCGGAAGGATCCCGATAAAGGTTCCCAGGAGGCTGCTCCGGATAATGGTCTTCCAGCTCAGCACCACATCGGACCAGGTCAAGGAGTTGTGCTCCGCCACCGGCGATTTACCCTGCAGGGCTTTGATGCTCG
>LJUR01000187.1 GCA_001304105.1 Deltaproteobacteria bacterium SM23_61
CTTGACCGGTTTTCTGCCGCTGATCACAGAAGCCGGGGCGGAGAACATGAATTTCAAGCTTGTCAGCATGATCGAAAAGAGAGAAAGGGTCAAAGTCACCCAAACGGAAGGCGTGATCATTGGCGTGTTGGACAGAAAAGGCCTGAGTATTTTCGAGAACGGCGAGATTGCTACGACATCGTGCAGAGGGACCTTTGATACGAAAAAAGGGTTTCAGGGATATACTTCAATGATCTTTGAGGATGGTTCGACGCTCGTCCTGTATTGGAAGGGGCCCACAAGTTCATCCCGTCCAGCAGGCGGCAAGTACTGGCAGTATACGATGGCGGTTGAATATGTGGAAGGGACCGGTCGGTTTAAAGGGGTCCAGGGAAAAGGCACTTACACCGGCAGGGAGCCGCAGTGGGATGACGATTATAAAGCCAAGGGCTTTGCCTACTATCAGTTTACCGGCACCTATACCGTACCTCCAAAATAACCCTTATGCAGAAGTAAAGTTCCCGCCCGTAAGCCTAAGATTGAGGGGTGATACATTTTATCCTGCCCCTCAATCTTTGAATTTTACCAAGAAGCTTCAACTCCGAAGGACAACTTATGGATTTAGGGGTCAGGTCTATTTCGTTAGCATTCTTGGGTTGGTGCAGTCCGCGAATTTGGGAATGCGGGTAAATCCTTTTCCCTTGCCGCTGTGCACCTCTTCTGTCCTCTGCGCTTTCTCTTCTCTAAAAGAGTCTGCCTCAGAACGGGAAGGGTGGTCGATCAGCTTTTCAAGGGGCGGGTAACCTTTCAGCCTGAGAATGGATCGGATGGTTTACTGCAGAACCTGCAAGCGCTCGGCAGGCGCCAAAGAGAGCATCCAGCGGATGAGGGTTACATCAACGCCGCTTTCGCTGTAAGGCGCCTCGCTTATCGGGGAAGAGCTTCTAAGTCTATTTTGGAAGTCCTGATTTTCTTTCACGTCATCCCTGCCGTTGGGAAAAGATCGGTTATTGGCGGTGAGTTTTTCACTCTATTCCTTTTTGCCTATCGAATGCAGCATCCTGTCGAGCAAAAGGTTGATTTCATCAAGGTGATTCAGGCAGATTTCATGAAGTTCTTCCGGGGTAATCTCGTGGTAAAAATGCACCATCCGATTCCGATACCCCGCCATCTTCCGCATCAACTCCGCTTCTTCTTCATTCAGGATTTTCTTGTCCTGGAGTCCCCTGGCGATTTCTTTGTACTCCGTGGCTGGAAAACCAAAACTCTTGGCCAGGATATGCCTGCCGATATCAAAAAGGGCTTCAAGGGATCGTCTCAGGTAGGACTCGGCGGCAGCGATGTTGTGCCTGTTCTTAAGAAATTGCCTTTTGTTCTTGAGAGGAAGATCGGCCAGCGCGCCCGTCATTTCCCTGATCCACGCGGCCCGCTGGGTTACGACCTTCCGATCGATTTGGGCAGGAGTCATGCTACACTCCCAGGATCATTTTCTGCTTTTCTTGTTCATAAGGAAGAACATCCGCGGCCATTCGCATAATATATAACTGATACTCGGCTTCGTAGCTGGAATCCCCGGCGAATAGGATTTCGCCGGTGACAATTTCGACCGCCAGGGAGACGGGGGCCTCCGGAAGAACGACTACGTCCACCCGGGGTAAATCAAAAAGATCTTCAAAAAATATGGCGATTCCCACCTTTTCCTCGACGGTAAGATGCCTCTCGGGTTTAACGCCGATATCCAGGTCCGAAGGGGTGGAGGAAAAGCTCGCCATTCTTCCTTCGACTACATCCAGAGCCTCTTTTGCCCTGCTTCCAAAGGCATAAATAATCTGCAGCCCGTACTTGCCTGCGATTTTCTCGATTTTTTCCTTTGCTCCCAGCATTAATACAGCCCCAATCTAAAAATGGCCCTATACGCTGTATGGCAGTTCGCCTATCGGGTAAGAGCCTTTCATTACACCTTCGAAACTTCGATCCTCTTCCACGTTGTCTCTCACGGGGAGAAGGAATCGGTTATGGAAGGCCTTTCTAAAATCATAGAGGAAACTTATTGAAAAATCAACGGAAAATGAAAAATGGAATGACCTTGGAATAACTCCGGAAGGTTAGCCTCTCATGCCGGGAATGGAAACTATGCCTCTTTCGGTTCTTCCTCGGTTGGCGCTGTTTCAACTGATTCAACTCTGGGTGTTTGTGGGGATAATGGTTCTCCTATCGTTTCCGTCTCTTTCTCGCTTTCCGCAGCCTGAATAGGCTCCTTCACGGTTTCTGTCTCTCGAACTTCCATGGCTGGATCGGCTACCGCCTCTTTTGCTGCAGGGGACTTGCCCTCCAGTCTTTGGTACCAGATGGGATGCCGTTTCCGGGCGTATTCCAGGTCCATTTTCCCGGTAAAGATGGGCTTGACCATGGGGCGGTTTACCTTGAAGATCAGGGCCGCCACGTGGGCGATAATTCCCAGGAGGAAGAAGATGGTCGCAAAAGTGTGAATGAGGGTTACGGCGGTGATGAACCAGGGCGAAAAATAAACCCCGGGAAGGTTCTTGAGAACCTTGAAAACCCCGGTGATCACCAGGATCAGGCCCACTCCGGCCAGGTAGGCATAAGCCAGCCGCTGCTCGGGAAGGTATTTATCCGCTTCGGGCTCTTCGCCAAAGCCGAGCATGCTCAGGATGGTCTTCGCCGAATCCCGGAAGTCCCCCTTCCGGGGCAGAAGACCCCGATGGCCCAGCCAGCCATGGTAGAGGGCATGAAAAACCATGATGGAAACGAACACCATGGCCGCGAGGTAATGGATTTTCAGATTGATAAAATAATCTCCCGCCCAGCTCAGGCCGGGAATTTCGGTCACCATGTACCTTTTATACATGGGCAGTTCCCCGAAGCCGGTGAAGACCAGAATGAAACCGGACAGGGCCAGGATCCAATGCTCCAGGCGTTCGACGAGGCTGTGGCGGAGGATGGCTCTTTCTTGGTGCAGGATTCTTTCCATGGCTTATTTCTCCCCCTTTCGTTCCTTGCTCCTCTGGTAAAAGGCCAGGCCGACGGCGCCCGCCACGGCCACCAGGGGCCCGAAGAGAAACCCTTTGGCCCAGCGGTTCACTTCGTCCAGGGCGTTTTGCACTTTGCCCATAAGAAGGGGGGATTTGCTCTCCTGCAGACGGGCATGAATCTTTTCGAAGGGGATCTTGCTGACGTAAAAAGTGGAAGTTCCCCCGTTTTCCCGCTCCCCGTAGATATACCCGTTGATTTCCTTCGCCCGGGCATGGGCCATCTTCCGGATTTCTTCCCTCTTGCCAAAGAAGAGGGGCCGCCCCTCTCCCAACCGTATCTGGCATGCTTCCACGCAGGCAGGGATCATCCCTTTCTTCAGGCGATCATGGCAGAGGTCGCACTTATACATCACCCCGCCCCCGGCCGGAAGGGGCTGGATCTTCAGGTAAAGGCCCACCCCGCTCTGCCTCTGGGGGATCCCCCAGGGACAAACGCCCTTGCACTTGGCCCCCCCCATGCAGAGGTCATGGTTAATCACCACGGCTGAATCTTCATATTTATTGAGAGCCCCAAAGGGACAGAGGTTGGCGCAGGGAGGATTGTCGCAGTGCATGCACCGGCGGGGAATGAAGACTTCCTCCCCGTCAACCTGGACGTTTTGCACGGTCGTCCAGTTATAGGGGGTAAGCCTGTCGATCACGTGCTTCTTCTTCGACCAGTCATCGTGCTTCTTCTGAGGCCAGAGATCCTTGATCGGCTCCTGGGGCACGGGGAACTGGCTCTCGTTGACCTTCCGGCAGGCCTCCACGCAGCGGGGCATGGGCTCGCCCTTGCATCCGTCGCAGCGGGTCAGGTCGATGAGCGTGGCGTAGGTTCCCGTCTTGGCGGAGGCTTCCGGGGTGATTCCCATCAGACCCGCAGCGCCCAGGGCGGCAGCCATGCCCCCGCGTTTCAGAAAACTCCTGCGGTTGAAAGCTTCTCTTTCTTCCATACTCCTCTCCTTCTTAAAGTCGTGGCCCTCCGGCTGAGCGGGAGGCTTAAAAACTGTGATTGCTCAAAGCAGATTTCAAGAACCGCGAGGCGCAAGTCGTAAGGCGCGAGGGCGGAAATGCGTTCATCCACTTGTGCCTTCGCGACTCGCGCCTTACGGGTTTCAGCCCGGCCGATGCTTTCTGCGGGCAACACCCTTGCCCCCGAGCCACAGCTCTTGTTTCTCGTACATCAGTTCCAGTTCATGTACCGGGAAATGGCCCGGTGGAAGTCTTTGAGCGGCTCTTTCTGTTTGCTCCCCGCTTCTTTCCCTGCTTTCTCCAGGCACTCATCCATATATCCCTGGATCATCACCAGGCCCGCCTTTTTGATGGCCGAGGTCGCCGCCGCCACCTGGGTCAGGATCTCCTCGCAGGCGGCCCCCCCTTCCACCATCTTCTGGAGTCCCCGGATCTGCCCTTCAATCCTGCGCAGGCGCATCAGCAAGTCTTGCTTCGGTCCTTTTTCCATATACCATACCCCCCTATGGTATTTAGGTTAAAACACCTTGCCGCCCCTGTCAAGAAAAAATATCAGAAAAAAATATCAACCGTACAGGAAACAAACTGGAATAATGGAATGATGGAATGATGGATTGATGGATTGAGGGTGCGGCAGTCAGGGCTTTTCGCTTCAGTCAAGGAGGATAAAAAATTTTCCTTCTTTCCCTAATCTTCCTTTTTCCATGAGCCGGTCGAGGTGTTTGACGATCATCATTCTCTCCGAGAGGGTCAGGTCCCAGGCTCCCAGGAAAGTGGGGTTCTTTCCGTAAATAATACCCTCGGCGGTTATCTGCTCCAGATTTTTTGGTTCCCGGCGCAGAGAATCGATTAATCGATCTTCCCGGTCAAAAATGATTTTCAGGTAGCGATCGATGTAGGCGGGGTCTCCCTCATAAACACCTTTCCCGTGTGCAGTCAGATAGGTCTCGGCTTTTATTTCTTTCATCCGTTCCAGGGAGCGGATGGTCTTCTCGATGTCTGAAGTCCGGTCGGCGTAATAGGGTCCCGCGCGAGTCAGGTCCAGATCGGCGGTAAATAGAATCCTTTCCGGGGGGAAATAGAACACGCAGTGCCCCTCGGTATGCCCGGGGGTGTGGATGACTTCCATCCTCGTTTCCCCGAAATCCATGACTATCCCGTCCTCAAGGAATTGATCCACTTTCCGGGGAACATAGTTACACTCTTTCACGAAGAAGTCGCACCATTTCTGAAAGGTTTCCGGGGACATATCCCCGTAACAATCCGCCAGGGATTTCACTTCCTCGAAGTGGGGGGCATCCAGGGAGTGAGAATAGAAGGCTGACTCGGGGAAAAGATAGTTGTAGATCAGGTGGTCTTCGTGGGCGTGAGAGGTGATCAGGAAATCGACCCGGGCCTGGTTTTTGAAGGCCATCAATTTTTCCGGGTCGCTTGCCGCGTCGATGACCGCCCGGACGCGGCCGTCAACCAGGACGGAGTTGCAGTGGGGGTAGGAGCCTCCGCGAATGAATTTTACCGGGCCCTTAGAAAAATCGTACAATTTGCGATGATCTCCCTGCATTTACTAGGAGAGAGATGCCGATTAAATCCGAATATCGAAGTCCGAAACAAATTCAAATGACCAAATTTCAAAACAAGGGAGCCTCTTGCAAAACTCTTAAATCAAGAAGAAATGGTCATTCCGGGCAAGCGAAGCGCGACCCGGAATCCAGTTAATTCAAGGTGTTCTGGACCCCGGCTTTCGCCGGGGCGACGCCTCAAAAGACTCACTACGAGTCCATCAACATTTGGTATTTGGGTTTTGATATTGTTTCGAATTTCGTGCTTCGAGATTCGGATTTACCCTAAATTACTTTCTCCTCCCTCAGGCTGGTGATTTCCTCGCGGCGGTACCCAAGCAGCCCGGTTAATATCTCCTCGGTGTTTTCTCCCAGCTCGGGGTTGGCTTTTTCCAGTCTCACCGGAGTCCGGGAAAGCTTGATCGGGCTGTTCACCACTCTGAGGTTCCCTGCTTTGGAGTGTTTCACCTCGGCGATCATTTCCCGGGCGGCAGTATGCGGGTCCTGGGCCAGTTCATCCACCCGGTTCACCGGCCCGCAGGGGATATCTTCCCGAATCATCAGCTCTACCCATTCAACGGTGGATTTACTCTTCAGGGCCTGGACCACTTCCTTTTCCAGCTCCTTGTGATTTCTCGTGCGGATCTGGTTGCCCTTGAACCGCGGGTCCGTCACCAGATCTTCCCTTTGTATCACCTTGCAGAATTTCTGCCAGAAAGGATCGCGGGCCGCGGCCACGACCAGGTATCCATCGCGGGTGGGATAAGCCTGGAAGGGAGTCAATACGGGATGGCGGGTTCCGATTCGCTCGGGGATCTCCCCGGTGGCAAAATACCGGGCAAAGGCATTTTCCAGGAAGGCCATCTGGCAGTCCAGCATGGATACATCCACCATCTGGCCTTCCCCGCTTTTCTCCCGTTCGTGAAGAGCGGAGAGGATCCCCAGGGCGGTAAAGACCCCGCCGCCCAGGTCCCCGATGGAATATCCCACCCGGACCGGCCCCCCGTCGGCCTCCCCGGTAATCGACAGGGTTCCTCCCATTCCCTGGACAATCACGTCGTAAGCCGGGCGTTTCGCATAGGGACTTGTCTGGCCGAATCCCGAGCAGGCGGCGTAAATGATCCGCGGGTTCACCTCCCGAAGGGCCTTGTAACCCAGGCCCAGGCGATCCATCACCCCCGGCCGGAAATTTTCCAACAGGATATCAGACCTTTTGACCAGGCCCCGGATGATTTCCTTTCCCCGGGGGTGCTGAAGATTCACGGTGACGCTTTTTTTGCCCCGATTGACGCTCAGAAAATAGGAACTGACCTCCTTGATGAAAGGAAAATTCTTTCGTGAGGGATCCCCCCCATCCGGGTTTTCCACCTTGATGACCTCCGCCCCCAGGTCCGCCAGGATCATGGAGCAGAAAGGGCCGGCCAGAGCCCAGGTCATATCCAGTACACGAATGCCCTCCAAGGGACCAGGCATAAAACCCCCATCCCCCATTCAAATTCGGAATGCGGAATTCGGAATGAGGAATTTAAAAATCCCAAAAACTAAACAAATTCCCATTCCCCAATGTCCCAAAAAATAAGTCATCCATTCACCAAACTGTTTGGGGTTTTGGATGTTGGTGCTTGCCTTTCATTCCGCATTCCGCATTCGGAATTTCGCATTGGTTACATGATCATTCCGCCGTCGCAATGGATGAGCTGGCCGGTGATGAAGGAGCTCTCATCGGAGGCCAAAAAGAGGGCCAGGTTGGCGATATCCTGGGGATTTC
>LJUR01000188.1 GCA_001304105.1 Deltaproteobacteria bacterium SM23_61
AAAGGAGGAGTTATGCAACCGAAAACCTGGGCCGGATGTCACGTTCCGTTGATCACCCCTTTCAAGGATGATTACTCCCTCGATGAAGCAGGACTCAAGAAATTGGTCAATTATTTCATCGAGGAGGAGAAGTGCGACGGGCTGGTGCCTTGCGGGACGACAGGAGAGTCGCCCACGCTGACCAACGAAGAGCATGATAAAGTCATCGAAATCGTGGTCAAGGAAGCCCGGGGACGGGTACCGGTCATGGCCGGAACCGGTTCCAACAGCACCCAGGAGGCAATCGAGAGGACCAAGCATGCCGAACACGTGGGCGCCGCCGGCAGCCTCCAGGTCTGTCCCTACTACAACCGGCCCACCCAGGACGGGATCCTGGCCCACTTCGAGACCATCGCCAAAGCCACCAAGCTGCCCCTCTTCATCTATAACATCCCTTCCCGTACCGGAAGGCTGATCGAAGCCAAGACCATGATCCAGCTTTCCCAGATCGACAACATCATCGGGATGAAGGACGCCTGCGGAGACATGATGGTTACCATGGACATCATGCGGGGGACCCGGGGCGGGAAAAAGAAGTTCTACGTTCTCTGCGGCGAGGATGCCCTGACCTTTTCCATGATGGGCCTGGGGGGAGATGGGGGAATCATGGCCGTGGCCAACGTCATCGGGAAAGAATACTATAAAATGATCCATCTCATGCTGGATGGCCATGTGGAAGAAGCCAGAGAAATTCATTACCGGACCCTTCCCGTTGTCCGGACGCTGTTCATCGAGTCCAACCCCGCACCGGCCAAGGAGGCCATGAACATGATGGGCGTTCCGGCCGGAAAGCTCCGCCTGCCGCTGGTCCCGCTCCGGCCCGAGAACCGGGAGACCCTGCGGAAAGCCTTGGTTCAGCTGGGCCGGCTCAAAGGATAAAAGGGAATTGAAAATAGAAGTTCGCTCCAAGGTTTGGCTGGAGGCTCGGGGGCGGCCGGTTCTGGGACCGGGCCGCCTCCAGCTCCTCCAGCATATCGACAAGCAAGGCTCCATTTCCCGGGCCGCAAACATGCTGAAGATGACCTATCGCAAAGCCTGGGGGCAGGTCAGGGCCATGGAAGCACAGTTGGATCAGCCCCTGGTGGAAAAGCAGGCCGGGGGATCGGGGGGAGGCGGGGCCCGACTGACCCCGCAGGCCCGCGAGCTCCTGGCCAAATATTTCCGACTGGCTCAGGGGATTGAAGAGGAGGTGGACCGCCGTTTTCGGGAGATTTTTTTATGAATGGCGTTAGGCAGATTTTGCATAGCGGCTCGGAAATGAGAAAAATGGCGGTGTTTTTCTCTTTGTTCCTCTTTTTATTGATCCCTGTTACCGCACGCGCTTCCTCCGGCACTCTTCTGGTTTTTGCCGGAGCGGCGAGCAAACCTCCGACCGAGGAAGTAGCTCGGACTTTCGGGCAGAAGGCGAAGGTTCGAGTCCGCCTTACTTTCGGAGGATCGGGCTTTGTCCTTTCCCAGATGAAGCTTTCCCGGATGGGGGACGTGTATTTTCCCGGGTCCTCGGATTTTATGGAGAAGGCCAAGAGGGAAAAGCTGGTTTTTCCGGAAACGGAAAGGATCATTGCCTATCTCGTTCCGGCGATCAACGTCCAGAAAGGAAATCCCCGAAACATCCGCTCCCTGCGGGATCTGCTGAAACCCGGCCTGCGATTGGCCATTGCCGATCCGGAGGGAGTTTGCGTGGGGACTTACGCGGTGGAGGTGGTGGAGAAGAATCTGAAGGCCGATGAAAAAGACCGGTTTCGCAAGAATCTGGTGACGAACCTGGAGAGCTGTGAGAAGACCGCCAATATCATCTCCTTGAAGGGGGTCGATGCAGTCCTCGGCTGGCGGGTTTTCCAGCACTGGGACCCCGAAAGGATAGAGACCATACTCCTCAAAGCCGGGGAAATTCCCCGGATCGGCTACATCCCGGCGGCGGTTTCCACCTTCACCAAAAACCGCGGTCTGGCGGAGCATTTCGTGCGCTTTCTGGAGCAGACAGAAGCCAAGGAAATCTTCAGAAAGCATGGCTACCTGATGAGCGCGGGGGAAGCACGCAATTATGCCTTGCCGGAGACCCCGCTGGGAGGCGAGTATGTCCTCCCGGGGAGCTGGAAGAGAAGGCAGAAATAGGGTGCAGGGTGCGGGGGGCAGGGAGCAGGGGGAAGAAAAGGGTGTAGGGTGTAGGGTGTTGGGTGTAGGGTGCAGGCGGGGAAAAGGCGAAAAGGGGAAAAGGCGAAAAGGGGAAATGGCGAAAAGGGGAAGAAGAATAAAGGATCGAGCATGAATTCCGGGAAGACGGCAATCCTCGCGGCTATCTCTTTATTCTTATTCTATGCCCTTCTGATCCTCTCCCTGCTCACCTTTCTGGAGGGGCCCAGATTTCTGGAGGTCCTATCCGCTCCCGACACCCTCTTCGCGGTACACCTCAGTGTCATCGCCGCCACCCTGGCCATGCTCCTGGCCATAGCGATCGGGTTACCAGCCGCCTATGCCCTTTCCCGGTTTCAATTCCCGGGCAAAAAGATAGTGGACACGCTGCTGGAACTTCCCCTGATCATGTCCCCGGTCGCCCTGGGAGCGGCCCTGCTCGTATTCTTCAACACCCCTTTCGGAAAGGCGATCCAGGAGAAGGGGGTCTTGTTCGTCTTTGAATTTCCGGGGATCGTCCTGGCCCAGTTTGCCACCATCGCGGGGCTGGCGACCCGGCTCATGAAGACCGCCCTGGACGAGATCTCTCCCCGTTATGAAGCCGTGGCCCGCTCCCTGGGGTCAAACGCCTGGGAGGCCTTTCGGAAGATCACCCTGCCCCTTTCTTTCCGGGGAATTCTGAGCGCCATGATTCTCTGCTGGGCCAAAGCCGTGGGAGAGTTCGGGGCCACCGTCATGCTGGCCGGGACCATGGCCTTCAAGACCGAAACCATGCCCATCGCCATCTTCATGAGCCTGGCCTCGGCGGACATTCCCAAGACCATCATCCTCATCTTGATTCTTGCCGGGATCGGCCTCACGGCCCTGTTTGCCGTTCGCCTGGTGGAAAAGAGGCCCCAAGTCCTATGATCGAAGTTCGGGGACTGAATCTTTCCCTGGGAAATTTCCGAATCCAAAATCTGAACCTCACCGTACGGGAGGGAACTTTCAACGTCCTCCTGGGGCCCACGGGGGCGGGCAAGACATTGATTCTGGAGTCCATCGTCGGGTTACGGAAGATCCAAGGAGGACAGATCCTGATCGGCGAAGAGGAAGTCCAGCACCTGCCCCCGGAAAAGCGGGGGATCTCCTATGTCCCCCAGGATTTGGCCCTTTTCCCCCACCTCTCGGTGGAGAAGAATCTCGCTTTCGGGCTGAGGTCTTCCCCCAACGACCTGCTCAAGGATGGCTCCTACCTCGCCCGGCTGGTAGAGACCCTGAAGATCGAACATCTTCTCCAGCGCCGCCCGCACGGGCTGAGCGGAGGAGAAAAACAACGAGTTGCCCTGGGCAGAGCCCTGGCCCCTTCCCCCCGTTTGCTCCTCCTGGATGAGCCGCTGGCTGCGCTGGACCCGGCATTGAAGGATGAGATCCAGCAGTTGCTCATTTCTCTGCACCGGTCGCTCGGCTTCACCGCCCTCCATGTAACCCACGACCTGGATGAAGCCTACCTCCTGGGGGGAAGAATCAACGTCCTCATCGGCGGAAGGCTCGAGCAGAGCGGCCAACGGGAGGAGGTCTTTCTTCACCCCCGCACCCTCGAGGTGGCCCGTTTTCTGGGTTTGCGAAACCTGTTCCCGGGAAGAGTCCTGAAGACGGGGGGGGCAGAGGATTCGACCACCGTCAGTCTCTGGGGAAGGAAAATCGTCATCCCCTCCAGCCATAGTGCCAAAAGTGTCTCCCCTGGAGAAGAAGTGATTCTCTACCTCCGCCCCGAGGAGGTGATGATTCTGCGGCCGGGCAAACCGGTCAAAGAAGCGTTGCGGGGGAATATATTCGCGGGCGAAATCGAGAGAATTCTGGACCGGGGTACGCACCGATGGGTCTTATTCCGGCCCAGCGGTTTGGATGTTCATCTGGAGGTCAGCCTTCCCAATTATGTTTTCCGAAATCTGGGTCTCCAGGAAGGGCAGGAAATCCAGGTGGCCATGCGGCGGGAGTCGTTCTGGGTGATTCCGAAAAAATAGCGATCAGCGGTCAGCTTAGGGGCGATTCATGAATCGCCCCTACTTATTTGGCTGCTGTTTTTTGTCCGATGGCCTTGTTCAGGATCTCGACCCCCTTTTGGGAGGCGATGATCGATTCCGTTAGCGACTGCCGGGCGGCTTGGGGGTTGTGGAACCCGTCGCTGTTTTCCGCCGTCCACCACTCCCAGAGGATGTGGGCACGGTCGTGCTCGTTCCGGGCTTTCTTCAGGATTTCCTCGCCCACCCCCAGATCCTTGGCCCGGATGAAAGTGTTGATCAGCTCGCCCAGCCAGAACTCCGCTTTGCGCATCTTGCCGCGGACATAATTCTGGATGGCGTCGACCTGGTACTCGGCTTCTTCGGCGGTCCACTCGGGGTGGCAGCGGACGCAGGTATCCTTCAGCATGTACCGGGCGCTGCGCTGCCCGTGAAAGGTGTACTCCTTGCCTTTCCCCAGCTTCACCCTGGGCATGTGGCAGTCCTTGCACTCGACTCCTGCCCTTTCGTGCTTGGACCCCCAGTTCGTCTCCACTTCGGGATGCTGGATCTTGGTGAGAGCCGCCCCGGTCACGGCGTGGCGGAAGTCCTTGAAGCCGACGCGCTCGTACCTCTTCTGGAGGTCGAAGGCGTTCACCCATGGGAAGTAATTGGTCAGCCGGTTGTCCATCCCGATGGCGGCGCCGGTCTGGGGATTGAAGCCGGGGTTGCAGTTGTATTCCACGTGGCACTGGGCGCACATCAGATTGGAATCCGGTTTACTCAAGATGCCGATGGCCCGAAAATCCTTCCCGTCCCTTTTGAAAATGATCTTCTCGACGGTGATCTCTTTGCTCTTCTTGGGGTCATAAGGATAGGTTCCCCCGCCGCGGTCCACCACCGCTTCGATGAGCGCGTCGCGGATCACCCGGGGTTTGCCCGCGTGGGGGTCGTGGCAATGGATACAGCCCATGGGGCGTTGGACGTGGTTCCTGGCCATTTCAACCGCCTCCGGATTCAAACCCCGTTTCAGATGGGTGGCCGGGTTCGGATCGCCCAGGTAAGACCACTTCAAGACGTGGTCGGAGGTCTTGCAGGTCATACAGACCGTGTTGCCCGCCTTGGCGGTCTGGGGAAGTTCCTTCCCCTTGTCCGCGACGACATCCCAGAGCTTTCCCTTCTTGTCGATGTAGGTCCAGTCTTTCAACTGGAAACGGCCGCCGTAGGCCCGGTCTACGATGAGATAATCGATGAGCATGAAAGCGTGGGAACGGGGCTCGGCGTGCTCCCGGGTGAATGGGTGAGGGGCCATAAGCTTGTCGAAGGTGGGCGAGCGGCTGGTGGTGGTGGATTTTTCCAGCTTGGCCCGGGATTTCAGGTTGGCGGTCATGTAAGTTTGATACTGTTCCTGGTGACAAGCCCCGCAGTTTTCCGGGCCCAGGCGGGTCACCGGATTTTTTCCGGTGTCTTCGAGGTGGGCTTTGAGGTTGGAATGGCAATCCCCGCAGGGGACAGCTTTGGCGTGCTTTCCTTTGGTTTTCAGGCTCTCGATCTCCGAGTGGCAACCGAAGCAGATTTCCTCGTCGATCTTCTCCGCCGGAGCTGCCTCGGGCTTGAGAGACGGGGACTTTTCCTTCTGGGCCTGGGCCGGGGAAACGGTCAAGGACAGAGCGATCCACCCGAAGAAAAGGCATATCCATAATTTCCAGAGCATTGAAGCCTCCTCCTCTTTAAATAAGCTGTTTGCGCCCCTCGAATGTTAGAGTATAATTGAACCTGCTGACCTGGCCGGATGTTTTTTTATAGCAGAAAAATGAATGAATGTCTTGGGTTTTATGCCTTTCCTTTTTGCCGTGGCTTTCCCAAGGAAGGAGAGGGAACCCATCCAGAGGAGTTTAGAAATGGACCCGGAAAAAATCGAAATGGAGATGAAGAAGATCGTTCGGTCTCTGGACAAAGGGGCGCGGCTGGAAGCGGTGTTGAAGGAAGAGAAGGAATACCGGCTGACCCTCTCCAAGGGGACCCATTCGGAACGGGCGGTGATTGCCGAGGACCTGATGGAGGATTTCCTGAAAAGGGGAAAAAGAGGGCAGGAGATCAAGAGGGCCGTCGGCAAGGTGGTCAGCATGCTCACCTTGATGGGCCAGAGAAGGGGATAAAGAAGCAGGGGGGAGGTTTGGATGGATTTGTCGGGAAAAGTGGCGATCGTAACCGGTGCCGGCAGGGGCCTGGGCTGGGCCATCGCCGAGAGGCTGGCCCGGGACGGCGGCAGACTGGTGATTGCGGATGTTGATTTGCCCGGCGCCCAGGAGAAGGCAGCCGTCCTCCGGCTGAGGCAGGGGGAATCCCTGGCGATTCGAGTGGAGGTGAGCCGGTGGCCCGAGGTGCAGAAGATGGTCGCGGAAACGGTGGGAAAATTCGGGGGGATTGATATCCTGGTTAACAATGCCGGGATCCTGGGCCCCTATTCCCCGGTGGAAGACTATCCCGAAGAGCAGTGGGACCGGGTGATCGCCGTGAACCTGAAAGGGACTTTCCTCTGCTGCAAAGCGGTTCTCCCGGTGATGAAAAGGCAGGGGTCCGGGAGCATCGTAAATATCGCCTCGGTGGCCGGCAAAGAAGGAAACGCCAGCATGGCTCCATATTCCGTTTCCAAAGGGGGGATCATCACCCTGACCAAGACCCTGGGGAAAGAGCTGGCTGCGTCCAACATTCGAGTGAATGCTGTCTCTCCCGCTTTACTGGACACCGATATGACCCAAGCCATGACCCCGGAGCAGAGGGCTTCGCTCACTTCCAAAATTCCCATGGGAAGGTTGGGGCTGCCCG
>LJUR01000189.1 GCA_001304105.1 Deltaproteobacteria bacterium SM23_61
TTCTCTTTCACCTCCAGGATGGCCCGGGCGAGCCCTTCGGCGTTTTCCCGGGAGCCCCGCAGAATATGCATGGCCAGCCGGGAAGCGGTCTTCTCCCCCACTCCGGGAAGCCTGGAGAGTTCCTGAATCAGACGGTTGATCGGCTGGGCATGCTGGACGGTCATGGTCGGCTCACATCAAACCCGGGATATTGATTCCCCCGGTGAGTTTCTTCATCTCTTCGGACACCATTTCCTGCGCCTTTTTCAGGGCCGCGTTGACCGCGGCCACGATCAGGTCCTGGAGCATCTCCACGTCTTCCGGGTTGACCACTTCCTTTTCAATCTTGATGGACAGGAGTTCCTGGCGGCCGTTGGCCACGGCGGTCACCATCCCTCCGCCCGCTGAAGCCTCTGCGGTTCTGGCCGCCATCTCCTCCTGCACCTTGAGCATCTTGGAATGGAGCTGCTGAGCCTGCCGCATGATGTTTCCGAGTCCCTTGGTCATGGCCGTCTCCTCATCGATTTTTAATCTCCACCACCCGTCCCCCGAAGACATGAATCGCATCCCGGACCAGGGGATGGTTCAAAGCCTCCTCTTCCTTCTCCCGCTTTGAGTTTTTCTTCTCCCCCGGGCTTTCCGGAACCGGTCCCCGGGGCAGGGCTTCCGCGCTTACCCCGGTTACTTTGACTTTCAGGTTCCGCTTGAAAAACTCCCGGGACAGATTCTCCAGAAAATTCAGGTTGTCCGTCTCCTGCATTCGTTCCAGGTAAAAGGACTTTCTCGGGTACCCGACCTCCAGCCGGCTTTCTTCCAAAATCAGGGGCTGGCCGTGTTCCAGAAGGGAAGCAAAAGGGGGTTTTTTCTTCTTGGCGAAACTGATGAACTCTCTCCAGCTTTCCTGACTTCGCCCGGAAAGCCCCGCGGCGGTCTCTCCGCCTGGCTCCTCCAGGGTACCGGCCGCTTCCGGAACCTCTTCGGCTTTTTCTTCCTCTTCTTCCAGTTCGTCCGGAACAGCCGCCCGTTCGACGGTTGGAGGAGCGGCGGGCAGGGAGGGAGCCGGGGCGGCAATTTTCCCTCCGGCCAGGAGCCGTTCTTCCATGACCCGCAATTTTTCCAGGACTTCTTCCACCGAGAGAACCGGTTTCCTCCGGGCCAAACGGGTCAGGGTCATCTCCAGGATGAGCCGGGGAAAGGCGGACCGGGCCGTTTCTTCATGGGCTGCCAGGAGGGCCCGGAAAAGGCTGTGGACCTCCTCCCGGGAAAATTTCTCCGCCTGGACGGCGAGATCCCGGATTTCTTCCTCGGGCAGGTCAATGAGACCCGAAGCTTCCTGCGGTCCCCGGGGAAGGAGCTTCAGCACCAGAAGGTCCCGCAGGAGCTGGGCGACCTCCCCGCAGAACTCCTTGAGGTCGTATCCGAAGGTATACACCTCCTCCACGATCCGCAGAAGGCGCTCCCCTTCCCCTTCGGCCAGGGATTGAATCGTTTCATGGAGAATTTTGCGGTCGATGATCCCCAGGGCCTCGATGACCTCTTCTTCGGAGACCTTCGGCCCGCTGAAGGAAAGAACCTGATCCAGGAGGCTCTGGGCATCGCGCATGGACCCCTGGGCCTGCCGGGCGATCAGGTGGAGGCCGGGGTCTCCGATCTCCATGCCCTCCCGGGCGGCTATCTTCTTCAATTGCTCGAGGATCGAGGCGGAGGGGATCCGCTTGAAGTCGTACCTCTGGCAGCGGGAGAGGATGGTGAGGGGAATCTTGTGCGGTTCCGTGGTGGCAAAGACGAAGATCACATGGGGGGGCGGTTCTTCCAGCGTCTTCAGGAGGGCGTTGAAAGCCTCGGGGGTCAGCATGTGAACTTCGTCGATGATGTAGATTTTGTATTTGTTCTTGGAAGGAAGATACTTCACATTCTCTCTGAGTTCGCGGATCTCGTTGATCCCCCGGTTGGAGGCCCCGTCGATCTCCAGCACATCCACCGAGATCCCGTCCCGGATCTCCTGGCAGAAGCCGCAGCGATCGCAGGGATGGGGCGTCGGGCCTTCCTGGCAGTTCAGCGCTTTGGCCAGGATGCGGGCCACCGAGGTCTTTCCCACCCCTCGCGGTCCGGCGAAGAGGTAGGCGTGGGCCACGCGCTTCGTGGCGATGGCATTCTGCAGGGCCTGGGTGATGGGATTCTGCCCGACTACATCTGCAAAGGTCTGGGGGCGCCACTTCCGCGCCAGCACTAAATAGGACATCTTGCCTTCCAGGCAGAGCGCAAAGCGCATAGCGCACAGCGAAATCCTATCCCTATGACCCTTTGCGCTATGCTCTATGCGCTCTGCTGTTTATGTATGATTCTTTGCTCTTTGCTCTATGCCCTGCGCTCTATGCTGTTTATGTATGATTTTTTGCTCTATGCTCTATGCTCTATGCTCTATGCTTTTTATGGGGGGGGTGATAGCCAGGCTCCCCTGCGGCACACGAAAGAAGTTACGACCGCTGCTTCCTTCCGGACCTGACGGGGTTAGTAACATTTCGTTGCGCAGGACCCGGCTATCATAATTATTTTTTGGACACGGATAAACACGGATTTTATATTCGCAAAAGACTTAAAAGCATAATGGGACACAGATGAACACAGATAAACACAGATTATATTGACCAAAGAATCAAAGAAAAAAGACCGCATGGGACACGGATAAAAACATAAAAGCTATTGACCTATAAATCAAAATAAAAAGACAAAAACCGAAATTTCTAAATAATCATTTGATTTCAAATTCATACCCCTCGGATTTGTCTTTAAGATCCGTGTAAATCCGTGTTCATCCGTGTCCAAATCAAGCTTTTATGGCGGAGAGAGAGGGATTCGAACCCTCGGTTCCGCTTTTGGCAGAACACACGATTTCCAGTCGTGCCCCATCGGCCAGCTCGGGCATCTCTCCGCGTAATAAGGCATAGAGCATGGAGCAGAGAGCATAGAGTAAAAGCAACACAACCAACTAAAGCAAGGAGCATAGCATCAACGCGATTTTTTTGAACCCCATGCTCTATGCTCCATGCTCTTTGCTCAATTGGCGGAGAGGGTGGGATTCGAACCCACGTGAGAGCTTTTGGCCCCCAAGTCGATTTCGAGTCGACCCCGTTACGACCACTTCGGTACCTCTCCGTTCAAAACAACATTTCACCACAGAGGTCACAGAGAACACAGAGAGAACAAAATATAAATAGAATTCTTTTTGAAGGCCACTTCATCCGTCATTCCGGCGAAAGCCGGAATCCAGTAATTCCAAGATGTTCTGGGCCCCGGCTTTCGCCGGGGCGACAATAAACAGACCTTCTAGCAGATTATGAAGCGTTGCAGGAGCTCGCGGCATTCTTCCCGGAGAACTCCCGAACTCACCTCCACCCGGTGGTTGAGCCGGGGGTCTTCCAGCAGCGAATAAAGGGAGGAAACGGCGCCCCCCTTGGGATCTTCCACCCCGAATACCAGGCGGCCCACCCTGGCCTGAAGAATAGCCCCCGTGCACATGAGGCACGGTTCGAGGGTCACATACAAGGTGCTCCCGGGGAGTCGATAATTTTTGACCCGCGCCGCCCCTTCACGAAGGGCCAGAATCTCTGCGTGCGCCGAAGGATCGGCCAGGCCAATGGGACGGTTTCGACCGCGCCCGACAACTTCCCCTCCCAGGACCAAAACCGCCCCGATGGGTACTTCCCCTTCTTTTCCGGCCATCCCGGCCTCTTCAAGGGCAATCCGCATGAATCGCGCGTCTTCGCTGTCCAAGGGCCGAAGATCGATGGCCGGCTCTCCCTATTCCTTCCCGGCGGGAAAATGACCTGGTCTTCATCCGGAAACCCCCTCTCCCCTTGCGGGAGGGGGTTGGGGTGAGGGGGATGAGAATAGAAAGTCCTCCCACCCAGATCCCTAATCTCCCCCACCCTCACCCTCCCCCGTCAAGGGGGAGGGAAAAAATCAGGTTTCAAGATAGAAACTACCTGGCGAAAGGGAACCGTCTGGGTAACGAATCCTTTTGAAAAAATTCACTTTCTTTATATCATGTTCCCACCTTTTGTCAAGGCCGCAACGATTTCGGATTGTGGATTTCGGATTGCGGATTTCGGAATTTATTCAGGTTTTTCTTTCAATCCGCAATCCACAATCGCCAATCCGCAATTCATCAAACCCCTTGCCCTAACACCCTTTTTTTGTTAGCTTAACGGGTAATGAACAGGCCAAAAAAAATTCCCGCGATCGCCCTGATCGCCGACGACCTCACAGGGTCCCTGGACACGGGGCTCCAATTCCGGAAAAAAGGGCTGATTACCATCGTTCCCGTGAAATGGAACCAGCCCCTGCCTAAAGCCCAGGCCCTGGTCCTGAACACGAACAGTCGAAATCTTCCGGGAGACGTTGCTTACCGCAGGGTTTATCGAATCTGCCGCCGCCTAAGAACCGGGAGAATTTATAAAAAAATCGACTCCACCATGCGGGGCAACGTGGGTAAAGAGGCCCTGGCGATCCTGAGCGCCCGGAAAATCCCCCAAGCGGTCGTGGTGCCCACCGTGCCGGTGATGGGCCGGGCGGTGGAGGGGGGGATTCTACGGGTTCACGGGACCCCGCTGCTGAAGACCGCCTATGCCCGGGATCCCTTTCACCCTCTCTGGACATCCAGGGTTTCCAGTTTACTGGAGAAAGAAACTCGGGAACGGGTGGGCTTCATCGGAATTAAAGAAGTGAGGAGGGGAGCTTCCCTTCTGGCGCAAAAGATCCAGGAGACTCCGGCCCGCCTCCTGTCGCTGGATGCAGTCCTGCAATCCGATTTGAAGATCATCGCCCAGGCCTGCAACCTTCTCTCCGGCCAGGTTCTCCCCTGCGGCTCAGTAGGCCTCGCCGATGAGCTGAAGCTTGCTTTCCGCCGGGAAAACAGGAAGCTGAAGAAAAAGGGCCCCCGGCGACCCCTCCTGATCATCTCCGCCAGCCGCAACCCTACGACCGCCAACCAGATCGAGATGGCCAGGACTCATTCCCGCTTTCCCCTGGTAGAACCGGACCTGGACCGTTTAACGAATCCGCGGACTTCAGGATCAGAGGCCAAAGCAGCCGCTCAAAAACTCGCCGGGGTTCTGGCGAAAGGGGACGGCGCGATTCTCACCACTACGTTTCAGAAGCATTTGCCCGGGAAAGAAACGATGATCCCCAGGATCCTGGGAAAGGCGGCGGTCCACCTCCTGGAAAAGGTCCGGCTGGGGGGACTCGTTCTCACCGGAGGCGACCTGGCCATGGGGGTTTGCGAACGGCTCTCCTCTTCGGCCCTGCTTATTGAAGAAGAAGTTTTGCCGGGAATTCCCTGCAGCACTTTAACGGACGGGCCCTTCAAGGGACTCCGGATGGTGACCAAAGCGGGGGGGTTCGGCGAAAAGGACGCCCTCTGGCGGATCATCCGGTATTTGCGAGGAAATCATGAGAAAGAAAGTTAAAGTTCCCATCGCCATTACCATGGGCGACGCCGCCGGGATCGGTCCGGAAATCATCGTAAAGGCCCTGGAACGGAAGGACCTGCGCCGGAAGGCCCTTCCCATTGTCGTCGGCGATGCCGGAACCATGGAGCAGGCTCTTTCCATAGCCAAAAGCAATTTGAAAATTCAACCTGTCACGGAGGTCGAGCAGGCGAAAGATGACCCGGCACTGATCCCTGTTCTGGATCTGAAGAATATCGACCTCCCCAGGCTGAAACACGGCAGGGTGGACCCCATGCCCGGAAAGGCAGCCGTGGAGTACATTCAGAAAGCCGTGGCCCTGGCCATGGAGGGGCGCGTGGGAGCCGTCGTGACCGCACCCATCCACAAAGAGGCCATCAATAAAGCGGGCTTCCACTATGCCGGCCATACCGAGCTCCTCTCCCATCTTACCGGTACCAAAGAATATTGCATGCTCCTGGCCCACGGGGATTTCCGCGTCTCTCACGTGACGACCCACGCCTCCATGAGAAACTGCTGCGACCGGATCAAGAAAGAAAGGGTCTTCACGGTCATCCGCCTGACCCATGAATTCTTACGACAGCTGGGGATCGAAAACCCCCGGATCGGGGTCGCCGGGCTGAACCCCCATTCCGGGGAAGACGGCCTGTTTGGGGATGAAGAAAAGAAAGAGATCATTCCAGCCATCGAAGAAGCCCGGGGAAAGGGATGGAATGTGGAAGGGCCCGTACCCCCGGATACAGTCTTCACCAAGATGAAGGGGAAACAGTACGACGCCGTGGTGGCCATGTACCACGACCAGGGACACATTGCCGTGAAGCTCGTGGGATTCTCCATGAAGCCCGGCGGCAAGGAGTGGGACAAGATGAGCGGGATCAACATGACCCTGGGCCTGCCCATCATCCGCACTTCTGTGGATCACGGCGTCGCTTTCGGGAAAGCCGGAGAAGGCCGGGCCAACCCCCAGTCCATGGTGGATGCCATCAAGCTGGCGATCCAGCTGGCCAGACAGAAAAAATAGGGTGAAGGGAGCGGGGGGCAGGGTGCAAGGGAAAAAGCAAAAGGTTATCTCCTGGCACCCCGCTTTTTGCCCCCTGCCATCTGCACCTCGCACCCTAATTAATTCTTGTCTTATTTATCAAGGCATGCTTAAATAGGCCGGTTCAAAAAAGGGGGCATCTTGGCTCACCCTGGATCTCAGTAGGGATTTTTTCTCCCCATAATTTCCCCCCTGTGAATTTCGGTAAAAGAGACCGGTCTGTGGATGGAGTCACACTATTGGGGTTCTCTCCACTATGTCGCCGGTATGACCGGCGCGTTAAAGGAGTGAGGATATGGCCAAAGTATTAATGGAAAAGCTGAACAAGCACTTCGGGGAGGTCAAGGCGGTGCGGGATTTCGACCTGGAGATCCCGGACAAGGAGTTCGTCGTCCTGGTCGGTCCCAGCGGCTGCGGGAAGACGACTACCCTTCGCATGGTGGCGGGCCTGGAGGACATCACCTCCGGGGATATCCTGATCGACGACAAAGTGGTCAACAACCTTCCCCCCAAAGACCGGGACATTGCCATGGTCTTCCAGAACTATGCCCTCTATCCCCACATGACGGTTTACCAGAACATGGCCTTCGGTTTGACCCTGCGCAAATTTCCCAAGGACGAGATCGACCAGCGGGTGAAAGAAGCGGCCGAGATCCTGAACATCAGGGAGCTTCTGGGCCGCAAGCCCAAGGCCCTCTCCGGCGGGCAGCGCCAGCGGGTCGCCGTGGGGCGGGCCATCGTGCGCAAGCCCAAGGTCTTCCTCTTCGACGAGCCCCTTTCCAACCTGGACGCCAAGCTGCGCGTGCAGATGCGGGTGGAGCTGAAGAAGCTCCATGAGCGGCTGCAGACCACGATCATCTACGTCACCCACGACCAGGTGGAAGCCATGACCATGGGCGACCGCATCGTGGTCATGAGGGACGGGTTGAAACAGCAGGTAGGTCCCCCCCTGGAGCTTTACTTTCATCCGGCCAACAAATTCGTCGCCGGCTTCATCGGCAGCCCGGCCATGAACTTCATCGAAGGCGAACTGCTCTCCGAGGGCGGCGCGCTGTATTTCCAGGGACCCGGAATGAAACTGAAGATTCCCGCGGACAAGGCGGGCAAGCTGAAGGATTACCCGGAGAAGCGGGTGATCTTCGGGGTCCGCCCCGAGGATTTGCCGGAGGCGGCTTGTGCGGTACCCGGGGAGACCTTTGACGTGACCGTGGAAGTGATGGAGCCCCTGGGGAGTGAGGTTTATCTGGACGTGAAGGCCGCCGAGCAGTCACTCATCGCCCGGGCCGAGCCCCACACTCAGGCCAAACCTCATGCCCGGCTTTGCCTGAAGCCCAGCATGGAAAACATCCACCTTTTCGACAGCCGGGACGAAAAAACACTCGTATAAAAGCCAAGAGCAGAGGGCATAGAGCATAGAGAATAACCTAAAAACTCTTAGCTCTCTGCTCTTCGCTCTTTGCTCCTTTTACCCTCCCGCCAGGATCGGCAGAAACAGAATCCGGTCCCCGTCTTTCAGCTTCGTATCCATGCCCCCGGGAAGATCGACGTGGTTGTTGAGGACCAGGCTGACTTCACTGGAGAGGGTTTGGGTTCCGGGGTCGAAGAGGTTCTCGGAGAAGTGATCGAACCTTCCGGACAGGCGGGTCAGGAGACGGCGCAGGGACTCTCCGTCCTCCAGCGGTTCTTCCAGGATGACTGGCCCGGGCTGATCAAAGCCCAGGCGGTCGGCCATCCAAAACTCTAATCTTACCTTCGAAGCAGACAAAGTAAATCGCTCCAGGTTTTTTCTTTTTTGACTACCCTCAAATTAAATCCGAAATACGAAGCACGAATCCCGCGAGATGCGGGACGAAACAATACCCAAAAACAAAATACCCTATGACCCGAATAAAAAAACGAAACCAGATATCTCTCGCAGAGACCGCAGGGTCCGCAGAGAAGAAAGAAACATAAATGAATTGCCAGATCCTTCTTGTTATTCCATTTTGATCGATCTTGGCTTTCTCTGCGACTCTGCGGGCTCGAGCGAAGCCCTGAACCTAATATGGTTCAGGGCGAAGCGGGCGAGAGAAAAGTCTTTTTTAGAATTTCTCGATGAGCTCCTCGAGGCCGAGAGATTTCAGGGTTTGAGGAAGAGGCCTTCCGGTCTCCGGATCCCAGCCCATGAGCTCCCGGTAGATTCGCACCATGAAATCGAAGTGGGGTTGTATGGCTCGCCCCTTGACCGGCCCATCCTTGGGGGTCTCGCTGTAGCGGAAAGAGGGCCTCTCGTTCTTCGGGTCCAGCCCGTGGCGCAGGTTGAAGACCCGCAGCAGGTTCACGACCCGCCGACCGATGTGGGTGGCGCCCTTCAGGTCCAGGTCCCACCCGGTCACCGCGTTTACGCACTGGACGGTAAGCTCCCGGTTCGGGCAGGTGAATGCGCAGATCCCCAGACAGTCCACAAAAGGCAGCCAGCCGTTCTCCTTGGCATTGATGGCCGCCACCTCCCAGGGAGAAAATTTATCGAAGACCGGGGGATAACCACTCCGCTCCGGGAAGACCCCTCCCCGGGTGGCTTCGATGGTGCTGTTACCGGACGTGCAGGTGTCCAGCATCTCGCACCAGCGCCCGCGGTGGTCGTGGCCCCGGGGGGCGGCTCCGGTATGGGTATAGATGGCCCATTTGGCTGCCTCTCCCCCGGTTTTCTCGGAGGCTCTCTTGACCCCCTCGGCCAGGAGGCTTCCGATGCCCTGGCGGTGGGCGATCTGTTTCAGGAGCTCCTTGGCCGCCCCCACGTTGCCCCATTTCAGGTCCAGCCCGCCCAGGTCCTTCTGGGTGAACACCCCTTTCTCGTAGCATTCCATGGCCCAGCCCACGGTCCAGCCAGCTTCGTTCAGGTCCATGCCCACCTGGTCGTTGAACCAATTCAGCATCACCGTGGCGCCGGGGTCTGCGTTGCCGATCACCGACCCCCAGGCGGCCAGCCCCTCGTATTCCGGCTCTTCTCCCTTGAACCCCTTGTAAGGCCCTTCCGTGACTTCACAGAGCTTGCAGTGCCTCAGCTGGCAGGCCCAGCAGGGGTTGTCTTTCATCTTGAAATGGGTGCGGATGTACTGGCCGTCCAGTTTCTCGTGTTCGGGAAAGATTCCAGTAGTGTAATTTTTGATCGGGAGCCAGCCTCCCAGGGCAGCCGCGGAGAATCCCCCCCCCGTTCCCCATTCGTAAATCCTCTTGGATCCTTT
Source organism: Deltaproteobacteria bacterium SM23_61 (assembly GCA_001304105.1). Lineage (GTDB taxonomy): Bacteria > Desulfobacterota > SM23-61 > SM23-61 > SM23-61 > SM23-61. The sequence continues at coordinate 9,711 of LJUR01000189.1, forward strand.
AGTCTTGGCGTCCTCGTGCAATTCCCGGGTTAAGCGTTCCACCGCCGCCTTGTCCTTCACCGCAAACCCGGCTTTTCCCCGGGCGACGACAATGGCCTTCAGCTTTTTGGACCCCATGACCGCGCCCATGCCGTTGTGGGCCACCACATGGCCTCCATCCCCCGAAATCATGGCGAAGCGGACCAGGTTCTCACCGGCCGGGCCGATACCGTAGACGCTTCCCCGGAATCCCAGGTTCAATTCCTTCCGCAGGATCTCTTCCGTTTCAAAGGTTCCTTTGCCCTGCAGATGGCGGGCATCCCGGATTTCGGCGGTTCCGTCATGGATGAAAAGGTACACCAGCGATCCCGTCGAAACCGGCCAGTTTCAGGTAAGCCCCGAAGACGCCGTTGGCCTGGGAGCATCCCGTCAGGTTGGTCATGGGACCCTTGGTGATCACCGAGAAAGTCCCGGTCCCGGAGATCCGGGTGGCCCCCAGAGGGCCCGAAAATATGAACATACGATTCTTCGGGTCGTTCCACTCCACCCCCGGGGGAACCTCTTCATAGAGAAGTCTGGCTCCAATGCCGGTTCCGCCCACATATTTCTCAATCAGGTCGTCCCGGAGGGGTTCTGCCTTGACCTGCCCCCCGCTTAAGTCGACCCGGAGTACCATTTTCAAGTAGCCGCCTGCTGGTCTCATTCCTAAAATCCTCCCTTTGCGTGGATAAACCTCTCTTGGAATTTGTTTAACCTTAATATCTTATCCCAAAAATCGGGGAAAAGTCTAACGATTTGAAGGAAAGTCCAGCCGGTCGGAATTTTTTGAGGGACACATGTTTGCTTCCACCTGCAAATTCTCTTTTACCCTTGACAGTCTCCCCTCTTCATTATATACGGATTTTTGCAGGAAAGAGGGGTCTGAACCACGAATCCTTTTCATGAAATTTTGTAACCCCAGCGAAAGATAGAGGAGAAAAATTATTTTGGGCTCCCTTCCTAAATCACGTCCCAGAGTCGCTTTGATCATGGGGGATGCCACGGGCATCGGGCCCGAGATCGTGGCCAAGTCCCTGAGCACCGAAGAGACCCGCCGGCTCTGCATTCCGGCGGTCATCGGCGATTGCCGGGTGATGGCCGGGGCCATCGAGCTTACCAAAGTCTCCCTGAAGATCGTCGCCCTGAAAAGTTGGGAAGAGGTGTGTGGAGAGGCGGGCCTGGTGGAAATGTTCGACCTGGCCAACCTCGACCCGAAAGATTACCGAATGGGGGAGGTCAATGCCAAAGCGGGAAAGGCCTGCCTTCAGTACCTGGATTTTGCCGTATCCCAGGCCATGGAAGGCGAAGCCGATGCTGTCGTTTTTGCCCCCCTGAACAAGCTGGCCATGAGCCTGGGAGGCTCCGACTTCAAAGATGAGCAAGGCTATTTTGCCAGGCATACCCGGGCGGAGCTTTACGGAGAGATCAACGCCCTGGATCCCCTCTTTACTTCCCGGGTCACGTCGCATATCGGGTTCCGGGACATTGTCAACCGTCTTACCCCGGAAAGGATCGGAAAGGCGATTCAGCTCCTTCACCAAACCATGACCCGGGCCGGCGTCCCCGGCCCCAGAATCGGCATTGCCGCCCTCAACCCCCACGGCGGCGAGAAAGGTCTCTTCGGTCCGGAAGAAGAAACGATCATCAAGCCCGCGGTGGAAAAGGCCCGGGCCGAGGGAATGGACGTGGCCGGCCCCTACCCAGCGGATACGATCTTTGTCCGCGCCCGCCGGGGGGAGTTTTCCGGCATCGTAACCATGTACCATGACCAGGGGCAGATCGCCACCAAGCTGCTGGGATTCGATCGCGGCGTGACCATCGCCGCGGGCCATCCCATCGTGATCACCACCCCGGCTCACGGGACCGCCCACGATATCGCCGGGAAAGGAATCGCGGATAGCGGAGCATTCCAGGCCGCCCTGCGGATGGCCGTGCGCATGGCCCAGCATTCCAAGAAGAGATGACGGTGATTTTGGTTGCTTTCTTCCAGATTTATCCTTGTTCTGTTTTGATCCGTGTTCATCCGCGTCCCGATAAAAGCGGTGAAAGGTGAGGGATAAGGGGTAAGAAGAAAACGACATTGCCGTTTTATGCTTTTTTATCTATTTCTGTTTCTGTGAATCTGTGTTTATCTGTGTTCATCTGTGTCCCATTTGAGTTATTTGTCTTTGGCCAAATCTTATCCGTGTGTATCCGTGTTCATCCGTGTCCCATTAGCCTTTTTCAGTAGGGGGATTCATGAAAGTGATCGCCGTTCATCTGGACCGCTGCACCGGATGCAAGACCTGTGAACTCTACTGCGCGGCCGAGAGGGGAAGCGATGGGAAAACCCTCTTAAAGGCCGTTCAGGAGTCCCCCACTCCCAGGCCTCGCGTGCGCGTGGAAGGAAGCAATCGGCAGCCCATCGCCCTCCAGTGCCGCCACTGCCTCAACGCCCCTTGTATCGACGCCTGCCTGACCGGAGCCTTGATCCGGGAGGCCGAGTCCAACCTGGTGATTGTCCAGGAGGACCGCTGCATCGCCTGCTGGACCTGCACCCTGTTCTGTCCTTACGGGGTGATCTACCCCTGGCCGGAGCGGAAAATCGCCCTGAAATGCGACCGGTGCGCCTTCATGGACAACCCGGTTTGCGTGGAGGTCTGCCCCTGTAAGGCGCTGGAACTGGTGGAGGTGGAGGAGTTCGATAAAGTATTCGAGCACCGGCGAAAGGAAGTGAGCCAGGAAATAGCCCAGAAGAAAGCCAGCGGAATGATTTTGCTCGATCTCAAATGAGGGCGCAGGGGGCAGGGTGTGGGGTGTAGGGGGTAGGGTGTAGGGGGTAGGGTGTAGGGTATTGGGTATAGATTGGAAAGAAACAAGTTAGCCCGCCTAGCTTGAAACTTTGGAAAGGGCAGCCAAGACTTCAAAAACATATAAGATTGGAAAATACTCTATGGAATCGATTCAGATAAAGACGGTTGACCCGGTCAGTCAGGAGCTTTTGAAATCCGCCTACCAGAGGGGGCTTAAGCTGAGCTGGGACCGCTTTGAAAGGCTCCAGCCCCAGGATGGCTTCCTGCGGACCGGCCTGAGCTGCCCTTACGGCTGTCTCCAGGGCCCCTGCCGTATCGATCCCTTCGGACGGGGAGCGGAACGGGGACTCTGCGGGCTGGACCGCGATGGGATGGTCGCCGCGCTGCTGCTTCGCCTGGCTCTCAGCGGAGCCCTGGAAGCCATGCCAGAAGACAAGCCGATTTCCGAACCCTCCTGGGCATCCTCCCTTAAGGCCGCCTTTTCTCAGGCCTTTAAGAATCTCGGAGGAGACCGCGTCTCCTCCGGAGAGATCCAAAGCGCCGCCGACCTTTTAAATCGCCCCATGGAATCTGCGGGAAACATGATCACCCAGGCGCTGCGGCTGGCCCTGCTGACCATCGGCTGGCTCTCCAAGGGCCCGGCATTCCGGGGGCAGAGAAAAACCCTTCCCCTCAGGGTCGGGTATGGCCTTCTGGCCGAAAAGGAAGTCAACATCGCTATCTGCGGACGGCCTTCATTTGAATTCCTGAAAGCGCTCCTGTCCGAAGTCCAAAAAAACTTTTCCGGCAGCGGACAGGTTCTTTCCCTGGGCGAATTCATTTCCCTGGGAGGGAGCTACCTGCCCGTCGTCTGCACCTCCGGAGAATCCGAGTTGGTCCTGAGCTCGGGGAAAATCAACCTCCTGGTTGCCGGATTGGGGACTGACCCATCCCTCATCGAACTCTGCCACACCCTGAACATCCCCGCAGCTTCCTCCATGGACCCCAAATCTATCCGGGACTTGCTGCCAAAAGCCAAGGAGAAGAAGAACCTTACTATTCAAATCGGCTTCAGCCCCCCATCCTCTCTGGTGGAAGAAGCCGAGGTTGCCGTCGCCTCTTCAGTTCTGGAAGCGTATTTCAAAAAAGCCTCGGCTAAGAAATTGATTTTCCTCGGCGGAGCCGATCATCCTTACCACCCCCTGGGTTGGATTCCGACGGAAATAGCACCCGTCCTCCAGGGCAAGGGTTTTGCAGTCACTGGCTGGGGCGACTGCGGGTTGTGGAAGGTCAAAAAGGGCCTCGCCTCCCCCAAGAAAAAACGTCCCGTTCAAGTCCTGGACGGCCGGCAATGGCCGGTTCTGGCCTTGAAGGCCCTAGCCGTATCCGGAAGGCTGAAGGACGTCAAGGGGATCTGTTACACGGGGGTTAAAAGCTGTCAGGACCTGGCTACGGCACTGGGATTGGCCAGCCTGGGCCTCAGGGTCGGCATGGCTGTCCCCCTCCCCCTGTGGGGAAGCGAGAAGGTGCGGAATCTCCTCCACGATAAGCTGGCCGCCATGGGGGGAAGTTTGACCCACTTCGATCACCCCGCCCGGGCGGAGGAGATTCTGGATTGGTTTTTAAAATGAAAAAAAATTAACCGCAGAGGTCGCGGAGCACGCAGAGGATCAAGAAAAGGAATAAATGGAAGAATGGAATATTGGAATGATGGGCAAGAAATAGAATGCTTAAACCCATTATTCCAGTATTCCAATGTCCAATCGTTTTTAGATCCCAGCATTCCAATTTGGGTACTCTGCGCTCTCCGCTTCCTCTTCGTTCATCTTCTGGTCTAGAATCCTGGAGGCTCGAAAGGTAAAGAGGAGTCTCGATCCATAAAATGATTTGTGTATTTTTGTCTTTACCCAGAAAAAGCTCCGCGGTCTCCGCGTGCTCTGCGGTTGATATTTTTTCTTTCTCCTCGGAGGGCGCAGAGACTTTTATAATTTCCTAAGCAAAAATAAACCTTAATTTCGAATTATACCAAGGTATGGATATCGTGATCATTGGCGGCGGGCCCGCTGGCATTCATGCAGCTCTTCAGAGCCGGCAGAGCT
>LJUR01000190.1 GCA_001304105.1 Deltaproteobacteria bacterium SM23_61
TCTGTCCTTCTTCGGGAAGAAGGGGATGCCTATCCCTCTCTCCTCCGCAGATGTTACCGGACCCGGCAGGATTACCAGGCCTATTTGCGGCGACTGGAGGCGGCAACCTCGGTTTTGATTCGAGGATAAGAATCGATGAGCGCTGAATACATAAAAAACTATGGGATGATCCTGGCTGCCGAGGAATCTTTCGCTCGGAGGGTAGCCCTCGGCTTATGGGTGAAAAGGCCCCTAACGACCTGGCATTACCTCATTCCGGGAATGTTTTTTTTTGACCTCCTCCGCAGGAACCAGGCCGTGTCCCGCTACAGCGCCGTCTTTCTCCTCCCCCGAAAGGCTGCTCTCGACGCCGCCCTGGATATCATGCGGGGGGAACCCCGGGAAGCCCGGTTTTCCCGGGCGGAGGAAGAAATCCGGAAATGGCTCCAGTCCCTTGATCTTTTTACCGAAGGCCTCCTGCGGGGGCACCGGGAACAGATCTCGGTTCTGGTCGAACACTATTCTGTCCTTCTTCGGGAAGAAGGGGATGCCTATCCCTCTCTCCTCCGCAGATGTTACCGGACCCGGCAGGATTACCAGGCCTATTTGCGGCGACTGGAGGCGGCGGACCGGGCGGTGGCCGACCAGCACGGCCATACCCCGGAAATCTGGGGTCGATTGCGGGCGGAAAAGGCCCAGGTGGAAGAGTTGCGGAGGAAAGAGATCGAACAGGTATATCCGGAGGATCGGTGACCGAACATGGGAAGATTTCTGCCGCGAATTCTGGATACGAAACGGGATGCGATTCTGGCCCGGGAACGGTCTCTGGCCAAGACTGTGGCTGCTTCGGTTGTTGAATCCAAGCCGGTGACCGCTTGGGAGATCCTGATCCCCATTCTGTTTCTCACGAATCTTTTCCAGCTGAAGCGGTCGAGGGAGACCTTCAGCCTCAATTTCCTTTTCACCAAGAGGATGGCCCTGGAGGCCGCCTTCGCTAGGGTCGACAAGGGAAAAAGCAGAGAAGAGGTCCGGAAGCAAATCAAAGACAAAACCGGCAACGTGCTGGCCAGCGATAAAGCCGGGCTGTATTCCAGCAAAATCCGCCAGAAACAGCTGAGAGAAATGGACCTTCTCATCGATCATTACAGTCGGCTCCTGGAGGCGGAAGGAAAGGATTATCTTTCCCTGGTGAGGAATGCCTACCGGACGCGGGAGAATTACCTTGCTTTTCTGGGAGAACTGGAGGAGGCAGAAAAAGAGGTGTATCTGGCCGCTACCCAGACCGTGAAGACCTCTTCCGCCCGGGAGATCGCCTCCAAGATGGAAGAAGCCACGAACGTGATCCGGAGGGCCGAATTGGACCGACTCTTTCCCTGACTCGAAAAAGCCCGAGCCAAAAAGGATATCGCCAGAGGAGAAATTGGGATAACGTCCGGTTATCCTTGGAAAAACTTGCCGGAGTTTAATGGCCCGAAGCGTTGTCGTCGGGCCATTGGTTTGAAGGAAAAATTTAAGCAAACAGCAATCCCCGGAAAAGACATTCTGTGGGAGATAGGTTCATAAATCGAAATGGAGAAGAACGATGCAAGGTCAGGAATGCCATGCCCGGGAGATCGGGCACGTCATCAGCCAATTTGAGACCCATCTGGAAAAGGGGCTGACCCAGGCGGAGGTCCAGGACCGCCTGGAGAAACACGGGCCCAACGAGCTTACGGAAAAGCCGCGTCCCGGCTTCTTTCAGCTGCTTCTCAGCCAGTTCAACAACTTTCTGGTCATCATTCTGATCGTGGCCGCGGTGGTCTCTGTCCTTGTGGGAGAGGTGATCGACGCCGTCGCCATCATGGTCATCGTAATCCTGAACGCGGTGGTGGGGGTGGTCCAGGAGTCCAAGGCCGAAGCGGCCCTGGCCGCCCTGAAAAAGATGGCCGCCCCCAACGCCCAGGTTATCCGGGACGGCCACCAGGTCACCGTTTCCTCGCGGGAGCTGGTCCCCGGGGACATTGTCTTGCTCGAAGCAGGGAACTATGTTCCCGCGGACATGCGCCTCATCGAGAGCGTGAACCTGAAGGTGGAAGAAGCTTCCCTGACCGGGGAATCCGTTCCTGTGGACAAGGAGGCCAAGGTGGTCCTGGACAAGGACATTCCCATCGGGGACCGCAGGAATTCCGCCTTCATGTCCACCCTCATCACCTACGGAAGGGGGAAGGGACTGGTCACCGGAACCGGGATGCACACCCAGATCGGCCTCATCGCCCAGATGCTCCAGTCCTACGAAGGAGAGGAGACCCCCCTGCAGAAGAAGCTGGACCATCTGGGCAAAGTCCTGGGGATGGTCTGCCTCTCCATCTGCGGCGTGATCTTCATCTACGGTCTCGTTCGGGACACGCATCCGGGGGTCATTTTCAGCCAGGGGCTGATGGCTTACTTCTCCGCCGAGAAGAAGGATATCATCGAACTCTTCATGACCGCGGTGGCCCTGGCCATCGCCGCGGTACCGGAAGGGCTGCCAGCGGTGGTGACCATCTGCCTGGCCCTGGGGATGCAGCGGATGATCCGCCGCCATGCCTTGATCCGGAAACTCCCCGCGGTGGAAACCCTGGGATGCGCCACGGTGATCTGCTCGGACAAGACCGGGACCCTGACCCAGAACGAAATGACCGTGGTCCAGGGATGGGCCGGAGGAAAACGGTTCAAGGTGACGGGAGAAGGGTATAACCCCAAGGGCCAGTTCTCCCTCGACGGCCAGCCCCTGGAACCCTCGAAGGATCCGGGGGTTTCCCTGCTCCTTTACGGATCCCTTTTGTGCAACGATTCGAAGCTGGAAGAGAGCGGGGAGGAGAAGGGGGAGCGGACCTGGCGAATGGTGGGAGACCCCACGGAAGGGGCCATGGTGGTGATCGCGGCCAAGGGGGGCCTCTGGCGCCATGAGGTTGAAAAGATCCTTCCCCGCGTCCAGGAGGTCCCCTTTGACTCGGAACGCAAGCGGATGACCACCATTCACCAGTGCCAGGCCCCGGGGAATCCTGCCTGTCACCTTCCTCTGAAAGAAGTTCCGCCCTACGTGGCCTTCGTAAAGGGCGCCCCGGACATCGTTCTGGACCTCTGCCAGACGGTCTCAGAAGACGGCAAGGCGGTTCCTCTGAACGAGGAGAAGCGCAAAGAGATCCTGGCCATCAACCAGGATATGGCCCGGCAGGCCCTGCGGGTCCTGGGCGTGGCCTACCGTCCCCTGGACCGGATTCCCGATGATTGCAGCGCCGACGCGGTGGAAAAGAACCTGACTTTCGTCGGGCTCCTGGGCATGATCGATCCGGCCCGGCCCGAGGTGAAGGAGGCGGTCCGGGTGGCCCGGGAAGCCGGGCTCAAGAGCGTCATGGTGACCGGGGACTACAAGGACACCGCCGAGGCCATCGCCAAAGAAATTGGTATGCTGCGTCCGGGAGGGATGGTCCTCACCGGGGCCGAGCTGGACAGAATGAGCGATACGGAATTGGCGGGGGTCATCGACCGGGTGAACGCCTGCTGCCGGGTTTCGCCCCAGCACAAGACCAAGATCGTGGACGCCTTCAAGGCCAGGGACCACGTGGTGGCCATGACCGGCGACGGGGTGAACGACGCCCCGGCCCTGAAACGGGCCAACATCGGGGTGGCCATGGGAATCACCGGGACCGACGTCTCCAAGGAGACGGCGGACATGGTGCTCACCGACGACAACTACGCCAGCATCGTTTCGGCCATCGAAGAGGGGCGGATCATCTACTCCAACATTCGCAAGTTCGTCTTCTTCCTGGTGGCCTGTAACATCGGCGAGATCCTGATCATCTTTCTTTCCATGCTGGCCGGGCTGCCCATCCCCATGCGGCCGATCCAGTTGCTCCTTCTCAACCTGGTGACCGACGGGGCGCCCGCCCTGGCCCTGGGTCTGGAGAAAGGGGAGCCGGACATCATGAAACGGCCCCCCCGGCCGACCCGGGAGCCGGTGATCAACAGAGACATGCTCTACAGTATCGTCGTCATCGCCATCGCCGACACGATCGCGGTCCTGACCGTCTTCTACCTGGCCCTGCAGCGCTTCCCGGGCAACGTGATGGCCGCACAGACGGTGGCCTTTTCCACCCTGGTCTGCTCCGAGCTCCTGCGGGCCTTCACCTCCCGCTCGGAGACATACTCCATTTTTTCTATCGGAGTCTTCTCCAACAAGTGGATGGTCCTGGCCACGGGGTCATCCTTCCTGTTTCTCCTGGCAACCATCTACCTGCCTTTCCTGCAGCCCTTCGTGGACACGTTTCCCCTGAGCGCGGGCGACTGGCTGGTGATGCTGCCCTTCATGTTCATCGCGCCGACGGCGGCGGAGATCGTGAAGGTCTTTCTGCGGAGGAAGGCCGCCCGCATGGCCGAGGTTGCCACAGCCGCATGAAGGGAAGAGGGGGACGAAAGAGGTTCTTCTGCCCGCTCGGGATGGTTCAGGCCAAGGTTCAAGTTTTCATGGTAATAATTTCCCAGGTTTGTCGGCGGAAAAAAAACAGGATCATATTTTAAAATCTAATCAAGAACCCGGACCGAAATTCAATCGAATCCAATGCCAAATATGTCGGGCGGTTTAAAAGGGGGAGCAGCGCGCGAGTGAGAATAAGGCAGGGTAGGGGGACGGAGTCGCCTCCCTGGCCCTGCGAAGACAGGCTTCTATCCTTGCCGTAAGGAGAGTCCTGTCGAGTTTCCTCGCAGGGCCAAGAAGACTATCCTTTCTTTATTCTTCCCTGGCCTCAGCCTCGTGCTGCTTGCCCTCGCCCTTGAGCCCGATGAGGGTCGTGCTGCCACTTGACCAGTATTCCAAGAGACCCTCCGCTACCATTTGGTTCACGATCTTCTTTATGTCCCTTGGTTTTCTGTCAGGAAACATTTTGTTGAAGTCGTTCAAATAGAACTTGGTCTTGCCTGCTTTGGACTTCAACGTATCGAGTATAAGTTGTTTGTCCTCTTCGATACCCATGTACCACCTCTTTTGCTAAAATTTAAATTGGGTGCTTGTACGCCAGGTAGTATAAGCAAAACGATAATCATCAATAAGATGATCTGTAAACGGCAACCCTGTCTTCTCGAAGAACCTCTCCCAGCCAATTCTCTCCGCCCAGTCACCCAGGCGCTCATATTTCTTGGCATCTTCAACATAGGCATACAGGATCTTTTTGATTGCGTCTACTGTTTGGGGCCAACGGGGAGGTTCATTGGGGAGGAAAGGAACCACAAGCTTGGAGAACTTGGGTTGCGTAATCCTGTTTGATATCTTCCCGCCCACAAGGAGAGCAACGCCACTACCCTCTTCATCCGCCAACGGCATACTGGGGCACATGGTATAGCAATTACCGCAGAACATGCATCGCTCTTTGTTGACTGTAACGCTCTTTTTGCCATCCACCGTAGCAGGCCGGATAGCCCCGGTAGGACATGCTGCGATTGTCATGGGAATCTCACACATATTTGGCAAATTCTCGTGGTCTATAATGGGGGGCTTACGGTGGACACCGAGAATGGCGATGTCAGAGCAGTGAACGGCACCGCACATATTGAGGCAGCAGGCAAGCGAAATGCGAACGTGGGCGGGAAATCTCATGTTCTGAAATTCGTCATATAACTCATCCATTACGGCCTTTACGATCCCCGAGGCATCTATGGCCGGGGTATGGCAGTGAATCCACCCCTGGGTATGAACTATGTTGGTGAGGCCAGAACCAGTACCTCCCCTGGGAAACTTTTTTGATCCACCCGCAAATTCTCTCTTTTCAAGATCTTTCATAAGCGGTTTCAACTTTGATTCATCGTCTACCATGAACTCGATGTTATTGCGGGTCGTGAATCTAAGTTTTCCGCCACAGTGTTTATCCGCGATGTCGCAGATCTCCCGAATATGGGTCACACTCATGAGCCGGGAGCCGCCGACCCTAACCGTGTAGACTTTCGCTCCGGTTTCGGAGACATGCATTAGCACACCCGGTTCAAGGATTTCATGGTATAGCCACTTCCCCCAATTCTCCTTAATGACGGGGGGCAAAAATTCTTTATAATCTCTGGGACCGATGTCGGTAATTCTGTCTTTCAACGGATTTTTTGGATCGAAGCCCATTCCCCAAACCTCCTATTTTTTGTGTTTTTTCCTGAATTCTTGAATATCCCGTTCCCATCCCCCTGGAACATCCTCTTCCTTCCAGAAAACGTAGGGGTTGGACCGGGGCTCCCGAATCATTCGGGGGTCTGGCTTCAGCCCTAAGACCTCCAGAAACTTTTGAAATCCCTGTCGTTGCATTAACTCGCCGAGTCGCTCTCGGTTTCTACCCTCTTCAGCCCAATAGTCCCAAACCTTTTCGATTATCGCTTTAATCTCATCATATGGCTCCTCAACCTTGACAAAGGGGATCGTCAAGGTGGACATCTGCGCCCCCTCCAGGATCGGGGCTTTGGCGCCAAAGAGTATGGAGGCCCCCCGATCCAGTCCTATCCTCAGTGCCCTGGGCATTACATTGATACAATGCATACAGCGGTTGCATTCTTTATTGTCAATCACAAGCTTCTTTCCATTCCAGGACATACAATGGGTTGGACACAGGTCAATTACTTCTTTTTGGATATCGAAGGTTCCCCAGTCACGTCCAGAATGGGCGCCGCCATTAGGCTTGAACTCACCACCGACATAGGCTTTCACAGCCGCCTGATCAATCCGGATGTCGTCCCGCCAGGTACCGATAATCGACATGTCGGCTCTCGCGATAGACGCCACGCAACCGTTGGGACAGCCATCAAACTTGAATTTGAATTTATAGGGGAATGCCGGCCGGTGCAGCTCGTCTTGATACTCCATGGTCAGGTTGTAACACAAAGCCGTAGTATCGTAGCAGGCATATTCGCAGCGGGCCATCCCTAAACAGTCCGACGGAGTTCTAAGGTTGGAACCCGAACCGCCCAGGTCCTGATGAAGGTTATGGGTCAGCTCGTAGAAGATCTCTTCCAACTGCGGGGTCGTCGTTCCAAGTAATATGATGTCACCGGTAGAACCGTGCATGTTGGTAATTCCGCTACCGCGCCTCTCCCATAAATCACACAGTTGCCTTAAGTACTCGGTGGAATAAAACTTGTTCCCAGGCTGATTGACCCGGAGGGTATGAAAATCTCTTACCCCCGGAAATTGGTCCGGCTGGTCACAATACCTGCCGATTACCCCTCCGCCGTATCCAAAGACACCCACGATTCCACCGTGTTTCCAGTGGACGACCTTGTCTTGGTAGGTAAGTTCAAGAAGACCCAGAAGGTCATCGATCGATTCCCTCGGGGCCTGCAAATCCACTTTGGTCTTCTCTCGAGCGGCAGCCTCCTGTTTCATATCAGAGACGAAACTTGGCCACCTTCCCTTTTCTAGTTCATCGAGCATAGG